>NZ_NBCN01000030.1:0-79142 GCF_002099185.1 Streptomyces sp. CB03238 | reverse complement strand
CGCCGCTGGCGCTGGACGCTTCGGTGGCCGAGGCGTCGTCGTCGGATATCACCACCCCGACCACCAGAAGGAGCGCCAGGACGACGAGTCCTATGACCGCGGCAGCGGCCCCCATGAGCACCTTCACGTGCTATCCCCCCGTGCGTGTTCTCGCTTCGCTGTCGTGCCGGTTGTGTGACTTTCTGCCGTACTAGATCACGAGTTGTTTGGCGTGTGCGCCTCCATTCGGCCGGGGCCGGACCGAGTGCGCGGCCGCGGCTCACGTAGGGTCGGGATCAGGTTTCGGGTCGGGCGACTTCGCGCAGCGAAATGACGCCCCCTTCATTTCGCGCGGCGAAATGGAGGCGTCCGCGCGGAACCGTTGGCGACTCGGGGGTGTGGCTGATGAGTGTGACTGTTGATGCTGTGACTTCGGCCAGGGTGACCAGGTGCGATCGGTTTGCCGTCTCGAAACGGTTCCTGCTGTGCAGGCAAAACACCGGCTGTCGCGCGCTGTTGTAGAGCGACACCTGTGCCTGACCTCCGGCTCTCGCGAAAACACCACCCTGGTTTGTCGGGGGTTCACGCTAGCCTCAGTGATCCCAAGAACCCAATATCGTGACTTAAACGAAGGCATACGGGGGGAGTTGCGGCATGACCACCCAATCGGTGACATCAACCCCGGGCACTGGTGCGCCGGTTGCTCTCCGGTACGCGCTGATGCCCGTCGACAACGGGTTCGGCATTGCAGTGGCGACGGTCGCCAAGATGCTCGACAACGACGCCGGCGGCGCCCGGGCCCGCATCCTCGCGTACGGCGAGCACATCCCCTACGGCGCCTCCCCGGTGCTCGTTGCCGACACCACGCTGTACGGCGTGCAGATGCTGGAGCAGACCCTGCACCGCTGGGGCTCGCTGCCCCGGCCGTGGCTGGTGTGGGTGGCCGACGCCCCGGCCCGCCCCGTGCAGGACGCCCGCTTCCTGGTCCGCGCCCTGGAGGGGCGACTGGCCGGGGTGGCGAGGCTGCCGTACCTGCCCGTTCTCCGGGCCGTTAAGGGGCCTGACGAGGCCCTGGAGTACAAGGACGTTCGGTCCGCAGCCGAGAAGCTGCGGCGCACGATCGAAGGGAAGTGAGCAGATGGCCATGGAGCGAGTTGCCGCGTTCATCCTGGCAGCGGACGACGACAAGAAGGACGGCGGCGGTGGCCTCATCCCCGGGGCCAAGCCGACGAAGATCCCGGGCATGGACGGCCCGGTCTCCGAAATCTTCGGCTACGGCCTGTGGCTGCTGGTCCTGGCCGGGGTCGGCGGCGTCGCCTTCGGCGTCTACAAGTTGGCCGTCTCGGACAAGAGCCGCAACGGCGGCGGCAGCGAGCCCTTCAAGTGGATGGGCGGGGGACTGGCCGCGATCCTGCTGTCCGGCTCCCTGATCGCCATCCTCAACGGCATCGCAGGCTGAGGCGGGAGACATGGGACGCACCAGGGGGACATGGAACACCAAGGGCACCTGGCTCGCCGGCGCCGCGCTCGCGGCCGTGCTCGCCCTGACTGGCTACGTGGCGTTCAGCGGCGACGACGACGGCGACACCCCGGCCAAGGGCGAGCCGAGCGCGAGTGCGTCCGCTTCGCCCGGCCCGAGCGCGACGTATGCGCCGCCGGACGACTGGACCGAGCCGAATTCGTGGGCGGCGCTTCCGCGGGGGGAGCGCACCGACGACCACGGCAGCCAGGTGGGCTTCCCGAAGTCCACCGAGGGGGCCGTGGCGATGATGGCGGCCGCCAACTCGACCGACATCGAGGGCGACAAGTCCAACGCGGACGAACAACTGCGCATCTATCGCTCGTACATCGGCAAGGCCGACCAGTCGTCGGAGAACGCCGAGCAGATCGAGCTGAACGCGCAGGCCAGCGACAAGGCCCTGGCCAAGCAGATGGGCGTGAGCGCCGGGCAGCCGCTGCCGTCGGGCGCGTACGTCCGCAGCACCGTCGTGGGCTTCAAGGTCATCAAGAAGTCGGACACCGAGGTCAGCGCGTGGCTGCTGTCGCGGGTCGTCCAGAAGAACGGCGAGATGAAGAAGGAGTCCGGCTCCTACACCCGCACTCTGGCCGGCGCGCAGTGGGAGGACGGCGACTGGAAGCTCACCGGCGACGCCACCGCCCGCGCACAGACGGACGTTCAGGGGCAGGCCCAGCCGCGCATCGTGGCCCCGGGCGACGCCGACTTCAACGACTCCGGATGGACGGCCATAAGGGAGGCGTCGTGATGCGCCGAGGCGCCGTGGGGCGCCGGTTCGCCGCGATCCTGCTCGCTCTGGTCGCGGTGTTCGGCGTGTCCGTCGTCTCGGCGCCGCAGCCCGCGAGGGCCGACGGCATCATCAGCAACACGATCGAAGGCGCATGCCGGATCGGCACCGGCCCGGTGCTGGGGACGATCCTGAAGACCGGCGGCAAACTCGGCGGCATCGGCGGTCTGACCGGCTCGGACATGTGCGACGCAGTCGGCGAAGTGGGCGAGAAGGCCATCAAGGAGGCCTGGAAGAACGTCTGGGACTCGATCCTCGGCGACATCATCAAGGCCGCCCAGGACGTCACCAAGTGGATCATCAAGAAGGTGCTGACCTTCGCGCTGCTCGGGCCATCGGTCGACTTGAAGGGCACCGGACTGTGGGACGGCAAGGCCACCTTGGCGGGCATGCTCGTCTGGCTCGGGCTGGTGATCGCCGTGGCCGGGATCATCTGGCAGTTCGCCAAGATGGCGGTCACCGGGAAGGTCCAGCACGCCGGGGTGGCGATGAAGGGATGGATCGAGAACCTCTTCCTCTCCGCCCTCGGCGTGAGCCTGTTCGCGTTCCTGCTGACGATCGGGGACGCGCTGAGCGCAGGTCTGGTGAAGGCGACCTTCGACGACGACGGGCAGGCCTACGAGCGGATCATCGCCGTTCTGCTGCCCACCGCGATCTCGAATCCGATCACCCTGCTGTGCATCGTCGGCGTGCTGCTGCTGATCGGCTTCATCCAGATGGTGATGATCTTCCTGCGGCAGAGCGCCATCCCCATCATCTGCCTGCTGATCCCCGTGGCCGGCGGCGGCCGGACCGGCGGTGAGGCCACCCGCAAGTGGGCGCCGACCCTGATCACGTCCGGAATGGTCATCGTGGCGTACAAGCCCACGGTCGCCGTGATCATCTGCACCGGTTTCGCGGAGTTCGGACACTCCAAGACCCTCGCCGAATGGCTGCGCGGGTGCGCCACGCTGGTCCTTGCGGTACTCGCCCCGGGCCCGCTCACGAAGATCTTCGCCCCCTTCGGGGCGGCGGTCGGCGCGGGCATGAGCGCGGGCGGCGCCAGCGGCGCCCTGACGGCGGCCGCGGGCTACTTCGCGGGGAAGGCCGGAGGCGACGGCGACGGCGACGGCGGCGACGGCGGCGGGGACAGCCAGGGCACGAGCGCGGTCGAGCACGCGAAGTACGTCGAGCAGAGCATGGGCAGCCAGGGGCAGGGCGGCAATGGCGAGGACGGCGGCCAGGGCAGCGACGCCCAGGCGCAGGCGGCCCGGAACGAGGCCGGACGCGTTCCCGGACAGGGCGGCCCCGAAGGCGCCCCAGGCGTCGGCGCGCCGGGAACCGGCGAGGCTTTGCAGGGCGCGACGGGTGCCACTGGCACGGCGGGTGCCACCGGCACGGCGGCCACGGCCGGTACGGCGACGGCCGCGGTCCCGGTGGCAGGCGCCGCCATCCAGGTCCTGGACGGCGTCAACGACGCGGTGCAGGGCGCGAGCGGACAGATGGGCGGAGAGAACCAGTGACCACCCACGAAGTGCCCAAGACCCTGATGGTCGAGGGCTTCCGGGCCCGCCGCAGCTTCGGCTTCGGCGGGCTGTCGCGGAACGCGACGATCTTCGCAGCGGTCATCCTGGTGGCGGACGGCCTGATCGCCACCCAGGCCCCGCTGTCCCTGCTGGTCACCCTGCCGGTGACCGGCGCGGTCTTCGGACTGGCCGCGGCCAAGCGTCACGGCATGTCCGCGCTGAACTACTACTGGGCCAAGATCGCCTGGAAGCGCGCGGCGAAGTTCGACGCCACCTCCTACAGGCGGCTGCTGCTGCCGCACCCGTACGCCCTGGACCTGCCCGGCGTCGGCGCCAGCTCCACCCTGATCAAGGCGCACGACCCGACCAGCGGGCGGCCCGTCGGCGTCGTCCACGACCGGGCGACCGGCTACATGAGCATCACCACCCTGCTCGCCCCGGGCGGCAGCCTCATGGCGCCCACCGGGGCGGTGCAGAGCAGTCTGCGCACCTGGTCGTCCGTGCTGGACGCCATGTCCACCGACGAGCAGATCAAGGGCGCGTCCGTCACCATCCAGATCACCCCGGGAGCGGGGGAGGCCCTCGGTGACGACGTCGCGTCCCGCAAGGACCCGAACGCGCCGCAGCTCGCCAAAAAGATCATTGACGAGCTGGTTCGTACGACCCCGCACGCCACCGCGAGCGTCGCGCCATGGATGAGCGTCACCGTGGACCCGAACGCCTCCGCGAACGCGCCGGCGGACCTCGCCGAGCAGGTCGCCGAGGCGCTGCGGGTGGTCGACTCGCTCGACCTGTCCGGCACAGGCACGGACATCGAGCGGCGGGCGACCGACGTGGACCTGCGCCGGATCGTCAGGGCCGCGTACGACCCGGACGTGTTCAACGCGAGGGACGCCGAGTTCGCTGACCTGTCGTGGTCGGAGTGCGGGCCGCAGGCCGCGGACGACGGGTGGGAGGAGTACGCGCACGACGGCGGCGTCTCCATCAGTTGGGTGCTGCGCGAGATGCCCAAGCGTCCCTTGCCGTACAGCGTGCTGCTGCCGCTGCTGGCCCCTGGGCGCTATCAGAGGCGCATCACCTTGTCCTACCGCGTGCTCGACCCGTACGAGGGCGAGGCGGTGTTGGAGCGGGAGATCAGCAATGCCCAGGACCGGGCGCGGGCGACCGCCGAGGTCAAGGGGCGAGCGAAGTACAGCCAGAAGGCCGACCTCCAGCGCGCGGAGAAGGCCGCCGCGCAGGTGGCCGGCGGCGTCCAGGTGGTCGACTGGACCCTCATGGTCACCGCCACCGCCCGCCGCGCCGCCGACCTGCCCGCCGCGCGCCAGGAGTTGGCCCGCGCGGTCAAGGCGACCCGAGGCATCCGGATGCGGAGCGCGTTCGGCGCCCAGGCCGCGGTGTTCGCGGCCGGACTGCCGATCGGATACTCACCGTTGGTGAAGGACTGACGACGATGGCACGCAAGCTCAAGTCTGTGCCGGTGACCACGCCCAAGCGCGTGGTCAAGGTGATCGAGCAGGCCCCGACCCGCGAGGAGCGGCGGGCCGAGAAGAAGCTGCGGGGCCGCTTCGCCCCGAGGTTGGGGTGGGGCGGCCGGTTCGGCGGCCGCGCGCCCGTTGAGGACACCGGCACCGTCTACACCGGCCCCACCTCGCAGGCGGGTGGTATCTACCCCTTCCTGCTCGGCAGCGGACTGCCGCCGCGCGGCGTGCCGGTCGGACGGGACGTACTCACCGGCGAGTTGGTGTGTATTGACCCCAGCGGATGGACCGGCAAGCTGACGACGAACCCCGGCGTCTGGGTCATGAGCCAGCCCGGCGCGGGCAAGTCCGCGCTGGTCAAACGCGTGTGTCTCGTCTACTCGGCGTACGGGCACATGGTCTGTGTCCCGGGCGACGTCAAGGGCGAGTATTCCGAGCTGATCCGCGAACTCGGCGGCTCCGTCGTGCGGATCGGCGACGGCATCGGCCGCCTGAACCCGCTCGACAGCGGCCCGCTGAAGGGGCGCGTGCACACGCTGCCGGTCGACCGGCGCGAGTCCCTGCTGGACGTCCTCAACGGCCGGCGGCTGGAGACCTTGGTCGCTCTGCTGTCCACGAAGCACGGGCTCGGCAGGGCTCCGAACGAGATCGAGCGCTCGGCGCTCGACACGGCCGTGCAGGTCGCCTCTGCCGCGCAGGAGTCCGGCAGCGACCCCGTGGTCGCCGACGTCGTGCGGGCGCTGCGCGCGGCGCCCGAGGAGCTGCGCACGAAGTTGGCCGCCGAGGGGGAGCGGTACCAGGACCTGACCCGGTCGGTGATCGCCGGGTTGGACAACTTGATCGGCGGGCCGCTCAAGGGCCTCTTCGACGGCCCGACGACGACCCCCTTGGACATCTCGGCGCCCGCCGTGTCCGTGGACATCTCCGCCCTGCGGGCCCGTGGCAACGACGTGGTGAGCGCGGGCATGATCGCGACGTGGGCGTACACCTACTCCGCGATCGACTCCGCCCGCAGCATCGGCCTGATGGACCGGTCCCTCGTGCTGCCCATGGACGAGATGTGGCGCGCGCTCAGGAGCGGCCCCGGCCTGGTGGACGCGATGGACGCGATCAGCCGCCTGAACAGGACCACGAACGATGTGACGATCTACGTCACGCACTCGCTGTTGGACGTCGAGGCGCTGCCGACGGAGACCGACCGGGCGAAGGCGCGCGGGTTGATGGACCGGTGTGACACCTGGGTGATCGGTGCGTCCTCGGAGGAGGAGCTGCGCCGGGTCACCGGCAAGCGCAGCCTCACCGAGCAGGAGCGCATGATGATCGGTTCGTGGTCGTCGGCGACGTCGACCGGGCTCGACATCGACCCGAGTTTCGACGACGCCGACGGCAGCAACGTGCCCCTGGAGGAAGAGGGCGCGCGGCACCCGGGCCGCGGCAAGTATTTGATCAAGATTGGCACCCGGCCCGGGATCGCGGCCTCGTTGGAGTTGACCGCGACCGAACTGCGGCTCTACCGCACGGACACCAACCGGCGCCGGACGACGAGGGTGGGAGGCGACAGCCGATGATGACGGACAACGACCGGGCATGGGCCGGCGGCGCGATCCTGGTCGGCGGCGCGGTGGCGCTGGCCGCCACGACGTGGGCCGGGGCGGCGGGCGGCGCGCTGGTGACCGGCGAGGACGTGGCCCCGGCCTCCCCGCTGACCGTCTACCGGATGGTGAGCGACTGGTCGGCGGTGTGGCCGCAGTCGCAGACCGCGTCCATCGTCGGCGCCACCATCGCGGACCTGGCGGTCGTGGTGTTCCTCGTGTGGGGGCTGCGCTGGGCTTTCAAGTGGTTCAGGAACCCGAGCAGCTTGGCCACCTTGCACCAGGTGCGCGAGCTGACGCCGAGGCACGCGGCCCGCACTGCCACCCGGCTGCGGGCCTCGTTGAAGGGGGCGAAGGCGTCGAAGCTCCCGGCCCGCGACCGGGGCGTGCTCCTCGGCGACCACATGCCGTCCGGGATCGAGCTGCGCGGATCGGACGAGGACACCTACGTCGCCATCATGGCGCCCCGCGCGGGCAAGTCGACCAGCCTCGCCATCCCCGTCGCGGAGGAGGCGCCCGGCGCCCTGTTGATGACGTCGAATAAGGCCGACGTCTACGCCGCCACGGTGGGTTCCCGCGGGAAGGTCGGGCAGACCTTCCTGTTCGACACCCAGGGCGTCGCGCAGGCCGAGCGGGACGTGTGGGTCGACCTGGTCGCGCAGGCCGAGACGTTGGAGGGAGCCGAGCGTCTGGCCTCCCACTTTGTCAACCAGATCACCTCGGAACAGGCCGATCCTTTCTGGAGCCAGGCCGCCGGGGACCTCCTCACCGGCCTCTACCGGGCCGCATGGTGGGAGGGCGCCACCGTCCGCGAGGTCATGAAGTGGCTCTCCGACCCGAAGGAGAAGGCGCCGCTTCGCGTGCTCTACCAACACGAACCGGTGCTCGCCGAACAGGTCGATTCCTCCATCAATATTGCGGAGGAGACGCAATCGGGCATTTACCAGAACGCCCGTACGGCGATGTCCGCGCTGCGCGACGAGAAGGTGCTCGCGTGGGTCACCCCGGACAAGCACCGGGCCCGCTTCGACCCCGAGGTCTTCGCCACCAGCACGGACACGCTGTACCTGCTGAGCAAGAAGGGCGGTCCGTCCTCGGCGCTCGTGGCCGCGGTCGCCGACGCGGTCTTCACCGCCGGCACCGAGGCGGGCGAGCGCCACGGCGGCCGCCTGCCCGAGCCGATGCGCGCTGTGCTCGATGAGGCCGCCAACATCTGCAAAATCGCCGATCTCCCCGACCTCTACAGCCACTTGGGGTCTCGCGGCATCACGCCGTTCGTGATCCTCCAGAGCTACCGCCAGGGCGTGCGGGCATGGGGTGAGGTCGGCATGGACTCGATGTGGTCGGCCGCCACGAAGAAGGTGATCGGCGTCGGGATCGATGACGCCAAGTTCGCCCAGGACATCAGCAGCCTGACCGGCGCGCACTACGTCGAGCGTGGCTCGTACTCCAAGAGCAAGGACGGCGGCAGCCGGAGCTGGTCCGAGCAGCGTGAGCAGGTACTCGACCCCGCCGAGATCCGCGCCATGCGCAAGGGCACGGCCCTGCTGATGTCCACCGGCATGCCGGTCGCGCAGATCGGTTTGCGCCCCTGGTACGCGGAGAAGGCGATGGCGCACATCGGCCCGCAGATGCGCGAGGAGGAGGCCGCCATCACCAAGCGCGCCGTGGGCGCCTACGAGCTGCGGAAGGCGACGCGCAGTGGCCGATGAGCCCGATGACGTCCCGGAGCTGGACGTGCCCGTCGGCATGTTCGAGGACATCGAAGACCTCAAGGCCCAGGTCGCCAGCCTGACGACCCTGGTCAAGACGCTCACCGGGGGAGAGGAAGGGGAGCCGGGCGAGGCCTCCGCCGACGAGGAGGAGACGGCCGGCGGGGAGGCCGCCGCCGAGGAGGACGACGGTGAAGAGGAGTGGCAGTACCCGCCGTTCATCCTCCTGCTCGACCCGCCGGAGTACGACGACGAACTTCGAGCGCTGATCGAGTGGGTCGAGGGCGTACTGGTGCCCGGCTACCTCGCGGAGCCGTCAGCCGATGCCCGATGGTGTCACCTGTGGTGGGAGCACCCCGTGGCCATCGCCCGCCTGCACGCCGTGTGGCTCGCCTGGCAGGAACTGACGGACCCGGCATCCTGCGGATACACCGGCCCCTCGGTCTGGCACCGCGACCACATGGACCCCGCACTCCGGGAGCTGCGCGGGTCCACCGGCCCCTTCTCAGGCTGCACCAAGGGCGAACACCAAATCGAGCACCGCATGCCCAGCCTGGTACCCAGCGCCTGGACGCACACCGAGGACTGACGCAGGGGTGACGAACGCGAGGGGCCGCCGGGTCATCCCGGCGCCCCTCTCCTTCTTCCTGCTACTCGCTCAGCGGTGCGAGTGCGGTGTAGCAGGGGGCGCACACCGGAAGGGCGTCGGTGATGTCGGCCGGGTGCCCCTGCCCCTCCACCCCCGGTGTGACCACGCGCAGCAGACGGCCCGGCTCCGCAGCCGCCAAGCATGTTCCCTGTCCACCGTGGTAGACGCGGCACACGCAGCGGCAGCCGCCGGGCCGGTGCTGTTCCCAGGTGAACAGCCAGGTCTTCGCCAGGTAGAGCACGGGGTGCTCGGTCTCGCCTGCCATGCCGGGAACGGTAGCGGTTCGCTCGCCGGGCCTACCGGCCGCCGATCGACCGGATCACGTCCGCCGCGTCCCGGTCGCTCCGCAGGGAGACGTCCGTCGCGAGGATCGACAGCTTCCCTGCCATCTCCATCAGCAGGCTCGGCAGGATGCACTCCTCATCGGAGCCCGCCGCGGCGATCCGGGCGTAGGACTTCCCCAGCTCGGCGGAGAACTCCGCCTCCAAGGCGGCGCCTTGCTCCTCCGGAGACCGGGCCTCGGGGACGGTGAGGTGTTCCATGCTGCGGTCCGCCATGAGGCAGGCCAGGCGGACGCACTCCTGATCGAGGACGGCCATGTCGACGTACACGCGGGGCTCCTTCGCCGGTAGTTCAGGTGTCCTGCATACCGGACGGCACCGTCAGTGCACCGCGATCGGGCCCGAGTTGGGGCAGCGTGGCGCCAACTCACCCCAGAAACTCACCTCTTAAGAGGTGAGTTTCAGTTAGGATGAAGTCATGCCCACCGAAGCCGTCGCAGTCATCCCCGAGCCCGCACCCGCCCCGTCCCTGGAGGTCGTGCCCGACCTGCCCGCCGAGGTGACGGTCGCCAAGATCGCCGCCGGAGTCACCTCCGCCCTGGTGGAGGCCTGGGACGCGATCCGCGCCCGCCACAAGGACGTTCCCGAGGCCGTCATCAGCATGGCCACCGGCGGCCGCGCGAGCGCGGTCGAGCTGGCCCACTTCGCGCCCCGCCGGTGGCGGCTGCGCGAGGGCGACGACGTCCACCACGAGGTGTTCGTCACCGCCGAGTCGCTCGCCGACGGCGCGGCCAAGGTCTTCGGGTACCTCCTGCACGAGGCCACCCACGCGGCGAACGAGGCGCGCGGCGTCAACGACTGCTCGGCGAGCCAGTACCACAACAAGGAGTTCCGGAAGATGGCCGAGGCCATGGGACTCGTCCAGCGGCCCGACGTCGGCGAGAAGTGGAAGAAGAAGTACGGGTTCGCCGGTACGGAGTTGGGCGAGGAGGCGGCGAAGACGTACGCCAAGGAGATCGCCGCGCTGGATAAGGCGATGCACGCCACCCGCACCCCCGACATCTTCGCCACCCGCAGCCGCGGCGGCAGCAGCAAGGGCGGCGGGACCACCGACGACGTGGACACCGCCGACACCGCCGACGCCGGCGGGGACGACGAGGCGCCGACCGGGAAGAAGGAGAAGGAGGACCGCAACTACGTCAAGGCGGTCTGCAAGTGCACCCCGCCCGCGGTCATCCGGGTGTCCCCGAAGACGCTGGAGCGCCGCAACATCATGTGCGGCGACTGCATGGAGAACTTCGCGCCGGAGGAGTCCGCCTGAGAGTGGTCTATCTGGCCAGATAACCCGCGGGCCCCGGCGGTCCCCTTCGAGGGGGGAGCCGGGGCCCGCGTCGTCGTGCGTCCGCGCCGCCGTCCTGCACCAGGTGCAGCACCTACGGCAAGGGGGGTCAGGTCGGCTGCTCGACCACGGTGTCGCGCCGGTTGTCCCAGCGCGTGCAGTGCGAGGTGGTCCGGCCGTCGGCCAGCCACCGGACAGTGATCTGCCACGACGGCCAGGTCCCCAGCGGGCGGTCCCGCTCGATGGCGAGGACCTCGTAGGCGGCGCCGTTCGCGCCGACGCGGTAGCGGCCGCCGACCCGGCGCGGGCCGACCTGGAGGTTCACGAACTCCGCGTGGGTCAGCTCGTAGCCCTCCTCGTGGTCACCCAGCGACTCGGCGGCGGTCTCGCACCCGCACTCGGTGCAGCCGCCGTACCGCTGCGGGCTGACGGTCCCGCAGGTCGCGCACGTCACCAGCGCCTGCCCGCAGTCGTGGCAGGCGTCGTAGTGCGGCGGGTTGATCGCACCACACGTGCAGGTGGACGCGCGACGCTCGCGCAGCGCGATGGCGACGTCTTCCTCGTATGTGCCCATGGGGCCCCTTCTGGTACGGGCCGGGGGAGTCCCGGCTCTGTCTGGTGGTCTATCTGGCCAGATAAAATGCGGCTACACGGCCCGCAGGCGGCGCGGGGAGCGTACCGGCGGCGGGTTGCCCGGGTCGGGCCAGTCGTCGGCCGAGAGGCCGTACGGCGGCGGTTCCCAACTCGCCGGGGCGTAGTGCCGGTAGACGTCCTCCCACGGTGCCTTGAAGTACGCGGGCAGCAGGCCGCCGCGGTTCGGGATCGGTTCGGGCGCGGCCTCGTTCTGCTCGCGGACCTGGTCGGCGACGCGCTCGGCGTGGTCGACGTGCCGCTTGCAGAACCAGTGCGGGCGCACCCAGCCGGTCCGCGGGTCCAGCTCCAGCACCTTGTGGTGGGAGTCGGCGCCGCAGATCTGCCGTTCGTTGCGGTAGTCGACCGGCGGGATATAGTCCGGGCCGACGTGCACGACCGGCTCGGGCGGCCGCCGCAGCGGCACCGCGGCCTCCTCGTCCCCGCTTGTGGCGGGTCGGCGCGGCCGGTAGACGTACGGGCGCAGGCGCGGAGCCTCGCATCCCGGAGCCTGGCCCGGGCCCCAGTCGCCCGCCGCGCGGGGCGGCTCGTAGCGGGGCGCGTCGGCGGCGACCAGGGCGTCGAACCGGGGGCGACCTCCCTCGAGACCCAGCGCCCGGGCGGCGGTGTTCAGCACCCGCCCGGGGTCGCCGGGGGCGACGAAGAGGGCGTACGCCACGGCGAGCAGCAGCTCCCGCGCCGGCGGGGCGGCCCGGCGGTCGCCGAAGATCCGGTGCACGGTCTCCGCGTGCGTCTCCGCCCGGTCCAGGCGCGGGGCGTCGGCGTCCGGTGTGTTCACTCCGGCTCCCCGTCGACGTGCACCTCGACCGCCTGGTTCACGTTGCCGTCCTCGGTCTCCTCCTCGATGACGACGATGGAGACCTTCGGGTCGGCGGTGGGCCGGGCGACGAACGGTAGGCGCGCGGCCCGGTCCGCGTAGCTCTCCTGCGGCGCGCTCACGCGAACACCTCCACCAACCGGACCGTGACCGCGTCCTCGTGCAGCCGCTGCCCCTTCAGGTAGTGGTTCCAGGTCCGGTTGTCGCAGCGCTGCGGGATGCCGTCGCCCGGGTCGAAGTCGACCAGGCAGTCGAGGTGCACGTCCTGCGTGAGGACGGCGGCCAGGTCGTCTGCGTCGTACATCGGCTCCAGGCCCTGGAAGACGCGCTGCCGGTCGACCCGGACGCGGGTCGCGGCGGTCCGCACCTCCAGGGCGAGCGGGGAGAGCGCGGCCCACTCCAGCAGCACGTCACCGTGGCACGGCTCGCCGGGCTCGCACGGGCAGGCCAGGTCCATGTCGCGCAGCTCCGGCAGCCGGGCGAGGAGCTTCTCCCGGCGCCGGTCGCTCTCGTCGGCGGTCCAGTTGGCACGGCTGCCGCGCAGCCACGGACGGAACTCGGCGATGGCGGTCTGCCGGGCCTCCGGCTCCTTGTAGCCGATGTCCACGAGCTGCGCGATGGTGAACGGGTTGCCGAAGTCGGAGGTGCGGTCCACGATCATGCACCGCTCAGGCTTGCGCCAGCCACGGTCTCGGCGGCGCTGGATACGGGTGCAGGTACGCATAGGATGCGGTCCTTTCCTGCTGGTCGGAGGGTGGGGACGGTCAGTCAGGGCGTCGGCCGCGCGTGAATCGGGATGTGGATCTCCCCGCCGCCGCAGTCGAAGTCGGCCCACTCGTGTTCGGGGGCGAGCGTCCATCCGTGGTCCGTCGCGGCGCGCACCGTCTCCCGGACCGCCTCGGTCCTGGTGCCGTACTCCCCGAGGGCCACGGACGCGAGCGGCAGCGCGAAGTCGGAGGTGTAGGTGTCCACCGAGGCCAGCCACTCCCCGCCGCTCTGGAGAAGCAGGAGGTGAGTGGCCACCAGTCCGGCGTGGGCGGCGAGTTCGAGGTAGAGGGTGTGATCGGTCTGCATCACCAGCCCTTCGTACTCCGGGAAGAACTCGGCGAGGTCTGTGCGTGCCTCCTCGTGGCCTTCCTGAGCCTTCCTCAGTACGGCGACGGCATCGGCGATCCGCTCGGGGGCAAGGACGTCGTTGGACACGGTGGCTCCTGTCGGGGTGGGGTGGACCTGGTGAACGGCGGTGAAGCCCTCCCGGAGCAGGGCGTCCGCGGTGGCCTCTCGCGCGAGGTCGTGCTGCCAGCGCAGCGTGTCGTCGGGTACCTGCCGGTTGACCGGCCGCAGGCCGTTGCGGGTCAGGCAGGTGTCGAGGTCGGGCAGGAAGCGCAGGGCGACAACGGGGCGGCCGCGCCGGCGGGCCCGTTCCACGAGTTCGGCCCGCACGCGGGGCTCCACGTTCGTGCTGTCGAGGAAGAGGGTCGCCCCGGCGCTCAGGTACTGCTCCAGGAGGGCGTTCTGCCGCTCCACGGCGGCCGGTGTGACGGACTGGTCGCCCTCGTCCCCACCGATCTCACGGCGCAGGGAGTCGAGGCAGACCACGACGTCGACCGCCGCGGTGGTCGCGTACGTCGACTTGCCCGAGGCCCCGGGGCCGACCGCGACCAGCAGCGTGCCGGGGACCAGGTCGAGCGGCGGGACGACCAGGAAGCCCGAGGGCTCCTCGTCATCCTCGTCCGGCCCGTCCTGCGCGGCCAGTTCAGCGGTCGCCTCCAGGTCGAGGTGGCCGGTGCCGTGGTAGATGAACACGGCGCCGTCGGCGTCGGTCTCGGTGTACGAGGGCAGCGCGTCATCGTCGTCCTCGTTGCCGGTGCCGTACGTACGGCGGCCACACTCGGGGTCGGGGCAACGCCAGATGTCCTCGCCGTCGACCGTCAGGGGGATGGTCGCGGTCGAGCACTCCGGGCACGGCGGGGTGCTGGTCGTCGTCATCCCTGCCCCCCGGTCAGCCGCTCCACGGCGGCGGCGAGTTCGCCGCGCTCGGCGGCCTCGTCCGCCTCGGTCAGCCGCCGCAGGGCGTCCGCGACGGTCACCTTCGGGTCGACGCGGGAGGCCTCGGTGAGCGGCTGGTTCAGCGCCTCGTAGCCGGTGGTGTAGCCCTCGTGGTAGCGGCAGGGCTGGTCCGCCACTTCGCCGCAGGCCGGGCAGTTCTCCCAGTCGGCGGCGTCGTACGGCTCGATCTCCATGGGCACGTCGCCGGTGGGAGGCAGCTCCAGCGCGGCGTGCGGCCGGGCCACGCCGAGGACGCGCTGAGACCAGTCCTCGGGCAGGGCGCGCACCTTCATGGCGAGCGCGGCGGCGACGGCGGGCTGGTGCTCGGCGAGGCGCTTCCACAGCGTGTCCGCCGTGGTCAGCGCGTCGGGCGATAACGTCATGTCGGTTCCTCTCAGGGGGAGTTGATCAGAAGGAGCGGCGCATCCAGGCGGGGAAGCCGCTCGCGCAGGGGCGGCAGCGGAGATGTCCCAGCACCAGGCGCCACCCGGCGGCGGCCGCGCAGACGAAGTTAAGGTCCGTCATCCCGCAGCCGGTGCACTCCGGCTGTACCGGACGGGTCACCGCAGCACCCCACGCCGACCGAGGACGTAGCCGAGGGCGGCACAGGCGGCGGCCTGGACGACGACCAGGACCGCGCCCCCGGCGAGGAGACGGGGCATGCTCAGGTCGTCGGCGCCGGGGAGCCAGACGACGACCGCCGCGGCGATGCCGAGCAGCCCGGCCGGCAGCACCACGAACAGGATCAGGCGGGTACTCATGCCCGTCCCTCCTTGGGCTCGGGCAGCGGCACCCAGGTGCCGGTCAACCGGTCGAGGGCCACCCAGGTGCCGTCCGCACGGCGGTCGGCGTAGGCGTCGGTCCGGTTGCTGCGCTCGGTCCAGACGGTCACGCCGCCGGGGACGCCGAGGTCGTCCAGGAACTTCCGCGCCTCACGGAAGGTGGTGGAGCGCTGTTCGCGCCCGGCGCACCGGATGACCTCCCCGTCGGGCTTGGTCCGGGTCGTGCTCTCGGTGGCGTAGAAGACCCGCTTGGCGTTGCGCGGGATGCGGGTGGTCACGGCTGCTGGTCCTCCTCGTCCTGGTCGTCGTCGGCCGGGAGCGAACCCCCGTCCAGGTCAACGAGGTTGTAGCCCTTGAGCATCGACGGGTCGGGCGCCCAGGACATGGACGTCTTGCCCGCGCCGCCGGGGTGCAGACCCGCCGCCCGGGCGGTCTGCTGGGCGTGGGCGAGGCGGGCGAAGGCCGCGCGGAAGACGGGCACGAGGTCGCGGCTCATCACGTACGCCTCCGCCTTCTGCCATGACGGGTGATCGGGGTCGTCCACCTTCTCGATCGGCGCCGGGGTGCCCTCCGGCCACCAGCCCTCGCGCACCCCGCGCGGGATCGCCCGACTCAGTGCGACCGTGGGCCCGTTGAGCTTGCCGACGGCCACGCGCAGCGTCTCCGCCTCGGCGCGGCCGTCGCCGTCGACCACGACGAGCCGGGCGAAGGTCCGGGCGCCGGAGGGCAGCGAGCGGAGGTAGCGTTCGGCGCGCTCGACCGTCCACCCGGTCTCGACCGTGCTGATGGTCAGGTTCGCGCCCTGCTGCGCGGCGAGGGTGAGCACCTTCTCGGTGAATTCCTCGCTCGCGCCCTCAATGGTGATCTTCATGCGAGCCTTCCGACGGATTCTTACCCGATTCTCCGGGGTCTGTTTGCGAGTCTGCCCCTTCGGCCCCCTCGCTGTCTACGCCCCGGAGAATCTGGCCAGAAATCTAGACACGTTCGGGTGATGTGGTGGACCGGCGCGTCTCGGCTCGGATAATGTGCCATATCCGAGGCGATAAACCGGACATGACGACAGGTCAGCGAACCGGCCCGCCGAGACGAGAGGAATCGAACGGACGTGCCCCAGACCGACACGGCGACCGAAACGGTCCCGGCCGCCACCCTCTACGAGTGGCAGCGTCGCGCCGAGCGTCACCTCGCCGCCCTCATCGAGCACGGCGCGAGCAACGGCCTGCTCCCGCTGGCGTGGTCGCTCGCCACCAACGGCAACCTCATCGGCAAGGCCGACAGCCTGAGCTACACCCCCGCCCAGCAGCGCGCGGCCGTGCAGCAGTGGGCCGACCACATCGGCGTCCCGGTGGACACCGACCACGTCAACGGCCGCGAGGAGCTGTACGCCGGGTGGAAGGACGACGAGCGCCGCACCCACGGCTGCTTCCGCGCCACCATCTTCGTACGCGACGACATCCCGCAGCCGGGGAACCGGTGAACGGCCCGGCCGCACCGGCGGCGGCGCCAACTCCCCTGTGCTCGGGGCAGCTTGAGCTGTTCCGCGTGCGGTCCCGCCCGCACATCACCATCGACTACGCCCGCCCGGACGGCGGTCCGCTGACCGGTGAGGACTTCGATCTCCTGGCCCGGCTCGCCCGTACGGCTACCACCCGAAAGGGTGACTGACGCATGCCGCTGAACGTGCCCGTGACCATCACCGTGCCGCCGATAGACCGGTCGTTCACGGTGCACACCGACCGCCAGCGCTGGAGCGCCGAGCAGCTCGCCGCCGAGCCGGACGGCCGCGCCGCGCTGGAGGCGGCGGTGCGCGAGGGCGTCCGCAAGGCCGCCTCCACCTGTGCCTACGCCCAGCTCACCGAGCCGGACATCGCCGTCGCCGAGCACCCGGACGGGTCGGTGACGATGACCGGCCGCGTGCTGTGCGACGAGACCGATTGCCACGCCGCCGCCCAGCGCCACCACTTCGACGCCGCCGAGTCGATCGAGGCCAAGGCCGCCGCCGAGTGGGCCGCGCAGAAGGAACTGGACTTCGCGCCCGGGGAACTCGGGGTCGTACAGGAGCGCGCCCTCTCGGGCCACGACCGGCGGCAGCGCCGCGCGGCGTTCGGCTTCCTGCTGGTTGGGGTGCTCTGCGCGGCCGCCGGCGGCGCCATGAGCCAGTACGACTACACCAAGCCCGAGGGCACCTCCCCCGGCACCAACATCAACGTGTGGATCTGGACGAACGTCGACTCCCTGTGCAACCACCTGGCGTTCCCCGCGGTCATCGCCGGAACGCTCCTCGTCCTGTACGGCTTCGTCCGCCTCGCCGTCACCAACGTCAAGTAGATCGAGAGGTCACACCCATGCCGCTGTCCGTACCGCTCCTCCTCGTCCCGGGGGAGCCGGACCGCCACTACACCGTCCACCTGCACCGCGTGCGCTGGAGCGTCGGCGCGGTGTCCGTACCGCTCACCGCCGACCACCTCAAGGCGCTGGGGGCCAACGCCGAGCGAGGCCTGCGGATGGTCTCCGAGTGCATCGCCGCCGAGCTGTCCGAGCCCGACGTCGAGGTCACCCAGAACCCCGACGGCTCCGCCGGGGCCGTGGCCCGCGTGCTGTGCACCGAGGACGAGTGCGCAGCCGTCGCCGAGCGCTACCGCCGCGATACCGACGAGGACGTCGAGGCGGAGGCCGCCCGGAAGTGGGCCGCCACCCGGCTCCAGGACCACACCGTGGAACTCCTGAAGCTGCGTGGCGAGTTGGAGAAGACCATGCCCGGCAAGACGGTCGCATCGGCCAAGGACATGCTCGCCGCCGTGCTGGCCGTCCAGCAGGAGCGCACCGGCGGGACAACCGACCGTGTGGTGCTGATGCTGGACGAGGCCGCCTACTTCGCGGGGGTGGCCGGTCTGTTCCCCGACCGGACCCCGGAGGATGTGCGGGCCGAGATCGAGCACCTGATCCGCACCGGCCGCAAGCCGGACCCGACCGAGTCCGCTGAGGAGGTGTTCGTGGGGCAGATGGGCGGGGGAAAGACCACGTTCCGGCCTCACCGCCTCACCGACTTCGATAGCGCCCCCGACTCCGTGACCTGGGTGGGTCCGGCCCGGGGGACCGTGCCGATGCTCCCGGCCAACGAGGTGCTGGACTACCTGGGGCGGCCGGACGCGGCCGAGCTGACGCCCGAACGCCTGGTGCGCGAGACCGAGGAACTGGCCCGCTCCGTCGCCGCAGGCGAGGCGCCGAACGCGGGCGTGATGCGGCTCGGGCAACTGTCCCGCGAGGTCGCCCGTCGCTGCGACGCGGAGCCGAACCCGCCGTGCCCTGTCGACTGCGAGCAGGACGACGACCCCGGGCACGCCCTGAAGCGCCGCATCGGCTACCGGCCCCGCGCCGTACGCGCCGGCGAGGTCCGCGCTGCGCTCGTGGGCGTCGGGCGGGACTGGTCACTGCGGACCCTGCCCGACGCCTGGCCGGAGGACGACGCCGCCCCGGTCCTGGTGTACCGCGAGCCCACCCCGGGCCTCGCGCTGCTGGAGCACATCCGTACCGGCGACGAGGAGGCCGTGCAGAACGACATGACCCTCCTGGTGCGCTGGCTCACCGCGGACGGGAAGTGAAGGCCGCAATGATCACCTCTGTCACCCTGCCCAACGGCACCGCCGCCGTGGTGCACACCGCCTGCCTCGGATGGGGCGAGGCCAACATCGAGCGGTACGGGCTGCCCGCCCTCTACCGGACCGTGCTGGACGAACTGAACGAGGACGCCACCTGCACGGCCGTCCGGGAGCACGATGGCGGCGTACTGGTGGACTCGCTGTCCGGCGGCGGCCCGGGGGTGCTCGCGTACGCCCTGGCGCTGTGCACCGCCCCGGAGTGCCGTGCGGCCGCCGAGGCCTTCGAGAAGGAACACGGTCCGCACCCGGACATGGACTTCGAGCGGACTTGGGCCAGCAAGCAGACCGCCGGCGACCAGGACGACCGGGACATGGTCCAGGAGTACCTGTCCGCCGAAATCCAGGACGTCAACCTCCACTGGCTCGCGCAGGTCGACCCGGACGCGGCCCGGATCTTCCGACCCGGCTGCTTCACCGGCCTGCTCGACATCGAGCACCCGGTGCCCGGCTACGAGGACTTCGACCTGGGGAAGGCGCTGGAGCTGTACGCGGCGGCCAAGCGCGACGAGGGCCGGATGGACCGGTACGGCGCCCTGTTCGCCGGGACCGCCGACTACCAGTGGGACGCCTTCCTCCCCGCCGGCGCGACGACGGAGGCCGCCCGATGAGCAGTTCCGACGCCATCGCCGCCCACCTGGAGTGGCATCCGTTCGCCCACCGGCAGGACTGTGCCAAGCCCGTCTGGGAGATCGACCATCAGACCGTCTCCGACGCGCTGCGCTCCCGCCGGGGAGGACCGGAGCACGCGTGCCCCAACGATGAGTGCGGTCACCACGACCACTACGACCGGATCACCGTGCGGCTGCTGTGCCGTTCCTGCGACACGGTCCGCCTGATCAGCGGCGAGGAGCACACCACCCGGACGACCACCACGGCGCGCATCGGGTACGGGCAGTCCCCCAAGCGGGTGGCCGGGCTGTGGCTCTACCCCGGCCCGCCGCTGCTCGACCTGGGGGACGCCGGGCCCGGCGCCTACCTCTGCTCCCGGGAGAAGGTCGACCGGCTGTCGCAGGACGACATCGTCGGCACCGTCACCGAGGGCCGGGGCAAGCGGGGCGCCACAGTCTGGTACGCGGCCATCGGGCCCGACTTCCACCCGCCCTCCCGTGGCCTCACGGGCTACGCGACGTGGGCGAAGAACAGCGGCGAGAAGCCGTTCACCAGCGTCACCGCGGCGGCGAAGTGGGTGGCGGCGGAGCTGGACGCGGCCGCCGTGACCGAGACGAAGGAGGACCAGGAGCAGTGAGCGCCACCGAGCAGATCGACGGCACGGCCGTCGTCACCACGTACTTCGAGGACCGGATCGCCGCGGCGGAGAAGGAGGTCGAGGAGGCCCGGGCCGCGCTCGCCGCCGCCGAGGCCAAGGTCGCACAGCGGCAGAGCGAGCGGGACGCGTTCGTCCGGGACGGCTCCCTGCACCCGGCCGCGTACAACAGCGACACCGGCCAGCCGGAGTGGGAGCTGTGCCAGTGGGCGCAGTCCCGCATCGGCCGGGTGGCCTTCAAGGACATGACGCGCGCCGGTGACGCCACCTACGCCCGGCTGGTGGCCGAGGAGAAGGCGGCCCACCGGTGGCTGCGCGAGCACGGCCGCACCGTCCCCGCACCGTTCGGAGAGAAGGCATGACCGACCAGCACACCGCCGAGATCCGCCGTCCCGGCGACGTTCCGGCCGGCACGCCGCTTACCTCCCTCGCGCAGAAGCGCGCCGAGGCCGGTGCGCGCCTGCACGCCCAGCACGACCGCGACCAGGACGCCACCGTCAGCGACGCCCTGACGCAGCTCGCCGTGGGCGAGGCGATCCGGCGGACCGTCCGCAGCGAGCGCGGCAGCATGGTCGCGCAGGCGCTGCGGCTCGGGGCGACGTGGGACCAGGTCGCGGCCGCGCTCGACACCACCGAACTCGCGGCGGCGGACGACCTGCGGGTGTGGGCGGAGGGGCAGCGCACCCTCTACCACCAGCTCCTTGCGGAGAACCCGGACAACCGGATCGGGCTGAACGACGACGCGTACCACGAGGTGATGCGCCAGGTGGCGTTCGCTCTGGGACGGGCCGCGGTCGACGCCCACGCGGAGCAGGCGCCCCGGCTGCGGGCGGCGGTCGCCGCGGCGCCGATGGTCGACACCGTCGGCGAGCTGCGGGCCCTGCTGGAGCAGCTCCCCGGCGAGATGCCGCTGTCCCTGGACGACCACCACCGGGCCCTGCCCGGCGAGCCGGACCAGGTGCACACCATCCACCCCCGGCTGGTGGCCGTGGTCTCCGGGCTCGCCACCGAGGCGGAGAGCAAGCAGCCCGGGCTGATGCTCACCCAGGTGTACGTGCCCTTCCCCGCCGAGGACGAGGAGCAGGCCGCCGTCGCCACCCGCGACGACCTGCCCGCGTACGGCGAACTCCCGCGCGCCGCCTACCACCTGGAGCGCGGGGAGCTGCGCCCCGGACTGAAGGACGTCGCCGAGGTGCTGGAGGAGCTGGCCCACCTGGTGGGCGAGGTCGCGGCGGACTGCACGGAGCACGACGAGGACGGCTCCCAGCTCAGGGTCGAGGCGAAGCGGATCACCCACGCCGCCGAGCGGGTCGGCAAGCTCGCCGACACGGTGGAGGAGGTCGCCGAGTGACGACCGCCGAGGAGTACGGGACCGCGCTGGAGCCGGTGGAGGTGGTCGTCGCCGAGCTGGTGGACGACGACGCCCCCGGCGCCGGCGAGGTCGCCGTGCACGATCCGGTGGCCGCCGTGCTCGCCGCACTGGACACGAAGGCCGCCGAGGACCTGCACGACTCCCGCCCGCGTAAGACGAAGAAGGGGTACGCCCGGGACTGGGAGCTGTGGCAGGAGTTCCACGGGTGGCTCGAAGAACAGACCGGCACCCGCCTGCCGGACAGTGCCATCACGGTCGGCACCTACGTGGCGTTCGTGAAGTGGCTGGACGAGGTCAAGGAGGCCGCGCCGAACAGCATCGAGCGCCGGGTGACCGGGGTCGCCTCCGAGGCCCGCCGGTACGGCTACACGGTGCCCAAGGTCGCCCGGGCGGCCGCCACCCAGGCGCTCAAGCCGCTCAAGAATGACAAGGAGCGGCAGAAGCGCGGCCGCGGGAAGGCCGCCGCGATCACCCCGGCCGACCTGCGGAAGATGAACACCGCGCCGCGCGAGCGGGAGCCGCAGCCGGACGCCCGGCGCCGCCGGGTGCACATCGTGCCGGAGCTGGCCCGGCTGCGGGACCGGTCGCTGCACACCATGCGCTTCGCCGTCGCGGGCCGCAACGAGGAGATGAGCGAGCTGGACGACACGGGCATCCGGCTCGTGGCGGAGGGCCTGGAGGTGCACGTCCCCAGCGTGAAGGGGCGCCCGGCCCGCGACGTCGTCGTCTCCTACGGCGAGAACGCCGACACCTGCGCGGTGCGCTGCTGGATCGCGTGGCAGGAGGCCAAGCGCGCCGCCGGCGCGGCGCCCGACGGGCCCGCGTACCTGCCCGTCGACCAGTGGGGCAACCTCGGCGCCGAGCGGCTGTCGCCCGACGGCTGCGGCCGGGCCATCTCCCGCTCTGCGAAATACGCGGGCATGACCGGGCGGCGGATCACCGGGCACTCCGGCCGTCGCGGTCTGGTCACCACCGGCCGCCGCAAGGGCAAGCGGCCGGAGAAGCTGCGCACCCAGGGCGGTTGGTCGAAGAACTCGCCCGTGTTCTGGGAGTACGTGGACGAGGGTGAGAAGTGGGAAGACAACGCGACCGAGGGGATCGGCCTGTGAAGAGGGAGCTGGGCGGCACGCTGTACGAGGGCACGCCGCCGGTGGAGGCCGTGCCGACCGGCCTGCCGACGCCCGACGGCGTGATCGCCGCGCTGATCCTGGTGGTGGAGCCGGACGTGGACCAGGCGGAGGTGGACGACTTCGTCACCCGCTACCGCCTGGTCCCCCGGGACCAGACCGCCCGGGCCGCCGACTCGCAGGCCCGCTGGACGCTGGAGCCGGACGGGCGCGTGACGATCCAGCTCCTGTGCGAGGAGAGCGCCGCGCGCATCGTGATCCCCTCGGACCCCCGCATCCACCAGTGGACGGCCCTGGCCCGGCACGGCGGCGGCAGCCTCTCCCTGATCGTGGCCCCCGGCCTGCCCGACACCGACCTTGTGACCATCGGCCGTCACCTCGGGCCGTACGGCGGCCCGTACTGGCACATCAGCGTCGGCTGCATCCCCGTCTGACGCCCGCCCCCGCGCGTCCGGGCGGCCCAGGCCGCGGGCCGTCCGGCACGTACCCAGCAGCCCCCCACTCCTGACCGCGCCGGTCGGTGCGGCGGGAGCGCTGCGCGAGGAACAGGAAGGAAGGCCGTGGCCACCGACCACGCAGAACTCTGGAAGGCGCTGAACCCGCGTCAGCAGTTCTACCTGAAGACCATCTACGACGAGGACCAGGGCCGGGAGGCCGCGCAGCGTGAGGCGGGCGCGTCGGGCAACTGGAACCGCATTCCCGCCTCCGAATGGCGCACGATCGACGCCTACCACGAACCGGCCGTACCCGATCTGGTGGGCCGCACGGACCTGCAACTCCGTTGGCGCGGCGCGGGGCACCACGACCAGGGCACCGGTTCCACCATCAAGGTCCTGGTGTCCCACGGCCTGATCACCACCGACATGCGGCGCACCCGATTCGGGCTGATGCACCAGGTCGCCATGACCAAGCAGGGCCGGGCCCTGATGCGGTGGGTGACCAAGCCTCGCGCCGCCCGGACGAAGGTGCCGCTCAAGGAACGGGCCGCCGAGGTCCTCGGGCAGCTCTACGACGCCTCCAGAAGCCGCAAGGGATATCTGGACTGGATGCGCTCGCCCACCATCGACAAGGAACTCATCCCGCGCAGCCTGGCCCGCTCGCGCGGCGCCTACGCCGGGTTCGAGATCACCGAGGAGGGCATCTCCCACCTCACCGAGCACCACGCCGCCTACGCCGCTGCCTACCCGAAGCTGAACCTGCCCGACCCCTCCGGGTCGGTCGGCTGGCCCGAGGAGGCGGACCAGATGCTCGAAGGCCTGCGGGATGAGTGCTGGTCGCTCGCCCACGCCGCCGAGCGCGCCGGCGAGAAGGCGAAGGAAGAGAGCAAGAAGGCCGAAGGCGAGTTCAGGGAGAAGTTCTACGGGCGGACCGGGGAACTGGCTCTGGCCATGTACCGGGAGGTCTTCGAGGCCAAGAGCGGCCACGCCAAGGCCCTGGCGGACATCTACGGCCGGTACCAGGAGCAGATGCAGGTCGTCCTTGCGGAGCGGCTGCCGCAGTACACGGCCGCCACGCTCGCCGTGGTGACCGCGCTCGTGGAGGGCACCGACCCGGCAGCCGCGATCCGCACCCGGGTCGAGGGCCCGGTTTCTGCACTGCCCGCGTTCACGCCCACCGGGGTGGTCGCGGTCGACGTGGAGGCCGAGCGGCTGCACGAGGAATGCTTGCGCAAGCGCCGCCGCAAGGCGGCCACCACCCGCAGGGGCACGGCGAAGGCGGCCACCGGGCTCCAGGCCGACGCGGTCCCCACCCCGGTGCGCGGCACCGATCTGGAACACCCCTGGGCACTCGCCATGCACCTGCACAAGGCACTGCGGGACGGCTACCTGTACCGGCTGCTCACCGCGCCTCCCGAGGAGACACAGCCGCGCAAGCGGCGCCCGGCCGGGCTGCTCGACAAGCCCGCACTTCGGCTGCTCGCCGCTCTCGTCACGGCCGAGAGCCCCCACCGGTACCACCACGCCCGCAAGGAGGTCGAACGCTACGGCCGCGCCACCGAGGAGGAATTGGCGGCGATTCCGCGCGGGCTGATGGCGTACGAGATCAAGCAAGTAACCCGCAGCACGAAGGCGCCCGAGCTTCTCGTGGGCCGGAGCCTCGCCGAGTACACGAACCTGGTCCGGTTCGACGGCTTCGGGCACTACGGGGACAACTGGCCGCTGCTGCACGTCACCCAGGCCGGGCGGGACCATCTCGATGAACACCGTGCGGCGTACGCCGAGTTCCACCCCGACATCGCCCTTCCCGCCCCGGCGGGCCCGGCCGTCAAGAACGGCTGACGTCGCCCCATCTCCTCCTGCGGCCCGTCCGCCCCGCCGCTCCCGGCGACGGCGCACGGGCCGCGGTGCCGTGCCCGCCCACGACCCGCTTCCGGCCACAGTGCCGCAGGCGGTCGGGCATGCTGGGCTCCGTGGCACACACCGATGACCCGGAAACCTCGAAGACCTCCGAGCCCGCATGGGGCACGCCCGAATACCATCTGCGCGGGCTCAAGCGCGTCGTCTCCACCATCAGCAACGACACCCCAGGCGCTGCGGCGTTCCTCTCGGCGACGGTGGCGTTCACCGGGGATGGGGACCAGGTGAAGGAGGCCGACGTCTTCCAGAAGGCCGCCGACTACTTCCGCCAGCACCCCGAGCTGGCCGTGCACGCGGCGAACTGGACGACGTTCCTCAACGAGAACGGGCTGGTCCGCTACCAGCTAGAGCTGTCCGTTGCGCCCCCTGCGTACATCGACCCCGAACACGCCCGCGATCTCTACCCCCGCGCCGAACAGTAGCCACGGCGGTCAACCACGGGCGCGCGGACCGGCTCAGAAGCCGTTGTGCATCTACCGTGAGTACCGGGCCCAGCGGGGGTTCTACCGCTCGCGCAACTCGTACGGGCTGATCTCCTCGTACCGGTCGTCGGACTCATCCCGGCCGAAGCCTTCTTCCCAACGCTCCGGCCAGTTCGCCGGGCCGCCGACCCGGAACCGATCATCTGCCCATCGAGGTTCCCCCACGCAGAAGGCGTGCACCTGGGGCTGGTCGTCGCTGCTCCGGCGGACGAACTCCTCGTCGTAGATGAGGAAGTGGCCCATGTCGTCGCGGTCCTCGCGAACCTCTTCCGGCAGCGTGACCACGCGAGTCACCTTGTCGTCGTCAACATCGACCTCGACCATCACCGGCACCACATACCGGACCCACCGCTTCGCCACCGTTCCGCCCCTTCTGCCAGGTCATCCGGCTGCAAGCTATCGGGGGGAGTCCCACCAGAGGGAGCAGTACCCAAAGCATCACTCTCAGCTACTCGTCACTTCGCCGCAGCTTCGGGAGTACAGGGCCGTGACGGAGCGCCTTCGTCAGGGCACCCTCTTGGCGTGGCTCTCCAGATAGTTCACGTGCCACTGGTAGGACGTGCGGCAGGCACGCGCGGAGCGGTAGCGCCGGGCCGATACCACGATGCTGACCCCGAGGAGCATGATGCTCGCGGTCAGCATGCCTCGGACCGCGAGAGGCTGCGCCGACAGCGCGACGGCCAATCCGCATAGCACCGCGAGGGCCACATTGATGACTATGAAGACCCTGGCCTGCCTGACGCGCCGCTTCTCACCCAGGAGACAGCCGCGCATCCGGGCTAGCTCACCAGCACCCAAGTCGGCGGCATCGTTGCTCCCCTCCCGGCTCTGTTCAGACACTCTTCCCCCCCTCACGCTACGTGACGATCAATCGTAGAAGCACAACAGCTTCTCAGCGGCAGCTCACGGTGAAGGCCTCCGGGAGGCGTCCCCGGAGGCCTTCACCGTACGTACGCGCGAGACTCAGAGAACATCGCCCGCCGCGCGGAGCCGTCCGGCTTCCGCGAGGGCCTGGTGCAGCGCGGCAGAGAGCGGGTCGGCCTCTTCCCCGGCTACGTCGGCCTGCTGCGCTGCGCGGCGGAGCCGGTCCTCCAGGAGCGCGCCCCGCAGCGCCGCGGAGGCACCGACGGGCATCGTGTCGGTGAACGCGACGACCATGCCGTAGAAGCCGTGCATCAGATCGTCCAGGCACTTCTCCCTGTCCAGATCCCCCGGGCTGCTCATGACGCTGCGAGCGAGGATCTCGGCGGCGGCGAGCAGTCGCCCGGCCGCGATGGCGGGCCGCTCGATGGCGCCGCCCCCGTCGGGGTCGATGTGAAGCGCCCGCAGCGCATCGCTGATCTTCACGACAGCGTCAGGCGGTTCGGGAGCCTCGTCGGCCTCGTCGAGGGGGCGTTCCTGGTAAGTCATGGGCGGCAGCGTAGCGGCCCCGTTCCGGCCGGCGCCGGGAGTCAACGGACGAGGGCCGCTCTTGGAATACTGGCGGGCATGTCCGGCATCACCGACCACCCGAGCCCCGCGCCGACCACGCAGGACGTCGCTTTCGCCGAGCGTCTCGTCGCCCTCGCCGGAGAGGCCCTGTCCGGGCCGACCGCGCAGGTGGCCGACCAGCTCCGCGCCCACAGCGCGCACATCGCCCTGCTGGACCGTCAGGGCCCCGTCGTGGGGGCGGTGCTGAGCATGTGCCGGGCGGCGGCAGAACGCTGGCAGGCAGGCGGCTACGGGCACTTCAGCGTCGCGCGGCGGCGACCAGTGGGTGCGGGCCGACCGCATCGTGGGCGTCCGGCTGGAGCCATCCGCCGGGACCGCGCTCGGCGGCCGGTGGGCCGAAGCCCCGAGTCAGCGGCTCCTGGTGTGCACGACGCTGCCCGCCGAGGAGGACAGCGGCAAGGGCGTGTGGCAGGAGGCCGCCGTGTGCGCGCAGGAGCGCGGCGAGATAGTCGCCGGGACGCTGCTGGACGCCATGAACACCACCAAGGCGCCGGCGGGGAGCCCGCGGTACGTGTACCCGGCCCGCACGACGGAGGGGCGGGTCTCGCACTGGCAGGCCAGCACGACCCTGCCGCAGGGGCCCGCGCTCACCGGCGACCCCAAGGCCGTGCCCGCCATCAGCGGTACGCCCCTCGCGCCACCCAGGGCGCTGCGCGGCGCCTGAACTTATCTCGGGTGCCGATTGAGCGTCAGGTATGTCAGGCAAGTACCCCTCAGACCCCCGTGCCTGACGGATATCCGATGGGTTGTCAGGCACGTTCGGCACGTACGTGAAGGTGACGTGATCGAGTCACTCCGGGGTGGTGTCGGTCATGGGTGGGCGGGGGCGCCGAGCGCCTGTTGAAGGGAGGTGAGGGCCTGGCGCACGCGCTCTTGCCCGTCGGCGGCCCCGGCCTGCCGGGCGTCGTGGGCGTCGGCGAGATCGCGGACGAGGGTGACCGCGTCGGCGAAGTCGATGCCCCGCGCGACGAGTTCGGTGAGGATGTACGGCGTCCGGTCCTGGAGGGGGCGGGGGTCGGGGACGCTGTAGCCGTCCGGGTCGGGCCAGGGGCGGCCGCCCCGTGCCGCGACCGTCTCGGCCGCGTGGGCGGAGATCAGGCCCGCGAGCTGGCCGGCCCCGCACGAGTGCAGCAGGGCAGCGAACCGTTCATGTGCTTGTGGGGTCTCCGTCGGCTCTCTCACCCTGTGGTTCCTCTCCGTGGTCTATGCCGCCCATCCTGCCGGACCCCTCCGACACCGGCCCCCCTCGTTCCCTCTGGCGGCACCGCGGGAAGCTCTTGCTGGACATCTCGCGCCCCGTACCCGTGCGCGTTGCCGTCCTCCTGGCCCTGCCAGTCAGACGCTCGGCGGTACCACCAACCGGGCCTCCCTGTTGCTGCTGGCTCAAGACCGGCCACCGAGGCGCCTCGCCCGGCAGCGGCGCTACCCGACGAGGCGCCGGTCCGCCCCAGTCGAACGGACGTCCAGAAGGTGGTTCGGTCGAACCACCTTCTGGACGTATGGCCGTGTCTCGAACAGGGAAACCCTGAAACGGGTTCGGCCGAACCGTTTCCGAAGTTCCTACTTGCCGAACTTACCTGCCCCAGGGCCACCTTGGCGGACCTGTGTAAAGCGCTTCGAGCCTTAGCTTGACTCTGTCGGGGATCTTGGTGCCGCCGAGGTCAGCTGCCCAGGGTTCGCCAGGATTTCGGCCGGGGTATCTCGCGCTGGTCGAGGTAGTTCTGGAAGGCAGTCGGTCGGCGGGGCGTGGGGGCTTCTTCGGTTGGTGGCAGTCCGCTGAGGCGCTCGATGTTGACGGCGATGGCCGTCAGGACGTGCTGGATGTGGGCCTTTCCCTGTCCTCGGTAGCGGCAGCGTCGCATGCCATATCCGTGGGCAAACTCGTTAACCGTGCCCTCCACTCCGGAGCGGACCGCGTAGCGGGCCTTCCATTCGGGTGTCTGTTGCTCGGTGCGGACGCGAAGTTGCAGGTCGCGGAGTTCTCGTGGGGGAAAGCCCACGGTGCGGGTGCTTTCGCGGGAGGTGGTGCATTGGGTGCGCGCCGGGCAGGGCTGGCACTGGCTTTTGGTGAACCTGGCCACGATCAGCGGGGCCGCTGTGGGTGAGGAGGTCGGGTAGGGGCCGTGCCAGCCCTGGCTGACCTGGCCCTGGGGGCAGGTGACCTGCTGACGGTCGTAGTCGATGTGGAAGTCGTCCCGGGCGAAGCCCTCGTTGCGGCGGTGCTGACGGGTGGGGTTACTCCGCAGTGGTCCAGAGACGGTGACCTGGTGTTCACGGGTGGCTTGTTCCAGGTGGGGCAGGGAGGTGTAGCCAGCGTCGACCAGGTGCTCGGCGGGCAGGAGTCCGCGGCGGGAGAGGCGGGTGTGGATGCCGGGCAGGACCTTGCTGTCGTGGGTGGTGGCCGCGGTGGTGGCCACGTCCGTGATCACGTTGGGGCCGTCGGGAGCACAGGTCTCGGTCAGGTGAGCGGAGAACCCCTTCCAGCTGATGATGTGTCCGTGCCGTGCGTAGCGGGCCGAGGTGTCGTAGGGAGAGACGACCGCCCGGGACGAGGGCGGCAGCCCGGGTCCGCCTTCCTTCTCGGCGGTGCGCCAGCGCAGGTGTCCTGCGGCGTCACGGTGGTAGTTCTGCACCATGATCTGGCGCAGGGCCTGGATACGAGGACCGGACGCGCGGTCTGCTCCGTGCCGGTAGAGGTGTTCCAGGAGCCGGACGGCGTCGTTTCCAGTGGCAAGGATCCTGGTCTTGGGCTTGGTGGGGTTCTTGCCCAGGCGGACCGGTCGGCCGTAGCGGCGCCCCCAGTCCTCATCGACCAGCTCGTCCAGCAGGTGAGGGGAGGTGCCGGCGACCTCTTCCAGTGCGGCGCGGACCGCCTCGGTGATCAGCTCCAGGCGGGTCAGGTCACGCACCGCGGCCAGGACATGGGTGGAGTCGGTGCGCTGGGTGGTGCGCTCGTGCACCAGGCCGGCCTCCTTGAGGCGAGCTAGCGCGAGGTCGAGGAGGCGGTCAGCACGGTCGCCTTCGGCGAGACGATCGCGGAAATCGGCCAGCACGCTGTGATGGAACCCGGGGTCATCCAGCTCCATGGCCATCGCGTACTTGAAGTCGATGCGGCAGCGGACCGCCTCGGCGGCCTGCCGGTCCGACAGGCCGAGCAGGAACTGCAGCACACAGACGGTAGCCAGTTGAGCAGGCGAGAGACCCGGACGCCCGTCACGCGGGTACCAGTCGGCGAAGTCCTCGTCATGCCACAGCCCGTCCAGCCGGTCTCTCACCCATATCGCCGTCGTGCCGCCCGGGTTGCTCGCCCGCGCGACCTGCGCAGTCAGAGACGGGACCTGCTCACCGGAACGTGGACGGAGGGACAACGGGCACCTCGACAACTGCATCGGTCATCGGAACTACCCGAGCATGCCCGTTGACCATGCTGCCGCACCGCGAAACTCCAAGATCCCCGACAGAGTCAAGCTTAGATAATCCCTGAACCCAGTGGGGCCCGGCACCAGCAGTTCTCACGCTGCTGGTGCCGGGCCCCACGACGTTCCGCACCATGCCGACGAGCCCCGCCACGAGGGTCTTTGGGAACCAGCGAGGCGGGTTATCTGGCCAGATAGACCACCACACGGGGCCGGGCGGGAGCCGGGGCGCCTCGCGGGTGCCCCGGCTCCATCTCCTAACCGTTCCAATTGGAACGGTTCCCGTGACTGGTCAGCGTTGGGTGGGCTTGCGCGCCGGCGGCTTCTCGGCACCGCCTCGGCGGAGGTGCCCGGCCTGCTCGGCGCTGCCGCCCCCGGGCGCGGGCTTCTTCCCTCGCTTCGTGGTGGTCGACCGGCCCCGTGCGGCGGCCGTGGACACTCCGCGCTTGTCCCCGGGCATCGGCCGGTTCAGGGCCTCCCCCATCTTGCGCATCGCCGGGATGTCCACCGGGTCGGCCACGCCGTTCGCGGACGGCGGGGTACCGCCACCACCCGCACGCCGCGGTCCCCGATACTCGAGGGCCGCGTCTCCCAGCCGCAGCAGCGCCTCCGCGCTCGGCGGCTCCTCGCGCCGGTCCATACCACGGTCGTCGGGGCGGCGCAGCTTGTCGGCGGCGGCCTGCGCCCACCCGGCAACCTTCTCGCACGCGGTGATCGAGACCCGGCGCACGAAGTCGGCGACGCGGCTGTCGGTCATGAGCTTGCCGAAGTGCTCGCCCGCCCGCTCCTTCATGACGTGCATCAGGTGGCCGAAGGCCCCCCGCACGCTCTGGATGCGCTGCCACTCCGGCAGGTCCTGGAGCGCGGGCGCGTGAGCGTCTGCCTCCCGCAGCGCCGTGTTGACCGCGTCCGCCGACTGCTGCGGGTCACGGTCCGGCGCCTTCTCCGGTTCGGCAGGCGTCGCGGCCGCCGGGGTGGCGGGGTCGGGCTGCTTCGCCTCGGTGGCCGGCGCCGGTGTCGGCGCGGGGGCGGGCTGCGGCTCGGCGGGCGGGTTCAGCTTGGCCACGGCCTCGGCGAACAGCGCCTCCAGCCGCTGGAGTTCGTCCTCCACGGTGGCGAACAGGTCCGCGCCCGTGCCCTTGTCGGCGGGCACGTGTTCGTCCCACGCCTCTTGGACGGCCGCGAAGTCGGCGACGACGTCGAGCGGGCGGTCCCCCTCCGGGCCGGAGGCCTCCGTCGGGCCGGTCCACAGCGGCAGGTCGGCTTCCGGCTCCGCGGGTTCGGCGGGCCCGGTGCGTTCGACGCGGCCCTCTCGCTGCGTGATGTCGGCCGTTGCCTGTTCCTCGCCCGGTTCGGTGGCGCCGTCCGGGCCGGGGGTCGCCGGGCTCTCGGGGGTGGCGGGGCGGGCGGGCGTGGCCATCTCGGTGTCCTCCGGGGCGTCGGGGAGCGGGGCGGGCTGGTCGGTCGCGTCGGGCGCCGGGGCCGGTTCCGGCTGAGGGGCCGGGGTGTCCTGCGCGGCGGGCTGCGCTGTCTCGGCGGCCGCCGGGTCCGGAGCGGGCTCCGGTGTCGGCGTGGCGGCTGCGGCTTCCTGCTCCCGAGCGGCGGCGCGGTCGGCCTGCACCGCGTCCAGGGTGGCCTGGAGGCGCCCGTGCAGGCGTGTGGTCTCATGCAGCAGGTTCAGGAGCGGGAACGCGAGGTGCTGCCGCTCATCGAGGGCGGGGTCTACAGGTAGGGCGCCGCCCCACGCGTTGACCGCGTCCTGGACCGCGGTGAGGTTCGCGGCCATCTGCCGGGAGTCGTGGTTGTCGACGTCGGCCGCTCCCAGGCTCCGGAGCTGGGCGCTCAGGGCCGGGAACTGTGGGTTCTGCGGGTAGTTCGGGTTCGCTCGCGCGGCCGCCACGGTGATGGTGCGCAGGTGCTGCTCGGCGGCGGTACGCAGTTCGACGCGCAGCACGTCCGCTCGCGACTGCGGTCCCCGGACGTTGACGGCGACCGGCGGGTCGCCGTACGGCTCTCCGGTGACGACTGCGAACATCACCGCGCCCTGACGTGCGGCATCCATCGGTGAGCCGTTGAGTTCGGTGACGTCGGCGGGCATGCCGTCGACCGCGAGTCGGGCGAACCACCGCCCGGAGGCGGACAGGCGCACAGCGGCGACGGTGGCCTCGCCGTACAGCAGCTCGCCATCGCGGGGGCCTTCGCCCTCCACCATGGTCAGCCGGAGCCGGTAGCGAGCGTCGGCGGCGAGCGGGAACGTCTCGGTGAAGGTCCGGGGCGCGGGCGGGTCTTCGACGTCCACGGCCGGCGCGGCGTCCTCTGCGGGTGCCTCCGCAGGGACGTCCTCCGTGGGCGGATCGGCGACCGGGGCGACGTCCGGCGCGACGACGGTGGGTTCCGGCTCGCCTGCCACTGCTTCCTCCTGCTCGGGCTGGTCTGGTTCCTCGGTCGCCGCGACCTCCGGCGCGGGAGCGTCGTCCGGCGCAGCCGTCTCGGCGACGGGCGCGTCGACCGGAGCGTCCTCGGGCTCAGGCTCGGGGCCCGGAGCGGGCTGTACGGGTTCCTGCTGCACCGTTGCCGGGGCTGCGGTCGCCGTGGCCGCCCGCTCCGTCCGGGCTTCGCGTACGCGCTGGCGGGCCCACTCCAGTACGCCCTCCCATTGCGGATGGCGCGTGCTCGTGTCCCCGGGGCCCGTCACCTCCAGGCGGTGACCGTCCTGGCCCGGCAGTCCCTGCTGGTAGACCATCTCCACCGTGAAGTCGGTGTCACCGATGCGGAGGTCCCAGAGCGGGCCGTGCTCCAGCGGGGCCCGGTTCCGGCGGGGCCCCGTCGAGCGGGCGGTGACGGACTCGCCCTCGGGGATGCCGAGTTCCTTCAGGTCCTGGCCGTACGAGAAGTAGACCCAGTCGTCGCTGTCGGTGGGGTGGGTCTCGGCCGTACGGCCCAGCGCAGCCCGTTCGGTGAGTTCCTGGATGGTGCCGACGGAGACGCCGGTGCCCACGGACACGCCGGACAGGTCGCGCATCACGAAGCCCCGGTATCCGCTCTCGGTCTCCTTCGCGGTGCGGTAGCGCTGGCCGGTCGGCCGGTGGACGCTGGTCCACTCGTTCTCTGCGGTGCGCCGGTAGACGACTTCGTCGTCCTCCGGGTGGGGCCGGGGCTGGATGCGCACACCGTCGCGCCGGGCCTCGGCGACATCGGCGAGGCTCCGGTACTGCTGGTAGGGCAGCCCCAAGGTCAGCTCAACGCAGGGGCCGCACTCGGCAGCCATCTCTGCGTGGTCTGGGGCCATCCAGTGCAGCACCACGGTGTAGCGGTCGGTGTCGGTGGCTCCGCAGCGCTCGCACTCGCCGTGGTCGGCGTGTCCGTACACACCGAGCCGCCCGTCGGGGGCTTCCTCGGTGCCCGGTGAGACGGCGGGCTCCGGCTCGCGCCGACCGCGCCGGCGCCCGGGACGCTGGGCGGGGGCCGGAGCGGGGGCCGCCTCGCCGAAGAGGTCGAGCTGCCCTTCCTCCTCGTCCGCGTCGCCCGCCGCCTCCGACTCCGGGACGTCGGCGGCCGGCGCGGGATCGGGCGCCGGGGTCTCGGGGGCGGCATCACGCAGCCAGGCCTGCGCCGCCGCCTGCTGCACGCCGTCCGTGTCCCCGGGGTCCAGTGTTTCGGCGGCAGACCGTACGGCGGCCTCCGAGTCGATGTACGCCAGGCACTCGTCACGGGTGCCGCTGAAGATGGACTCGCTGAACGAGTACGAGCGGGTCTGGCGGTTGAGGTGGAACCGGATCGTCTCTGGCTCGCCGGGTCGCATGCTCCCGTGCATCCAGTACCGGATGTCCGCTGCTCCGGTCAGCTCGACCCTGGCGAGTTGGGAGAGGTCGTCAGCCGCAGGTGCCGCGTCGTCCGTGTCCGTGTCGGGCGGTGTCTCCTGCGGGGCGGGCGCGTTGTCCCCGCCGAACAGGCCAAGTTGCTGCTCCGGGGCGGCAGGGTCGGGTGTCGGCTCCGGGTCCGTGGCACCGGGCTGCGGGTCGGTGCCGGTGAAGAGGCCGTCGACTGCTTCCTGGAACAGCTCCTCTCGGGACTTCTCCTCGTCAGCGTCGGGCGCGGGGGCAGGGGCCGGTTCCTGCTCCGTCGCGCGAAGCTGCGCGTAGAGAGAGCCTGCCAGTTCGGCGTACAGGCCGTTGCGGTCGCCGACGGCTTCGTCGCCTCCACGGAAGTAGACGCGGACCCAGTCGGGCATGTCGCCTGGCGGGACGTCCGCCCACTCCTCGGTTGCCCAGTCGTCCACCCAGTCGGTCAGCCAGGAGGTGAAGTTGTCCAGGTCGTTGGCGCGGGCAGCCTGCGCGACCCGCGGGGCGGCCAGCGCCGCGGCGGTCATGGCCTCCAGGGCGGCCCCGCGCAGAGCCGGGTCGGTCAGGGCGGGCTGGTTACTGTCGACGTCCGGCGCGGGCGCCGGCGGCGCCGCGGGCGGTTCCGGGGCGACCGGAGCGGGGTCGACCGGACCCTGCTCCTCGGCGGCGGCCGCGGGGGCGGTCTCGTTCGAGGTGGACGCGGATTCGTCCGCCTGCCCCTCGGTGTCCGGCTCCTGCGGAGCGGCGGCGGGTTCGGTCTCCTCCGCGGCAGGGGCGGGGGCGTCCTCGGCGGCCGCGGCCTGTTCTGCGGTCAGGGCCGCGATGGTGGCCTGCGAGCGGGCGGCGAGGAGGTGGGCCGCCTCGTACACGCCCTGGAGGGGGTCGAGGAGGTCATCGTCAACGACGACCTCCAGTTCCTGGCACCAGGCGGCCACGCCGTAGACCCGGCGGACGATTTCCTGCGGGCCGCCGGGGACGGGCTCGCGCAGCGCCAACCGGGCCCGGTGGTAGGCGATGTGCAGCTCGGCGATGGGGTTGTCCGGGGTGCCGAAGCCGTCGGGACGAGCGTCGTTGTCCTGCTGGAGGTACGCCCGGACGGTGGGGTGCTGACCCCACCGGGCGTAGGCGGCCTCCAGCGCCTGGACGTCCGCCAGGTCGTCCTGGTCGGTGAAGGGCTCGGCGTTGAAGAACTGCGGCACCTCGTCCAGGTTCGGCGCCGTCACGGCCAGCTCCGGCAGCCGCGCAGGCCGCTGGGGAGGTTCCTGACGCTCCGCCCGGCTGGTGTGCACCGCGACGGTGCGCCCGGCGGCCGCGAGGACGCGCACCGCGTCGTCCACCCGCTGCCTGCGCGTCGGCTCCTTCCAGGTGCGCGGCAGGTACCAGCCGCCGACCTTGCGGGACTCCTTGAAGCCGCCGCCGGTCCACATCGCCGCCTTCGCGGTGTCGTCCTCCGGGCTCACGCCGAAGACGAGGGTGTCGGAACCGTTGTGCAGAATCCAGACCGGGTCACGGCCCTGGTCATCGAGCGTCGGCCGGTGCACCCGGTCGCCGTAGACGACCGCGTGGTGGTTGGCCATGCGCTTGGCCACGGTGGCGCCGTCCTCGGTCCCCCGGACGGTGTCGCCCTGAACGTCGCCCAGGTAGCGGTACTTGCTGTAGCTCCACTTCGCCGTGCCGACCTCCTCGCCCACCTCGGTGTAGAGGCGGACGGTGCGGCCTTCCTCGGTGTAGTGGTAGCCCTCGGCGCCCGGGACCGGTACGGCGTCCTCGGGGAGCTGCGCGGACTCCTGCGGCGCGTTCTCCTCGGCGAGGGCGTCCTCGGCGGCGGCCGCGGGCTCCGTGGCCGTGGCGGGCGCGGCCGCCGACGGGGCGTACCGGTCGCGGGCTTCGGCGAGCTGTTCGTCGGTCGGGGGCACGGTCTCGCGCAGCGCGTCGGCCAGGGCGTCCATCGCGGTGCGGATGGCCTGGTTGCGTTCGTCGCGCCGGAAGTGGATCTCCGCGGACAGGTTCCCGTACCGCCACCACGGCTTGTACGGGTCGCGGTTGGCGGTGTTGTGCGCCACCGCGGCGTCGATCCAGGCCGGGAGTTCCTCCCACAGGATCGTGGTGGTGACGTCACCCTGTTCTACGGTCAGCCCGTCCGCGCGGGTCGACAGGTGGACGTCGCCGTCGCCGCGCAGGGCGGGCGGCAGCTCGCTGCTGGTGGAGGCATAGAAGGCGGTCGTCGGCGTCTGCTGCTGCTCGGCGATCCACTCCCGTACGCGGTCGGTGGGCATGACGCCGGGCTCCGTGCTGACCGGCTGGCCGTCGACCGCGACGGCGCTGACGAGCCCGCGCACCTGGTCGTCGCTGAGGACCGCCATGATGGCCCACCCGGCGGACTGGTGGGTGCGGGCGGGCTGCGGGCCGCCGATGTGGCCGACCATGACGCGGTCGCCGAAGGCGTCGACCAGGTCCTGCAAGAGCGCCTGCCGGTCGGCGTCGCCGGTCGGCGCCTCCGCCGGGGCCGGGGCGGGTTCGGCCGCGCCCTCGGCAGGTGCCTGCGGTGCCTCCGGGGCGGCCGGCGCGGGTTCCTGCGGTCCGGCCTGCGGCGGTGCGGAAGGTGCGTCGGACTCCTCGGGCGCCGGGGCCGGTTCCGGCTGAGGGGTCGCGGTGTCCTGCGGGGCGAGCTGCGTCTCTTCGGGTTCGGCGGCGGTCCGGGCCTGCTGCCAGGCGATCCCGGCGGCCTCGGCGACCAGCATGCTGCGCGTGGCCCGGGTCTCGGGCTCGTAGTCGAGGAAGGCGCGCAACCAGGCCGGGCGCGCTTCGGAGTCGGGGATCTGCTCGGCTTGGTCGAGGGCCCATTCCTGTGCCCAGTCGGCGAAGGCCTCGCGGAACCGGTCGCCCTCGTTGGCGTCGATCTGCGCCCAGGCGGTCACGTCGTCGTCGGCGGCCGCGGCCTCGGTCAGGGCGCGCAGGGCCTCTTGGTACTGCCCCAGGTCGGCGAGGTCGGGTGTCCGCAGGTCCACGTCCGTGCGGTCGATCACGCGGGCGCCGCCGATGATCTGGCCGTCACTGATGACGACGGCGGTGCCACCGAGCATCCCGGCCATGGCGGTGGCGTCGTGCATCGCCATCTCCGCCTCGGTCATCTCGCGGCCGCCGTCGTCGGCGGCGGCGGCGCCGGGATCGAACTGCGGGCCCGACCCGCTCTCGCGGCCGGAGGCGATGGCGGCGCCCGAGATCTGCTCCTCCAGGGCGGCCTTGCGCTCGCGGACAGCTTCCAGCTCGGTGTGCTTCTCGAAGGGGCGCCCGATGTGGGACCGGGTGTCCTCCAGCGCCGCACGCTGCTTGACGACCTTCTGCTCGATCTCGACCGGGGCAGTCACCGCTTCGTCGGCGGCCTCCCCCAGCGCCTTGACGATGCGCCAGGACTGGCCCTTGCCGAACCAGCTCAGGTTCAGGCGGACGTCGACCTGGTGGCCTCCTCCGACCAGGTGCGCCCACCCCTCGTACGCCATCCCGCCGAACTGTTGGCGCCGGTGCCAGGTGAAGCCGACGTTCAGGCCGCGCCAGCGGTAGCCCGCGTCCAGGTCGAGGGTGGGCTTGGAGCCCTGCGCGGTCTGCGCGAGGACGCCGGCGACGTCGTCGGGGTCGATGAGGCGGCCGTCGGCGGTGCGCCATGTGTCGTCGTCCCCGGCGGCGGTCACCGCGTCGGCCATGGCGCGCATGGCGGGCAGGGTTCGCTCCGCGTCGCTGATCTGGTCGGAGAGGACTTCGACCTTGCGCTTCATGCGGGCCTGCGCCTGCCGGTGGCCGTCGGCCTCGTTGAGGAGCATGGTCAGCTCGCCGTTGACGTCGGCCAGCTCCAGCAGCATCGGGTTGCCCGTGGCGACGGCCTTGGCCTGCCCGAAGCCCGCCCCGACAGGGTCGATCTCCTGGATGACACGGCCGACCTTGCGGCCGGACATGATCTGCACGATGGGCCGCTGCTTGCGCTCCAGTTGCTGGAACATGTAACTGTCGAAGCTGTTCAGCGCGATGTAGCGCAGGAACTCGACTTCCATATCGAGGGCGATGAGCTGGTTGCCGGGGCGGTCGAGTCGGCCCTCACGCTGCTCCCACTCGGCAGGCTTGTGCGGCGGGTCGGCGTGGTGCAGCGCGACGCCGCGGGTCTGGACGTTGACGCCCGTCCCGCCCTTCTCCGAGGACATGAACAGCACGCTGACCTTGCCCGAGCGGGCGTCCGTGAACAACTGCTCCTTGGCGAGGTCGCTGTTGTAGTCGTGGATGAAGCGGATGCGCTCGCGCGGGATGCCGGGCAGGCCTTCCTCCGGTAGACCGTCTATCAGGCCCCGGCGGATCTTGCCGTAGACCTGACTGCCGCGGTCCTTGCTCGGGGTGCCCAGGTCGCAGAAGACGAGCTGAAGGCCGCCGGAGACGTCTTCCGGGTCGCCGGGGAACTTCAGGTCCTTGGTGCGCTCGTGGATCTGAAGGACGTTCCTGATGATGGCCCCGGCCTTGCCCGGGCCGTCCGGCTCCATCCCGACCAACTCAAGGTCCAGGGCGGCTTTGCGGCCGTCCGTGATGACGTTGAGCATGTTGTCCTCGAACGGCTTGACCTTGCCCTGCTGGATCAGGTCGATGCGGTCCGAGATGCTCCCGACGTACTGGACCAGGTTCGGGGTGGCGTCGATCTCCACGAAGCGGTCGACGCGCTTGGGCCGCTTGATCTTGAACGCTTCGCGCGGCCGCAGCTCCGCGACCTCCGCGAACATGGCCAGGGCCTCGTCGGCGTTGGTGTACTCCACCGGCCGCCGCTTGAGGCGGAAGCTGACGCCGTCGACCCCGACCTCCGGCCGGGACTCGAACTGGATGAAGTTCGCCGCCCAGGCGTCGGGACTGCCGAGCCCCAGCTTCTCCAGCCGCTTGGGCATCGTGTAGTGCTTGAAGACGTACATCTCGCGCACCGAGTTCGAGATGAACGTGCCGCTGTAGAGGGCGGTGACGTTGTCCCGGCCGGTGCGCTCGCGGGTGACGATGAGCTTCAGGTCGAGGTCGGTGGCCCGCTTGGACGGCTTGCCGAGCGACATGCCCTCGGTCGTGGCCGGCAGGGCGAGGTTCTTGAACAGGTGGGCTTCGTCGATCTGGAGGAAGTCCACGCCGAGGTTCTCGTACGTGACACCGGCGTCGGTGGCCTTCGAGCGCAGGTCGGACGCGCGGGCGTCGAACCGGTCGACCATCTTGGCGATCTCTTTGATCCGCCGCTGGTTGGCGTCGTCGCCGTCGATCGCGCTCAGCGCGACGCGGTACTCGTTGGCCAGCTCCTCCAGGTAGGTGGCCTCGGTGACGGGGTGGACCCCGAGGCGGCCGAAGGAGTTGTGCGTCATCACGATCGCGTCCCAGTCGCCGGTGGCGCACCGGGCCGCGAACAGCATGCGCGAGCGGGCGTCGGCGAGGTCCTTCTTGCCCGCCATGAGGATCTTGGCGTTCGGGAACAGCTTCTTGCCGTCCCGGGAGATCTGCTCCAGCAGATGGTTCGGGACAACGATCATCGGCTTGTTGACCAGGCCGAGCTGTTTGAGCTTGACCGCCGTCATGAACATCGTGGCCGTCTTGCCGGCGCCGACCGGGTACGGGCACAGCGAGCCCTCTTCTGCGCTGAGTACGCGCTGGACGAAGTCCCACTGGTGCTCGTACGGCGTGAACTCCGGGTCCATGCCGTCGACCGTCAGGTGGGAGCCGTCGTGCTTGGGCAGGACCGTGCTGTTGAAGATGCGGTTGTAGTCGGCGGCCAGGCGGTCCGCCCGGTCGGGGTCCTCCCACGCCCAGCTCGCGAAGCGGCGCATCAGCGCCGTCATCTTCGACTCCGCGAGCATCGTCTCCTTGTCGTTGCGCACCCGCCGCGATCCGCCGTCGGGCGTGCGGAAGGTGTCGTAGACCTTCGGGGCCTGCCCGTTCAGCGCGAGGTCGAGCAGTTCGAAGGCGTTGACGCGGGCTGTTCCCCACTCGCTGGTCGCGGCCTCCGGGATCGTCATCGGCATGTCGACGTTCCACGTCGCCGTCTTGGCCACGTGGATGATGTCGACCCGGACGCCCAGCATCTCCTCGGCGAACGCGGTGACGTCCTCCACCGGAATCCACGGGGCGCCGAGCTTGGCCTTGATGTCCTCCGGCGGCAGCGGTTCGGGCTGCACCTCGCGCAGGGCGTCGGCGTGCCGCTGAAGGTCGTCGCGGCCCTGCGACAGCAGGAACTCGGCGCGCTCCAGCTTGTCCACGACCGGACCGGACAGGTACGCGCCCCGGGTCAGCAGTTCGCCGTTGTCCGGGTCGGGGAAGACCAGCTCCCCGAGCGCGCCGGGCACCTGGTCCTCTTCGATCCCCAGGAGCTGCGCGATGGTGGGGGCGTCGATCTTGTTCTTGAAGTTGAGGCAGAGCGACAGCGCCTCTTCCGGCGTCTCCGCCGACGTCGGCCGCTCGATGCGGCGGTTGACCCGGCGCAGCAGCAGCGGGGCCTTGTCCGCCTTCTGCGTCTCGTCGTCAAAGTCCTCCAGGGCGAGGACCGACACGAAGTCCGGGTCACGGCGGAACCCGCCCAGGCGCGGGTAGCGGCGGCTGACCGCCTTCTCCCCCGTCTCCTCATCGACCTGCCCCTCGGCGAGGGTGAAGCGGTTGATCGGGCCGTGCACCCGGACGTAGGCGTCGTACAGCCGGTTCACCTCGGCGCGCATCGGGTCGAGCTGCGCGTCGGGGGTGTCGTGGTCGGTCTCCGCCTCGATCAGCTTCAGCGTGGCGTCGCGCAGCGCGATGAGCTTGGGCAGTTCCTTGCCCGCGCGCTCGACCGCGACCAGCTCGCCGTCGACCACCTCGTGCGGCTTGCCGTCCACGAGGTGGAAGGAACCTTCCTTCCGGCCGTCCTCGCGGACGGGGAAGGGCAGCGTGTCCTCGGTGAACGGCTGCGCGCCGACCGCGACCCGCCAGTCCCGGCCCTCGTTGCGGGCCGCCGCGGTGATGCCGTCGAAGGCCCGACCCAGCGCGGCCCCGAGGTCCTGGCCCTCGGGGGGCTTCACGGCCAGGGTGTGCCCGTACTGCGCGGCCCGCCCCTGCTCGAACGTGCCGAGCACGTTCTCCGGGTGCTCCAGGAAGTAGTTGTTGGCGTACTGGCCGGAGACCGTCGGGACTTCGCTGACCTCCATCCAACTGTCGTCCAGCGGGCCGTCGGTGTCGCGCCGGCGGACGATGAGGATGTCGGCGAGGACGCCGGTGCCGCCCTCGGTGAGGGCGCCGTTGGGCAGCCGGATGGCGCCCAGCAGGTCGGCGTGCTTGGCGATGGCACGGCGGGCGGTGTCGTCCGCGGAGTCCATCGTGTAGCGGGAGGTCAGCAGGATGGCGACGCCGCCCGGGCGCAGGGCCTGCACCGAGCGCCAGATGAAGTAGTTGTGGATCGAGTCGGTGACCGCCTTCGGCGCGGTCTTGTCGTGGACCTGGAAGTTGCCGTACGGCACGTTGCCCAGGACGGCGTCCACGCTGTTCGACTGGAGACCGGCGTCCTGGAGCCGGGCGTTGATGATCTGCGCGTCCGGGTGCAGCAGCGCGGCAATGCCCGCGGTGGTCGGGTCGCGCTCGACACCGAACCACTCGACCGGCATCCGGTCGGGGGTGTGGTTGATGAAGGTGCCCGCGCCGCAGCCGGGTTCGAGGATGCGGCCGCCACGGAAGCCGAGATCGCGCAGGGCCGTCCAGCAGGCCTCTGCGATCCGGTCGGGGGTGTAGTAGGCGGTCGGCGTGCCCTGTTCGGCCTGCCGGTACTCGCGCGGCGTCAGCAGGCGTTGCAGCTCCTCGCCGATCTCCGCCCAGGTTCCTTCGCGGTTCTCCGCCAGGGCGGGGGCGAGCGGCCCCCAGCCGGGCCAGTGCCGCAGGGCGGCGAGGTCTCCCGGGGTGGGCGCACTCTGGTCCTCGCGCAGCCGGAGCAGGGTCTCGATCGCCGTCAGGCTCGCGCGGGCCCGCCCGATCGGCCCGAGGCGGCCCTCCGGACCGGGCTCGGGGGCAGGGGCGACCGGGGTTTCGACGGGGTTGGACATGTCGTTCTCCAAGCTGCGGGGCCCGGCGCAGCCTCAGCGCCGACGGCCCGCGGGCGGTCGGGAGGGCAGCGAGCGCGTCAGGCCGACGCGGCGAAGGCCGACAGGCGCGTCTCGAACGCCTCGTCGTCGCTCTCGGGCAGCCGCTGCGGCCCGTCCTCCCGGCTCGGGGTCAGGCCCGGGTTCGACAGCACCATGTCGACCCAGCGGGCGACCCGGGCGGGCGCGGGCACCAGGTCCTCACCCATGAACCAGTCGCTGATCCCGGCCTCGGCGGGCAGGTGGAGCACCCAGCCGTACGACTCATCCCAGACGAGTTCGAGGTCGTCGTCCTCGTCGGCGTACGGACCACTGTCCGGCACCTCCAGCGTGACGACGGCCGTGCGGACCGCGGGCGGGCGGCCGGTCACGGCGTCCCCCGCGACGCTCAGGCCGATCTCTTCGATCTCGGCGACCACGGCCTGCACGTAAGGCTGGTGATCGGTGCGGCTGTTCGTCATGCGCGCTACTCCCCCGTTGCTCCGGCGGGCGGGCACCGGCCCGTCCCGCACCGCCTGCACCGGGTACCACCCGGCCGGCGGCAGACGTACATGATCCCTACCTGACGACCATAACGACTCAGAAGCAACCGATTTAAGTTCCCACCCCGACACAAACCTCCCGCCGCAGGGTCCGCGTTCGCCACCGGAGTTATCTGGCTACATTTCCTCCATGGCGAGGGTGAGCATGAAGTTCCACGTGGCCGTGACCGAGGACGCCTTGAAGGCGCTCAACGCGCGCCGCAAGGAGGAGCGGGAACGCGAGGAAGAGTGGATCGCCGCACGCCGGAAGGAGCTAATCCCGCCCGGCATGTCGCGGCGTGCGGCCGCCGCCGTCCGCAGCAACATCCGGGCCCGGGCCGCGCGGATGCGACGGACCGGCGAGTTCGGCGGCACCCGGGACGACATCGTGACCCGGGCGGTCCGCGAGGAGCTGCGTGCCCGCGGCCTGGACCGCAAGTGGCCCAAGCCCCCGGAGGGCGAGGTCGAGGCGCCGGGCCGCCCATGGGGCACCCCGCCGAGCGCCCCCATGGGTGACGGCGGGTACACCCATCGCATGTCGGTGAACCTGCCGTACAACCTCGGCGACACCGTCCGCCGCGCCGCGTACTGGACCAGCAAGGAAGCCGTCGAAGCACTCCAGGACTGGGCCGACCGCTGGGGCGACGGGGTCGACGTCGCACTCCGGGAAGCCGAACGCGACGGCGTCCCCGCCGAACTCGCCCTCATGTCCGCCGCCGGGCGACCCTCCGCACCGCAGTCCGCGCTGGAGATCCGCGACCGCCTCCGCGCCAAGGTCCTCACCACCGGCGACCTACTCCGGGCGGCAATCGACCGGGCAGCGAGAGCGAGCCAGCCCGAAATCCCTGAGCAGGCCCGAGAGTAGAAACAATTGTTTCCAAGTCGTTCGATTCCACTCGAACGATGTTGACCTTTCCGGTATGCCGCGATGCGCACCGACACCCCGAACGTCTGGCAAGCTGTGCGCGATCCGAGTAACCGCCTTCGCGCGGTGAAATCAACGGAAGGCCTCGGAATGAGTACACCCACAGCCCTGTCAACGGCCATCGACACGGCCGCTGACGCCGTCGCCAGAACGGCGAAAGTGATCGTCGTCATCCAGCAGAAGGGCGGCGCAGGCAAGTCAACCATCGCCGTCAACACGGCCGCGTGCGCGGGCCGGTCGGCGGTGATGTCCAACGCGGACGAGTCCGCGGGCGCTCCCGTCGTCGCGGCCGGCATCGACGTCCAGGGCACCCTGGAGAAGTGGTGCGCGGGCGTACGAGAGGAGGCCCTCCCGTTCGACTTCGTCGTCACCCGAAGCAAGCTCGACATCTTGCCCAGCATCATCAACGATCCCGAGCGGCGGCGGATCATCGTCGACACGCCCGGCTTCCTGGACGTCGATCCTGATGCCGAATGGGGAGCCGACCCGCTCGGCGAGAGCCGGACAGCCGATGCGCTGCGCGAGGTACTGGAGGTCGCGGACCTGGCGATCGTCCCGATCACTCCATCAAAGATCACCTGGGATGAGTGCGAGTACACGATCGAGCGCGTACTCAAGCCGCGAGGTATCCCCTTCCTGGTCGTGATCAACATGCACGACCCCGGCAAGGACAAGTTCGAGACGCAGCTCAACAAGGTCAAGGCGTGGATTGACGAGCGGAACTATCCGCGGGTTGCAGATCCGATCCGCCGGTACACCATCCACGAGCACGCCTACGAGAACGGCACTCTGGTCACCGAGTACAAGATGTCGGGTACGGCCCTGAAAGCGCGTGAAGACTTCATGCGCGTGGCCCTGACGATGGAGCAGATGCTCTGATGGGTAAGGCGATCAACGTAGGCGGGGCTCCAGTCGCCCCCGGGCGCCCAAACAACGCGATCGAGCTGGCTCGCGCACTCGGCGACTCCGCGAAACTCCCCACGAAGCAACTCACCGACACTCCTGCGCTTATCGCGCAGGAGCAGGACATGTTGGTCAAGTGCGAGAGCGCGATCGAGAACCTGCGCTTCGCCTTCTGGGCCGCCGGCAAGGCGCTCCAGGTGGTGCGGGATGCTCGACTGTACCGGGCAGAGTTCGAGACGTTCGAGGAGTACACCCAGGCCCGGTGGGACCTCACGCCGCAGTATGCGGGCAAGCTGATTCGCACCTGGCGCGTAGCCGAAGCTCTGTTCCAGGCCAGGCCAGGGGGCGGTTTGGAAACAATTGTTTCTACGAAGCTGGGGTACGGGCACGCGTGGGCGCTGGTCCCGCTGGTCGAGAAGCACAGCGTTCAGGCGGCCGTCTACCTGTACCTGGGACTCGTGAAGGCCAAGGGTGCGAGCGTCACCGCCGCGCTCGTCCAGGGCGCCGTGGAGGCCCTGCCGGAGGAAGTCGCCGGGCACAAGGCCAAGACCGAGGAGGCGGTGATCTCCTACCTCGCCTCCCAGGAGGACGAAGCGCGCTCGGCTCCAGGGACTGACCCCGCGAAGACCGTGCGAGCCCTGTCGAAGGCTGCGCGCACCTTCGACACGGGCGCCCTCCAGGCCGCACTGGAACACGACCCGAAGCGCGCTCGCAATGCGGTGAAGTCCCTGATCGAGGTCCTGTCCTCGGTCAGTGGGGTAACGGTCACGTTCCTGGAGAGCGAGACCGACGCTGAGGACGGCGAGCTTGAAGGCGGGGTCGCCGACGTAAGCGAAGGCCCCGAGGAGAGCAGCCCGGAGACCGAAGCCGCGGACGTGTCTGCGGCGTAAGGCCCCGAACGCAAAGAAGCGGGCCCCGTCCGAGGACGGGGCCCGCTTCTTGTTGTCAGCTCAGATGCCGTGCGCAGGCCGCGGTGAACAGCTTGGTGAACGGATCGTCGCCCGGGTCTTGGAGGAGTTCCCACCAGGCGAGGGCGACCAGGTCGGCGAGTTCGTCTGCCTGGTCGGCGTCGACCGGGATCGGGGCGGCGCCGGTTCCGCAGCGGGGGTCGGCGGCGGTGAGCCAGCCGGGTAGCCCTCCGTGCGGGAAGCAGACTTGCAGCGCGGCGTACAGGTCAGTGGGCACCGCGCATCCGAGCACGCGTCAGGCCGTCCGAGGGTGCCGGACACGCGCCGTGGGCTGGACGAGGCGCCCCAGGAGCGGCACCCGGCGGGCCCACGCGCGCCAGCGGGGCGGGTGGGCGTGGCGCCAGGCGCTGCCGAAGATGCCCTCCTCGGCGGGGAGGCGCTGGCCGATCCCGCAGGAGCACTCCCAGCCGTACGGGAGCGGGGCGGAATCGTCACGGGTGGCGATGACGACGACCTTCGTGCCGTCGTGGTTCCCGTGGTGGGTGCCGATCACCCATCGCCCGGAGCGGAGGGCGGCTTCGACAGGGTTCGGTGCTTCGGTGGTCATGCGGTGCGTGTCTCCTTGATCAGGTCGGTGTCGGACGGGGTCGGGTCAGCGAGGCGAGGAGCCGAGTGCGGCGAGCGCCGCGGCGAAGGTCTCGAACGAGTGGTGCCAGCTCTGGTCGAGGCAGTAGGCGCCGTTCATCCCGTGGTCGGCCAGCTTGTAGAACCGCTCCTTGCCGCTGGCCTTGGCGAGCCGGTGGAGGAGTCCGTTGGGCACTCGGCGGTCGGCGGCGTAGTGGGTCAGGCCGGAGAGGGCGAGCGCGCCAGCGACGGCTGCGGGGTTGAGGCGGATGCCGAGGAGTCGGGAGCCTGCGACGAGGACGAGACCTTGAGTGGCGGTGTAGTTGATGACGTGTCGGGTGCACGCGGCGCGGCCGCCCTTGGTGCCGACGGTGGTCTCCTCGCCGGTGTCCTCGTGCTTGTAGGTGACGGGGGCGTCGTCGGTGGCGCCCTTGCACTGGGCGTCGAAATCGGACTGTCCCCAGTGGTCAGCGTAGTCCGCCGCCATGCGGAAGAGGGCGTAGGCGGCGGCGAAGTGGGCGGCACGGTTGCGGGTCATACTGAGGGCTTCTCCTCGGTTGCGAACTGGACGGGGAGTGCGGGGGCGGCCGTGCATCCGGCCAGAAGTCCGGCCGCTCCCGCGTCGGTGGTCAGCCGACCTTGTGCTTGACCGCTTGCGGATGGACCGTGGCGCTACGCCGCGGCGTCGGTGTCGACGTCGAACAGTCCGATCTGCATCTCCATGAGTTCCTGGCCGCGCTGGTCGTTAGCGCGGGCCCGCTCGGCGGCGAGCGCGTCTCGCCAGCAGGGCCAGCACCAGGGCCGCAGCTCCTCCAGCGGCGCGGCCGCGTTCTGCCCGTCGGTGGCGTGTGGGGTTCGCGGAGCGGCCAGCAGGGGCTTGTTCTTGCCGCTGCTCGTGGCGTTGCAGCGCTCGCCGTCGCCCGTGTGCGTCTTGCCGCAGGCGCCGTTGCAGGCGCAGCGCCCGCCGTGCTGTTCGAGGACGGTGGTCAGGACGTTCCCGGGTCGCGTCACGGTCGGTTCCCCTCAGCGGTCGAAGCGGTTGTTGGTGCGGGCGATGACGCCGCGGGTGTGGGTGTTGATCTCGGTGTTGTCCTGGATGACCGTGCCCTCGTAGTGCTGGTGGATGACGGGCGGGGCGGCCTCCGCAACCTCCTTGGTCCGGCGGACCAGGCGGCAGAGAGCGAGGACGACGACCGTGGGGCCCCCGAGGACGATGCCGCAGACGACCGGGTCGGCGTACTGGGACAGGTACATCATGATTCCGGCGGACACGCTGACCATCGACACCGATCCGGCGCCAGCAAGCATCAGGACGCTGGCATCGGTGGCGCGCTGACTCATGGGCGCCCGGCCGTCTTGCTGGACGGGCGGGGCGTAGCCGATGGCGGGCACGGGAGCCACGTCCTTGTAGGAGGTGGCGACCGGGGCGTTGGCGCTGTACCCCTCGGCGATGAGGCGGGCGGCTTCGGCCTCCGCCTCGGCTTCGCTGAGCGCGCGGCCGGCGGGGCGTTCGGGGTGGTTCACTGGGGTGGCTCCTTCGATGCGTTGGGGGAGTGGGCAGGGGACCGGCCGGTCTTGACGGAGTAGCCGGTCCCCTGCCGTTTCGTGGGTCAGGGCAGGCGGTAGACGCCCTTGCCGAGCGGGACGAGGCCGCCTTCATTGGCGAGCGTGCTGACCTCGTTGTTCACGCTGCGGGTGGCGGGGCCGCCCTCGGTGCCGCAGCCGACGGCGGTGCGGATCTCCCTGAGCGCCAGGCCCTCGGGGTGGCCCTGGAGCACGGCGAGAATCCGCTCACGGATCGTCGGGGCCTTCGCCTTGGCGGCAGCCATGGGCGACGGCGCTTCGGGGAGGTCCTCGGCGTCCTGCTCCTTGGCCTTGTTGTCGGCCTCCCGGGGGCCCGTGGCGGGCCCCGGCTCGGTGCCGGTGGCGCCGCTGTCGACCGGCCCCCGCGAGGGTCGTGACGGGCCCTCTGCGGCCTTTCCCGCTTCCTTGGCGGCCGCGGTGCCCCGGTGGGCGTACGCGGCGCCGGCGGCGCGGGCTTCCTCCGGAGTGAGGGTCGGCATCGGGCGGCCGTCCATCAGTTCTTCGAGCTGGGGGTACAGGCCGTCGACCTTCTTCAGGACGAAGGTGCGGAAGAGGATGGCCTTGCCCTCAGTGATCAGCCATCCCATGCCGGGGGTCGGCACGCCCTCGGTGGCGGCGGTGCCCTCGAACAGCTCCTTGGCTCCGGCGCCCTCGTAGATCCGCTCCGGGATGGGGGAGACGTGCGCGCCGACCGGCGCGATGCCGTCCAGGCCCATGCCCTGGGTGGAGGAGGAGGCGGTGCGCAGCAGGAAGACGTGGCCCTCCTTGCCCTTCTCGCGGATCTCGTGGTTGTCGCCGAGTTCCTTGAGGTGGAGCGACTGGACCGCGAGGTCGACGCCGATGCCGACCTTCTGGCCGGTCTTCTGGAGGTCGCCGATCATCCAGGCGGCTTCCTTGCGGACTTCCTGGTCCAGGGAGGAGAGCAGGCGGTTGATCTCGTCTCCGGTCCACTGGATCAGGCGCCACCGGCCGTGGAAGTCGAAGTCGCCGCGGCCGCGCGAGTGGGCCTCGCGGTACTCCTTGACCGCGTGCAGGGCGCGGAGTTGCTGCATCGTCTCGACCGGGCCCTTGGCCATCCAGTCGATGCGGCCCTCCATCTCCGGCATCGACATGCCGCCCTGGACGTCGGCCATCCAGGAGATGACGCCCGAGATGCGCTGTGCGGCGCCGAGGATGCGCATCAGGCCCGACTTGCCCGCGCCGGTGGTCCCGGCGGTGATGCCGTGCTGCGCGCGGCCGGTGTCGAAGTTGAACAACTGGATGCGGGCGACCGTGCCGTCGTGGGCGACGCCGATCGAGATGCGCCCGCGGTCGTCCATCGTCAGGTCCTCGACCGTGGGGGACCGGACGTGCAGGAGGGGGTTGGCCCGGTAGATGTAGACGACCGCTTCGCGCGGGCCCGCGCCCTCCATGACGAGGCGGGAGATGTCGTCAATGCCGAGCGCGGAGCACAGGGCCTCGTGGTTGACCCGCAGCGTCTTGCCGCGCGGGGCGGCGATCCGCAGCCGGATCTGGTCCTCGCCGATCGAGTACGCGACCAGGTCGACGCCGGGGGCGGCGCCTCCGGTGCAGTTGACGTGCTCGGCCCAGATGCGTTCCAGGGCGACGCCCGGGTCCTCTGCCTCGACCTCCAGTGCTTCCTGTACGCGTCGGGCCTCGGCGAGGCGGGGGGCGACCTGGATGGCGAGGCGGCCCGGGCCGTACCCGTCGACCGCCGCGGTGCGGACCGCGTCGACCGGGACGTCGAAGACTCCGGCGATGGCCCGCTCGTCCAGGGTGCGCGGCACGGTGTGGCCGGCGGGGGCCAGGACGATCGCCTCGAAGTCCGGCTCGCTGGGGTCGTACTGGCGGATGCCCTCCAGGGTGGTGTCCCCGGTGGCCTGCGACTGGTTCCACAGGGCCCGCATGTGGTCGGCGAAGGTGACCGGCTCCGCGTCCACGACCTCCGGCTCACCGGCGAGGACCGGGAGGTTGTCGACGGCCCTCTTCAGGCCCTTGGAGCGGGTCCAGGGCGTCATGGGGATCATCACGGCCGTCCAGGCGGCCGCGCCCAGCATCGGCCACCCGTTGGGGTAGTCGAAGACGGGGACCAGGAGGCCGCCGGTGTAGGCGGCCGTCCAGCCGAGCACGGGCAGGGCCCGCAGCGACGAGGTGAGCCGTCGTGTCCAGTCGTCGGTGTCGCTGCGCTTCCACAGGCCGACGCCGGTGAGGGCGCCGGTGGCCAGGGCCGCGCCGTGCGCCCACCACGGAAGGTCCATCTGCGGGCCGACGGCGGCCCAGGTGCCGGCGGCGCCGTACACGGTGCGCTCCGCCCAGGCGAGGCGGCGGGCGGTCTTGCGTGTCAGCCCCCGCTCACCGGCGGCGGCATCGGCTTTCACGACGTCGGTCGTCGTCATCGTCATTTCCCCTCCGGGAGGAAAGAAGGGGAGGGGCCCCGGCGAATTCGCCGGGGCCCCTCCCAGGGGGCTATCCGCCCCGGCGCTTTCGCGTCCGTGCGGCTATTCGGTTACTTGACTTCGTTGAATCCGGGCTTGGGCTGTTGCACGCCCATGGACTGCACGGTCTCGTAGATCCCGCCGTATTCGCCCTGGTGGGCGCTCGCGAAGCCCTGCGCGTCCATCTGCATCTCGTCGGCGGCACTCGCCAAGTCGCCCGAGGCTTCGGCGACTTCCCGCAGCGAGGTGGAGCCCTCCATGATGAGGGCGGTGAATTGCGGCTCGACTTCCGCCGCGTCACACATCTCCGACATGTTGCTTGCCTTTTCGGCGTTGCGGCGAAAGAGCGCCTGGAGAACCCAGATCTTCTCTTTGAGCCACAGCGCCCGCGCGGCGAGCGTGGTGACGGCAAGACCGAGGCTGAGGAAGCCCAGGTTGTCGTCGGGGATCGCCGGGAGGCTGTCGCCGCTGTCGGGGACCGCGGGGACGTAGCTTTCGCGGGGGACGATCTCCCCGGACACAGGCTTCCCGGACACGAGTTCTCCGGACACGGGGTGACCTCCTAGTTCTCGTTGTGCACGCGGGCGGACGGGGTGCGAAGGCCCGCGTCGGCGGTCGCCTGGGTGAGCGGCCGGTACGCGTCGTCCATCGCGGTCTTCGCGGTCTCGCAGGTCTCGGCTGCGTGGAGCGACTTGATGGACATCTCCTCGGCCTTGCGGGAAAGGACCTCCATCGACTCGGCGAGCTTGCGCATCGCCCAGGCGGTGATGGTGCCGATGATGTTGTGCTTGGCGGCCAGCCGAGCGGCCACCTCGTCCAGCGCGTACATCAGCTCCTTGGCCTTCGCGGCGAGCAGGAGGCATTCGTCGTGGGCGGCGAAGGCCTCCGAGACCACCTCGTCCAGGAAGTCCACGACGTCATCGAGCGTCACCTCCGTCGCGTGCTCGGGGTTCATGCCGTCGTCCATCGCGGTCGTGACGGCTCCGGTCGGCACGGCGGGCGAGTTGCCCACGGGCGCCTCCTTCGTCATGTTCGTGGTGGGGCTGCCGGTTCCGGCGGGGAGCCCGCGGGCCCCGGTGGTCAGGGGCTCGCGCGAGGAGGCCTGGTAGCCGGGCGGGAAGACCTGCTCCGCCACCCACACCCCCTGTTGCTGCGGGTCGGTGTCCCGCATGGAGTCGTAGGCGCTGCGCCGTTCCTCGCGCGGCGGCGGGGTGTAGAACTCCCAGCCGCTCCCGGGGGAGTCGCTGCTGCCCTCTGCCCTGGCCCGGACCCGTTCGCTCGCGCGGCGGGCCCGCTCCTTGCGGTTGGCCTTGCGCCGGTCGGCCGGGCCGGTGCCCGAGGCGGAGCCGCGCCTCTTCTTCTTCGACTTCGGCTTCACCCGGACCTTCTTCTTCCTGCCGGGCCCGGAGGCCTTCGCGCCGCCGCCCGGCTTGGGCTTCTTGGTCAGGTCGACCTTCGGTCCGGCGCCCGTCGCGGAATCGCCGGCGGGCTTGGGCTTCTTCGTGAGGTCGACCTTCGGCGCGGCCCCCGGCTTCGGCTTCTTGGTCAGGTCGACCTTCGGCCCGGCCGGTGTGGACCCGCCGCCCTTGCCTCCCTTCTTCTTCGACTTCTTGCGCTTGACCGTGGTCAGCACCGGCGGGGAGAGGTTCTTGCGGCGCTTCTTCAACCGGCGCCGTGCCGTCTTTGCGACGGCCTGCCCGAGCGTCGTACGGTCCGCGTCGGCGGCGGCCGCCGTCTCCTTCTTCTTCCGGCGGGCCTTGGCCCGGGCCTTGCGCGCCTTCTGCTTGGCCTCGAACCGGTCCTGACGGACCTGCTCCCGGCGGGCCTGCTTCGCGTCGGCCCGGGCGTTGCGGACCCGGTCCTTGGTGTCCTGCCGGGCGTCCGCCGCGCGGGTCTTGCGGTCGCGGGCGGCGTCCCGGTCCTTCGCCCGGTTCTCCCGCCGGGCCGCCTGACGGTCCGCGCGCCGCTGGTTCCTGCCGTCCTGCCGCGCGGCGGCCCGTTCCTGGCGGCCGCTGGCTCGCACCAGCGCCGGGCTGGACTTCTTCGAGCTGGGGGACTTGCCGCCCGAGGGCGACTTGATCCCCGACCCCGAACCGCCGTTCTTCCCGGACGACCCCTTGTTCCCGGGCCCCGGCGACTTCGACGAGCCGCCCTTGCCCTTGGTGCCGAGCGAGCCGAGCCCGTTCGACGTCTTCGGCGAGGTCTTCTTGCCGCCCGGCGTCAGCCCGCTGCCGGAGCCGCCCCTGCCGCCGCGGCCGGGTCCGGTCCCCCCGGCGCCCTTGCCGCCGGGCCCGCTGCCCTTGCCGCCGCCTCCCATCAGGGAGCCGCGGCCGCCACCGAGGGCCTTGCGGCCGTAGTCCTGGCTGGAGGGGATGGACTTGCCGCGCTGCTGCGCCGCCTTGTCGCCGATGCTCTGCATGGCGAGGGCGTGCTTAGCAGCGGCCTCCTCGCCCGCGAGCCGGTGCTTGAGGCGGGCCTCGCGCAGCGGGGCCAGCTCCTCCGCCCGCTCCTGGCGCCGCTCGCGCCAGTCCGCCACCGCGGTCGCGGTACCCCGCAGCGCGGCCAGCGCGATGGCCAGGGTCGCCGCGAGGCCGAGGGCGGCGACGCCCGGGCCGTCCGCCTCCCCGTCGTCGTCCCGGCGAGCGGGCGCCGTCCCCTCCGAGCGGAGAGCGACGGTGCCCGTGGTGCCGGTCGCGGCGGGGGTCGGCGGGAGTGCCGGGGTGAGGTCGGCCAAGGAGTCGGCCGCCGACCGGCGCCGCCGGGTGGGGACCACCATCCCGTCACCGCCGCCGGGCTCCGGCTCGGCGGCCGGGGGCGGCGGGTCGGCGGGCGGGGCCGGGGGCGCCGGGGGAGGGGCGCCCGGAATCGGGGGGAGCCCCGGTGAGGGCCCTCCTCGTGATCGGAATCGGACGACGTTGCCGCTCCGGTTGTCGTCCCGAGGGTCATCAGCCACGTGCTCTCCAGGGTTGACAGAGGGTGACCGGATGGGAGATCCTCGCGCGCCCGCGCGCCCGTGCGCCCGCGCGCCCGCCTTGGCCCCCCGAATCCGGTCCGCCCCCGGGTGATGATGATGGTGATGACGCTTACGCGCCGTGACTGCCGTCGTGACGGCCGGTCCAGTTCTCCAGCGTCCGCGCGAGGTCATTCCACAATTCCGGATCGGCCTTGCAGATCGCGCGGGCCCGGTCCCACCAGGCGTCGGCCAGACCCGCTTCGCCTCGCTCGGCGACCTGCCGGGCCTGCCGCTCCTCCCAGTGGGCGGAGCGGCGGGCCCGGCGGACCTCGGAGATCGAGGGCACCTGCTGCACTGATCAGGCTCCCTTGCGGTCGAACAGGTCATTCACGCCCCGGACGGTCCGACCTCCGGACCCCTTGGCGGCACCCTGACCTGCGGTTTCCTCGCTCGACTCCTCGTCGCTGTCGGGTCGGGTCGTCATCGCGGCGACCGTCTTGTTCAGCGACTTCGTGGCGAAGGCGTTCACCTGGCCTCGCCGGTCGGCCTTCGCCTTGGCCTTGGCCGCCCGCTGGCCGGGCAAGGCCGCCACGGTACGAACGTGGTCGGCGTACGCGGTGCGCAGGCCCTCCGAGGCCTGCGCCGCGTCCCGCGAGGCCCTGACCAGGCGGTTCAGGTGCTTCTCGACCTTCTTGGCCCGGCGCCGGGCCGACCACCTGCCGTCTCCCTCCACGACCTGGGAGCGCAGCACGGTCTGGAACAGGGCCCGGACCGCCTCGTAGTCACCGTGGTCGGCGTTGTGCTCACGCTGCCGGTCCAGCGTCCAGGTGGTCAGGTGTTCCAGGTTGAGCAGGGGCCGGAACTCCGCCGGCACCCGGTTCAGGACCTCGTTGTTCATGTGCTCGATCTCGGGCACGGTGGGTTCTCCTCTCGGGGGAAGGGGCCCGCCGACTATCGGGGGCAGTGGCGGGCCCGGCCCGCGACGTACGGCGCCGCGCGGGTCAGCGAGCGGCGAGGTGCTTGGTGCGGTCCGCGGGGCTCAGGAGCCCCGCTTCGTCCAGCAGCCGTACGGCACGGTCGCGGTTGCAGCCGACGGCCGTACGGGCGGCGTTGACGGTGACGTAGCCACCATCCGTGGAGAGGTCGCGCAGAATCTGGAGCGCCTCTTCGTCCGTACGGGCAGCCGCCGTACGGCCGCCCGTACGGGGGGCGGGCGTACGGGCCGTACGGGGCTTTGCCGTACGGCCCGCCGTACGGTCCGTACGGGGTGCGTCCGTACGGTCTGCCGTACGGCCCGTACGGGCGGGGGCCGTACGGGGCTCCGTACGGTCCGGGTTCGGGTCGGCCGTACGGTCCGGCTCGTGGTTCGCCGTACGGTCCGGCTCACCCCGTCCGGCGGACGGGTCGGCCGCGTCCGTCGCGGGCTCGGCGGGCGCCGTCCCCTTCTCCTCGTGGTCGTCCTCCAGGAGGCGGTGAACGCGCCAGACGATGGCGACGACGACGAGGACCGCGACGACGATGAGCCCGATGCTCGGGTGCTGCTTGCCGTCGACCACCGTCACGCCCGTGCCCGTCATGTCGGCCACGTGGTACGTGATGTTGGTGGCGGCCATCAGCCCGAGCGCGTACGGCACGTCCTTCCGCATACGGAACGCCGTGACCGCGTAGACGTCCAGGCCAACCGGCATTGCCCACCCCAGGTCTCCGAACGGGGTGCTGCCCAGCCCGACCATCCGGGCGAAGGCCCACTCGCCGGAGGCGGTCAGGGCGATCACGGCCGCGAGGGCGATCCAGATGCTGCCCTGCTTGATGACCTCCCCCCGACCCCGGGTCCTCTTGAGCTTGGCCGCGCGCTTCTCGGCGACGCGGCGGGCCTCGCGGGCGGCGTCCAGCTCGCGTTTGGCTTCCGCGAGCTTGGCGTCCGCCTCCTTGCGCACCCCGCCGGCGGCGGCCCGGGCTTCCTTCTCCGCCTCCTTGCGCAGCTCCTCGAACTCGGCCGCGAGCCGAGTTCGCTGCGCCTGCTGCTCCTGCTCGTGTTGCTCGCCGAGCTGACGGAACTGGGTCTCGATCTCCGCCCGGGCGGCGTCCACCTCCTCGCGGTACGCGGCGAGTTCGGCGTCGATCTCCGCGCGGCGCGCGCTCAGCTCCTCGTCCAGGTCGAGCCGGGCCGACCGGCGGGTCAGGTCCAGCTCCGAGTCGAGGGCGGCCCGGGCCGTCCGGATCTCCACCGCCTGATCCTGCGCCTCACCGACGATGCGGGCGGCGTCCTCCAGGGCCTTGCGGTAGGCGGCCTCCGCCGAGGTACGGCGCAGCTCCACCAGGGCGTTCGCCCGGTCCTCCGCCTCGGCGAGCACGACGCTCACCTGCTTCTCGGCGTCGGCGAGCAGGCTCTTGGCCTGCTCCCCGGCGTCCGCCATGACCTCCTCGGTCTCGGCGGCCGCGTCGGTCCGGGCCCGGTCGAGGATCGTCTCCGCGTCGCTGCGGGCACCGGCGCGGATCGTGTCCGCGTCGCCCTCGGCTCGGCGCAGCCGCTCCCCGACCTCCTCGGCGGCTTCCACCAGGACGCGCTTGGCGTCGGCGGCCGCCGCCCGGCGGATCTGGTGGACCTCGTGCTGGGCGGCCTCAATCAGCACCGCCGCTTCCTGGGTCCCGGTCCACCGTGCGCCGTCGATCACGTCGGCGGCGCGGTCACGGAGATCCGCGGCCAGGGCCTCGCCGTCTTCCTGCACCTCCGGCTTCGGCGGCGGGGCCGCCGCCTTGGCCGGACGGCGCGGCGTCGTCGTCTTCCGGGTGTTGCGGGCGGCGGTTGGCTTACGGGCCCCCACACCGACCTCCTCTCATGCAGGTGGCCGCCTCCCGGCGGCCACCTCGGTGTTCGGTCCGTCAGCCCCGCACGCGGCGGGCGGCGGTGCGGCCAACTCCGTTGGCCACGGTCGAGATCCACTCGAAGGCGGCGCCGACGCGCTCGACCAGCGCGTGGTCACCGACCTGCCTGCACTCGGACTCGATGTTCGAGCACCGGTCGTCCAGCCGGTCCATGACCTTGTTCAGCCGCTCGGAGACCCGGTTCTGCGCGGCCCACAGCAGCTCGCCGAGGGCGTAGAACGGCATCGCCGCGCCGGTCCACATCAGCAGCGTCAGCCGCAGGCGGAGCCGGGCCAGCGGGCCGGGGGTGTTCGCGACGACGAGCAGGTCCAGCAGGTGCTCGAAGTCGTCGGCGGACCAGCCGTCCATCGGACCGTGCTGGTCGTGGAAGTTCCTGACGGCCTTCTTCGGCCTGTTGAGCAGGGCGTTCATGCGGTGACCACCTCTCCGCCCTCGACCAGGGCGACGAATCCGTTCTTGCCGTACTGGTGCTCGGACCTGCGGTTGGCCTCAGCCGCCTTACGGGCGAGTTCGGCCTGTTCCTCGGGAGTCACAGCAGGTCGGAGGGGTCGGCGTCGGCGGTGCCAGTCAGCACGGCCAGCTCCTCGGGGGTCACCCACTCCTGCGGGATCAGCACCCGCAGGGTGACCGTCCCCTGGCACATCGAGCCGGTGACGACGAGCTTCCCGTCGGGCAGCGAGCCCGGTCGGGTGTCGTCGATCTCCTCCAGCAGCGCCGGCAGTACCGTCACCGCGCCCGCGGTGACGGTGATCGTGGCGACGATGCGCGAGGGCGCCACCTCGAAGGCGACGCTCACACCGAGGCGGGCCAGGTTCTGGACCGACTCGAAGAGGGGGAAGGCGTCGGCGACCGCATCCTGAACGTCCTCGGCGATCCCGGTGGACGACAGGGGCAGGTCGGCGGGCATCATGGTCATGCGGATCGGTTCCTTTGCTGGTAGATCCGTGGACCCCCGGCACATATGGCGTTGCACCGCCGTGTCGGGGGTCACGCCGTACGGGGGACGGCGCGGTAGGCGAGCGGGGACTCGAACCCCTGTCTCCGGAGAGCCCGAACCAGTCGGGCACGCCCCTCATGACCTGTGCCTTTGGATGCCGCCGGGCGCCCCTCCATAAGGAGGAGGCCCGGCGGCATCCGGCCCAATTACTCATCTTTGGCACGCTGTTGAGTTCTCAAGGAACGAACGGCCAGCCAGCCTGAGCCCCGAAAGACCTGGTTCCGACACCGTCGTGAGCTGCGCTAAAACCTAGGTTTTTGCTCGCTCGGAGAAGATGACACCACGATCAGCGAGGCGTGTCAATAACCCTAGGTTTTTTTCGATGCGGCCTGGACAGCGGGGCGCAATGAGCGTTAAAACCTAGGTCTGAACTAGTGTGGTGGTGACGCCCAGTAGCCAAGGAGAGATGCGTTCCAATGACCGAGTCCAGCTCCATCAAGTGGCGCCAGCTCGCAAACGAGCTGCGCGCCAAAATCCAGGACGGGACTTACCCGCCTGGATCGACATTGCCGCAGCTCAAGGCGTATTCCCGAGAGCTGGGGATACACCATGAGACCGTGCGCGCCGCGTACAAGGAGTTGGAGCGGGAAGGCCTCGTCCGGACGATCCAGCGCAAGGGGTCCGTCGTCCTGGAGCCCCCGGTCCGCCGCCGGATCACACGTGGTGTGACCGTTACTCGCGACCCCGCTCGGGGCTACGTGTTCCCGGCCGCCTCCCGGCCGGATGAACCTTGGCAGGTGCACGGACAGCCCTTCCGCAAGGTGGTTCCGGCACCCGCCGAGGTAAGCGACCAGTTCGGACTGGACCCCGGCTCGGAGGTCCTGCGCCGTCGGCGTGTCACCAGCCCCGCCGGCGAACCACCCTTCCAGCTCGTGGACACGTGGCTAAGCCCCGAAGCAGTGCAGTCCGCCCCCAAGATCGCCGACCCGTCTCCTGGCCCGGGGGGGTACCTGGACAGGCTCGAAGAGGCTGGTCACGGACCGATCGAGTGGGAAGAGACCTTCCGCATCCGGATGCCCGACCGCGAGGAGGCGAAGCTCCTGGAGATCGCGGTGTCCATCCCGGTGCTAGAGACCACGATCGTCGGAACGTCAGCGCTCACCGGGAAGCCAGTCGAGGTGACGATCCGCGTGATCCCTGGCGACCGCGTCGAACTTGCGGGAAAACTCCAGAGGGGTGACTCGGCTCAGTGGCCAGTTGACCCCGTCGAGCCCCCCGAGACCGCAGCCTAAGTAGCCTGACCAGGGGATCACGGTTCGTACGCGTGGCGCGACACTCCGAGAGAGGGGGGGGTGTCGCCACGACACGAACGCAGAGGAGGAGAATGCGCGGGACGCACAGCCCCCTCCCGGCCCCCGGGCAGGTAGTGCGCGGAGCGGTAGCCGATTGTGGTGGTCGGCGCCGCGCTGATCCGAGTAGCCGCACAAGCGGTGAAACCAACGGAAGCAGGAAGGCACCACGATGACTCGCACCCGAGCCACCAAGGACTACCCGGCGCAGCCGCACGACATCAGCCCGGAAACCCGTTCGAAGGTTCCGGCTGGGCGCGGCAAGATCGCAGGATGGCCCCACCTCTGCGACAAGACCCCCACCAACACCGGTCCGCGATCCCAGCAGCCGGCGAGGGCCCCGTAAAACGCCGATGGCCGCCCTGCTTGCCACAGCAGAACGGCCATCTAGATCGACTCCCAGCCTCCACAGCGTGAGTCGCAGGTCGGCGATGACGCCGGGGCCCGAGCCTTGCCACAGGCCCGAGGTCACCACTCACAGGATAGAGCGAGAAGCGACCAGCACGCAGCAGCGTGTCCCAGCTCACCGTCTCTTTTCCGTCACTTGCCGGTCTGCGACTCCCCAAACCTCCAGGGGAGACCCCAGACGATGTTCCAGATCCACCCGACGACACGCAGCGTCGCAACGCCGCCCCTCTCGGTCGCGTCTGCTGCGAACTCCGCCGAGGCGGTGTCGCCGTGAAGCGCCCGCAGAAGGCCCTGGCCGCCGCTGCCGCTCCGCCGGACGGCGACGAGGAGTTCGAGTTCTCCGGCACCATCACCGACTACTGGTCGTACACCATGGTGCGCGACTACGTGATGCTCATGCCGGGGATGACCCACACCGCGTACCGGCTCTACAGCCTGCTGCGGTCGATGATGACCGAGGCGTCCCGCCGGCCGCGCAGCGGCATGCGGCGCATGACGATCGACCAGTTGTGCTGGTTGCTGCCCGGCCCGAACGACAAGCCCATGTCGGTCAGCGCGATGTACGAGGTCCTGAAGACCCTGGAGAAGCTCAACCTGGTCGTGCCGAAGGACGCGGTGGAGCTGGCGGGCATCACGAAGCTGAAGGGCAAGGCCCGGGCTGCCCAGGGCATCAGCCGCGGGTTCACCGTCAACGACCTCCCGCCGGACGCCGTCCACGTCGGGTGGCGGAACGCGTGGGACAAGTTGGACGCGTACACCCCGGACTGGCGGGATAACCCGCCCCAAGCGCCGACACACCTCACCGAGGTGGAGACCTCCCCGAACGGCCAGACGCTGGCCCACGTGCGGCTGGTCGACGCCCAGGGCAAGCCGTTCCAGAAAACTGGAACGCCCCAGGTCACGGGCGATGAGGGCCCCTCGTTCCAGAAATCTGGAACGCCCTTCCAGAAAACTGGAACGCCAGACCAGATTTCTGGAACGGATCTTCCCCTGACCAGCGAAAACGATCACCCTCTAAGAAGCTCTCTCAAAGAAGCTTCTCTCTCTGGTGCCCCGGGTGCCCCAACGGACCCCACCGTCACGGCTGATGCCGGGACGGGAGGAGGAGAGGAGACTTCGGCTTCGCCGGAGAACGACACCGCCCCCTCGGCTGTCGCCGAGGAGTCGGACACCCACGACGACGTGCGGGTGGCGGAGGCCTGGATCGCCTCCCGCCAGAAGCACGGGCACGGTGTCCCGGCCCGCGGCCGGAACGCGATGGTCCGCGACGCGGCCGCGCTGCTCGCCGATGGCATCGACGTCGACCACCTGATCGCCGCGGCCGCCGACATGGGCAGCCGGGGCAACTGGTACTCGCTGCCGCGTCACCTGGAGCGGTTCGTCCCGCCGAAGACCGCGGTGCCCGGCCAGCGCCCCGCGCTGCCTGACTGGTGCGGCAAGTGCAACGACGGCATCCCGCCCGCCCAGCCGGGCCAGCGGATGCGCGAGGACGACGCCGGTCGTCTGGTCCGGTGCGAGTGCCACCCGAGCCACCCCAGCAACGCCAAGAAGCCGGTGCTGGCCTAGACCCTCCGCAGCACAACGGCGGCAGGGGAGCCCGTGGAAAGGCCCCTGCCGCCGCTTGAATCACCCAGGTCAAGAAGGGATTCACTCATGAGCGTACCCACCCAGCACGACGGCATGGAGGACGGCGGCGGCTCGCTGTTCGACGAGGGCCCGGAGGCCGTCCCCTTCGAGCGCGTCCCGCCGCAGGACACGGAAGCTGAACAGTGCGTCCTCGGCGGCATGCTGCTGTCGAAGGACGCGATCGGAGACGTCAGCGAGATCGGGGTCACCACCCCGGCGTACTACCGCCCGGCGCACGGCACGATCCATGACGCAATCATGGACATGTACGGCAAGGGCCAGCCCGCCGACCCGATCACGGTCGCGGCGTACCTGACCAAGACCGGCGACATCGAGCGGATCGGCGGCGCGTCGTACCTGCACACCCTGGTGCAGACGGTGCCGACGGCGGCGAATGCCCAGTATTACGCCGGGATCGTCATGGAGCGGTACAAGCTCCGGCGCCTGGTCGAGGCGGGCACCCGGATCGTGCAGATGGGCTACGCGGGCGAGGGTGACGTCTCCGACATCGTCAACGCCGCTCAGGCCGAGATGCAGGCGGCGGCCCAGCTCGGCGCCGGCGGGGGACTGGAACGGGTCGCCGAGATTGACGACATGTTGGAGGAGTACCTCGTCAGCATGGACGCGCCGCCGCCCTCCCGGCTGCCGCTGCCGTACTCCGACCTTCAAGCCATGCTCCCGATGGAGCCCGGCGACCTGATCGTGATCGCGGCCCGCCCGGCGATCGGCAAGTCCGTGGTGCTGCTCGACATCGCCCGGCACGTCGCGATCGAGCACGGCAGCCAGGTGCTGATGTCGTCCATGGAGATGAGCCACGCCCAGTTGATGGAGCGGATCATCGCGGCCGAGGCGCGCGTCCCGCTGAACCGGGTCAAGGACCGCGAGTACCAGAACGACGACCGGCAGCGCATCCACGACGCGGCGCTGCGGATCGGCGGATCGCCGCTGGTCGTGGACGACGGTCCGGCGGCGACCATCGTCCGGCTGCGTTCGCGGCTGCGCTGGCTCCAGGCACAGGGCAAGCTCCCGCGCGTCCTGGTGGTGGACTACCTCCAGATCATGAAGGCCTCCGGCAAGGGCGGGCAGAACCGCACCGGCGAGGTGGACGAGATCAGCCGGGGCCTGAAGGAACTGGCCGGTGAGTTCAGGATCATCGTCATCACGGCGGCCCAGCTCAACCGTGAGGTCGAGAAGCGCGAGGACAAGAAGCCGATGATGGCCGACCTGCGCGAGTCGGGGGCGATCGAGGCGGAGGCCAACGCGGTGATCCTGCTGCACCGGCCCGACGCGTACGACAAGGAGCACGAGCGGGCGGGCGAGATGGACTTGATCATCGGCAAGAACAGGCAGGGACCGACGGGCACCGTCACCGTCGCCTTCCAGGGGCACTATGCGCGCGCCCGTGACCTCGGTACGGGCTTCTGACCTGCGGAAAGAGGAATCCGACATGATCGCCACCGAAGTGAAGAACAGGTTCGTTACCGAGACCCAGGCCCAGCGTATCGCCGATCGCTGGAACGCGGTCTACCCCGCGATGCGGAGCATCCTGGACACCGTGATCAAGGCCCAGCGCGGCGCCGAACGGCCGACGGTCGACGTTGCCCATCTGGAGCGGGTCCGCCGAGAGATGGGGCAGCAGGACCGGGGCACCTTCAAGGCCTGCACCCGCAGCCCGGGCGCCTTCAGCATCTTCGACGCCTTCGCCCAGGTCCGCGAGGTCGTGAACGTGACGTCGATCGGCCACGCGGACGCCGGCGCGATCCTCCGGCTGTGCGCCGAGCTGGCCGACGCGGTCGCCGAGGCGGCGGTCGCCCGCCGGGCGGAGTGGGAGGCGGAACGGGCCACGGTTCCCGCGCAGCCGGTCGACGGCGGCCGCCGCGAGCGGGCAGACTCGGAGCAGACCGAGAGGGGCACGCGATGACCGCACAGCCGATCCACCCGCACGAGCCGGAGCGGGTGCCGCGTAACGCCGAGGGCATCGCGGCCGCGCTGTCGGGCGAGCGTCGCATGGAGTTCTACCGCGAGTTGCTGGCCGCCGCGCCCGAGGAGGCGGAGGGCGTCCTGCGCCACTGGTGGTGCGAGGCGATGCTCGACACCGACCCGGCCGGGGACCGGCTGACCGCGGCCGCGCTGGACGGGACGCTGCCCACGACGGCGGTCGCCGACCTGATCGAGCGCCGCCGCGCGGCGGGTCTGCCCGTTGAGTGAGCCGTACGGCGAGGAGCCGGAGGGCCTGCCCTGCGTGCTGTCGGAGGAGGTCACCGAACTCCTCATGGACAAGGCCCTGCCCGGCGCGGTGTTCGGCGCGATCGTGGCCGCCACCGTCGTGATCAACGAGACCAGGGGCGAGGTGCCGGGCAGCACCGCATCGGCGAAGTGGCCGCAGCAGCGGCGCATGCCGCTCGGCGCGGACGGCTCGCTCGGCATCGCCGAGTACGTCATCGTCGCCGACGCCGACCCGCCGCACATCGTCCTCACCCGCATCCAGCTCTACTGACCCGACCAGCCCGACCCGAGGCCCGGCGAGACACCCGTCCGCCGGGCCCTTCGGCGTCCACGGGCGGCGGCGCCGGCGGGATGCTCCTGCTCGAGGAACGACGCTCCGCGCCGTGCCTCGTGCATCCGGCGGTCGCCCGGCCACCGGGCCGCCTCACCTCTTAAGAGGTGAGTCCATGGCGGGGGCGGGGGAGTGGGTGCGGGTTCAGGCACGCGGGGGCTCCGCCCCCACACCCCCGGGCCCTCCACAGAGGGGTGGGGGCGCCGTTTTGATCTTGCGGCCCGTGGGTGGTGGGGGGTGGTGGGGGGGTCGGGGGTGTTCCCTCCGCAACGGGGCCCCCGAGGGGACCACAGCCCGCGCCGGACCGCCAGGCCAAGCCGCCTTCGGCGGTCGCGCGAGCGCGAGCCTGGCACCCCGACACGGCCCGCGGTCGGCTGCGCCTGCCCCGCCGCGGAGGGAACACCCCCGACCGGCTCGTCGTACGGCGTCCGCCGGGGGAAATTCCGGGCCGATCCGGCGCCGGAAAACCCGCCGAAAAACCCTTCTGACCTGCGGTTTTCTGCGTGCCGAGAGTTGACCTACACCCTAAAACTTGAGAGTATTAGTTACGTCGAAAGGGGGCGGGAATCCCCGGCCGACAGGCCTCCGGGCCTCACACCGAGAACGCTCAACGAAAGGTTTCTCGTGCAGATTCAGATCCCAGGCGTCGAACGCATGGACAGCCGCGAGGGGTTCGCCAAGGGCGACCGTGTGCGGCGGGCCGGTGGGCCCGGCGGCCTCCCGGAAGACGGCGTCGTCAACGGCTGGCTCACGTTCGAGTACGGCCCGCGGGCTTGGTACTGCTGCGTGACCTGGGGTGGCCGGTACATCGGCCGCTATCAGGCGAACGAGATCGAGCACGCCGACCAGCCGAAGTGACCTGTGACCGGCGGGGGAGCGGGGCGGGAATCCCGCTCCCCCGCCGGGGCCCCACCACCGAAGAACCTCAACGAGGAGTACGAGCATGAGCGCCACCACCCTGACGACCCGCATCGGAGAGCCGGACATCGAGTGCCGCTACCCGGTGATCATCGGGCAGGACCGCGTCATCGGGCAGGCCTACCGCTGGCATCGTGACTGGCTGGTCGTCACCAGCGAGGGCGAGCACAACCTTCGCCGCCCACCCAAGGGCGAGAAGGGCATCGACATGGCCGCCGCGTACCTCGCCGAGGAGTACGCCGCCGGTCGCGTCACCGCCGTCGCGCTGGAGCAGCTCCGCGCCGACGCCCCGAAGCCGCTGAACGGCCCGGTGCCCCTGCTGCACCCGCGGATGCCCGCCAGCGCGCGCAACATCGCGGGCGCCCGCACCGCCTTCGCCGGACTCACCGAGCACCACTGGCGGGCCGTCCTCCATGGCTTCCCGGGGTCGGACAACCCGTGGTACCTGCACTGCGAGTTGTGCGACTGGTCCGGCGTCCGCTACTGGAGCCACCACCGCGGGCGCAACGGCCAGCCGCCGAGCATCTACCGCCACGACGGCGGGTGCATCGGCGCCGAGAAGGTCCGCGCCCTGATCCTCGCCTACCAGAAGTAGGCCCGCCGACCGCCGGGCCCGGATCTCCCCCGGGCCCGGCGCCACCGGCCACCAGACCACCCGGGCGCTGGCGGGGCGGGAATCCCGCCGCCGCCCGGGTCACACCGAGGAACCTCAACTCCCTTGGAGGGAACCCGCCATGACCGTCTTTGAGCCGACCGAGCAGGCCCGCGCCGCCGCCGCCCGCGCCACCGCCCTCGCGGGTATCGCCCGCCGCCGCACCCTGTTCGCCTCCGCCTGGAACGGCCGCGCGCTGCACGTGCTCGCCGACCTGCTCGACACCGTCGCCCTCTCCTTCTACGAGGAGGCCCCGGCCGTCGACGGCATCCCGACCGACGCCGACCTCGCCCTCTCCGCCGCCGAGGTCGTGGCCATCCAGACCCCGGGCACCGGCTTCCCGGCCCGGCTCGCGCAGTACGTCACCCACGCCGTCACCCGTCGCCCGCTCGTGCTCCCCGACGCCGACGGCGGCGAGTGCACCGCCGACGACGCCCGGCTCGTGACTGCGCTGGAGACCCTGCACGGCCACCTCGCCGAGGCCGCCACCGAGGACGTCGCGCAGGCCCTGCTGGAGGCGGTGCTCGCGGTGCACGACAAGCGCGCCGACCTCGCCCAGCTCGCCCGCGGCTGACGCCCCGCCGCCCCTCCCGGCCCGCCCCTCAAAAGGCGGGCCGGGAGGGGGTCTGAGCTGCGAATCAGCTTGACTTGGACCCCAAAACTTGAGAGTATTAGTTACGTCGGAAGGGGCGGGAATCCCGACCGGCACCGGCCCCGGGCCACACCGAGAACGCTCAACGAACGAAGGGCACACCCCATGACCATCAGCACGCCGCGACTCGACAGCCTCACGGCCGGCGGGACCAACCGCAACTTCGACGGCATCCGTCTCGCCGACGGGAACGTGCTCACCCTCAAGGTCAGCCCCGGCGCCGAAGATGCGGAGGTCTTCCTGCTCCCGGGCCTGACCGCCCCCGACACGGAGGCCTGGGAGAGCGAGGACGACTGGGAGATCTGGCTGACCGGCGGCGAGTTCGGCGACGGCTCGCTGTACCTGGACGTGCCGGTCGAGGCCGTGCGCGACCTGATCGTGCAGCACGGCGGCGAGCACGAGAACCAGGAGCCCCCGTACGCCCCCGAGACGGCCGAGACCATCGCGACCCGCGCTCTCACCGAGCGAGGCATCACCGTCCACCGCGACGACGACGCCGGGAACACGTGGCTGGTCGTCGGGCACAACCAGACCCGCAAGGGCTTCCCGCGCATGCTCGCCGAGCCCTACGTCGTGCTCTACCTCTACAGCGACGCCGACGACGAGGAGATCACCGTCAGCCGGGCGCCCGAGACCGGAGACGAGTGGACCGTGCTCGCCGGTGACGGCACCGGCGCCGAGCGCGAGCTGATGACGCGCCCCGCCGACCAGTTCGCCGACTGCGTCGAGGTCATCACCGCGTGGCTCGCCACGCCGCAGGTGACGCCGACCAGGACCAAGTGACCGACGCCAGTCCGGCGGGGGAGCGGGGCGGGAATCCCGCTCCCCCGCCGGGGCCCGGCACGACCACACCGAACACCTCAGCCAGGAGACGACCGTGACGAAGAAGCCCTTCACCCCGCCGTGCGCCGCCGGGTGCGCCGCCGCCCAGATGGAACTGTTCGCCGCGCCGGCCGTCGCGCCGGCCGCGCCCGCGGAGTCCGCCGAGTTCGACTTCGACGCCCACGACGTCGTGGTCATCGGCGACAGCGGCGGCAAGGACAGCGGGGCCACCGTGCACGAGGTCTGCACCCGGGCCGACAAGGCGGGCCAGCTCCACAAGGTCCGCATCCTGCACTGCGACCTCGGGACCACCGAGCGCGGCCACCTGGTCGAGTGGCCCGGAGCGCTCGAAGTCGCCCGCGCGCACGCCGAGCAGTACGGCGTCCCCTTCGCCGTCCGCCGCAGCAAGCGGTGGGGCTCGCTGTGGGAGCGGATTCGCTCCCACGGCAACTGGCCGGGCCACTTCGCGCGCTACTGCACGAGCGACACCAAGACGGCGGTGGGCCGCGACTACGTGGACGAGGTCGGCGCCGAGCTGCGACTCGGGCGCCCGGTCCGCGCCGGGTACGCGATGGGCATGCGCGCCGAGGAGTCCCGGGCCCGCGCCAAGAAGCCGGTCCTGGAGCGCAACCGCATGTCCGGAAAGGGCACGCTGCGGGTCGTGACGACGTGGCTCCCGATCCACCAGCTCACCACCGAGCAGGTCTGGGAGATCCACCGGGAGAACGGCATCGCATCCCACGAGGCATACCGCATGGGGATGCGGCGCCTGAGCTGCCGTGCCTGCCCGCTGGCCGGGAACGAGGACCTGGTGCTCTCCGCCCAGTTGAACCCCGAGATCTTCGACGAGTACGCCGAGGCCGAGGTCGACATGGGCAAGCAGTTCAAGCAGTCCATCAGCCTGCGCGAGATCATCGAGCGCGCCCGGAGCTGACCGGCCCGGAGCCGGACATCGAGCGGCCCGGCGGGGCGCAAAAGCGTGGGAATCCCGCCGGGCCGTGCGGTCCGGCCACCGAGGGCCCTCAACAGGCCCAAAACCGAACCAGGCACCATCGTATCTGCGACCGACACCACCAGGAGCACACCCGTGAAGACGATCGAGGGCCGCCAGTGGGCGAGCCGAGAGGACCTGATCGCGCACAGCGGCTACAGCCGGGACACGCTGTGGAAGCTGTGGCGCGACCGCGGGACCAACGGCCACCCCGAGGCCCGCGACATCGACGGCGTCATGCACTGGGACGTGCAGGTGTGGGACGACTGGTTCACCGAGCACTGCAAGCGTCCCCGCGACCTGTCCGGCGTCGACCGCAGCGGCGACCCGGACGAGCAGCTCCCGCCGGCGGGGCAGGCGCGCGTCCTCGGCGTCGACCCGGCCCGGATCACCCAGTACACGAAGAACCCGCCGCCGGAGTGGCCGGACCCGGTCCGCACCGAGCAACTGACCACCCGCACCCGCGAGTACCGCACCCGCGCCCAGCTCTGGGCATGGGTCGACAACCCGGTCAGCGGATTCGGCACCAAGGGCGGGCGCCCCTCCGGCCCCGACCCCAAGAAGCGCGCGGCGAAGGCGAAGACGCCCGACCCGCGCGTCCGCCTGGCCGCCGAAGCGCTGGCCGCGGCCCCCGGCCGGAAGGTCGCCGACGTCGCCGCCGCCCTCGCCGAGCGGCACGGCCAGTCCGTCGACACCTGGAAGCGACTCCTCACCCAGGCCCGCAAGCAGGCCCAGCAGTAGGCCACCGAGCCCGGCACCGGCCAGTGCACCCCGCGACCCGGGGCGCACTGGCCGTTGTCGTACCCGCCACCGGTCCGGCCGGAGCCCAATCACACCTCTTAAGAGGTGAGTTCGGGGTGCGGCCGGTCGGCGCCCGCCGGTCCAGACAGCGGGGGCTCCGCCCCCACACCCCCGGCCCTCTCTCGAAGGGGGCAGGGGGAGCGCGGTGAACTGCGGGCCCGTGATGGGTGATCGGTGGCGGGGTCGGGGGACTCCCTCCCCGGACGGGCCCCCGGAGGGGACCACAGCCCGCGCCGGGCCGCCAGGCCAAGCCGCCTACGGCGGTCGCGCGAGCGCGAGCCTGGCACCCCGACACGGCCCGCGGTCGGCTGCGCCTGCCCGACCGAGGAGGGAGCCCCCCGACCGGCCCGTCGTACGGCGTCCGCCGGGGGAGTGGCGGGGGCGCCTGAAACGCCCTCAAAAACGCTTCTGACCTGCGGTTTTGTGGGGCGTCAGGGGTTGACTCACACCCTAAAACTTGAGAGTATTAGTTACGTCGGAAGGGGCGGGAATCCCGACCGGCACCGGCCCCCGGGCCACACCGAGAACCCTCAACGACACCAAGGACGTGGCCACATGGGAACCACCCATGCCTCCGCCGGCGGGATGCTGAACCTCCTGCGCCCCGCGGCCATCGACCCGGACTACGCCACCGCCGCGGCCGAGCAGGAAGCCGAGGACGCCGCCGCCATCGCCGCGGCCGCCGGACACCCCGCGCTGACCGAGTGCCAGACGGCCGCCGCCCTGCTCACCGAGTACGCCGCCCTCAACCCCAACGAGCAGTCCGAGGAGTGGGCGTTCAACGCGGTCGAGCGCATCGCCGAGTGCGCGTACGCCGTGACCGAGGGGTACGAGGAGCGCGTCGAGGAACTCGCCCGCGAGGCCCGCGGCGAGCGCGCCGCCGTCGCGCTGGGACGGATCGAGTCCCAGTGCCCGGTCACCGCCGACCGGCTCGCCGCACTGGACGACGAGACCCGCGCACTGCTGGAGTGGTACGCGGCGCCGTTCCCGATCGAGTGGCTGTTCGCGCCCGAGCGCGACACCTTCGGCCGCATCCTGCGCAAGCGCGTGATCGTCCTCTTCCACGGTCCCGGAGGCCTCTCCCTCGGTCTGCGCGACATCCTCGGCGCGGACGTCGACATCATCGGAATCGACCTGGACGGCGGCGCCGTCGCCACCGCCGTCGCCGCCGGACTGCGCGTCATCCACGCGGACGTCACCGCGCTGGACCCGGAGAACCCCGCGCTCCAGTTCGTCAGCATCATCGCCCTCACCCCGCCGTGCCAGGCGTTCACCCCGAGCGGACTCGGCAAGGGCCGCTACACCGCCGCCATCGACACCATCTGTCGCGTCATCTGGGAGGCGGGCGCGGCCGCCGGGTTCCTTCCCTGGGAGCACTCGGAGACCGGCTACGCGCCCCGTTCCGGCGACACCTGGGACGAGGTCCGAGCCCCGCTCGCTGAGCTGGAGGACCCGCGCGCCGGGCTCATGGCGGAGGTCATCATCTGGCCGCTCGGGATGCTCGCCCGGCCCGGCAGCATCCTGGAGTGCGTCATGGTCGAGCAGTCCAGCGCACTGCCCCGCCAGATCGAGGACGCGCTGTTCGGCGAACTGACGCAGGCCGGATGGCACACCACGGAGGCGTGGACGCTGGATGCCGTCGACTACGGCGCCTCCCACCGCAAGCGCCGGTTCATGGCCGCCCACCGCGGCGCCGAGAAGCCGTTCGTGGACGTCGTCCCGGCCGCCCCGATCCCCGCGCCCACCTTCGCCCAGGTGGTCGACTGGCCCACCGGCCGGACCTACCTGACGCGCGGCCACCGGCCCGTCGACCCCGCCACCGGCCGGGCCAAGGGCGGCGGCTCGCGCAGCGCCGACCTGCCGTCGACCTGCGTCACCGCGACCGCGTACGGGTGGGCCGACTCCGAGACCGGCGAGACCATCAGCCAGTCCGACATCGGCCGCCTGGTCGGCTTCCCCGCCGACTACCCGTGGACCCACGTCGGGCGCGGCCGCGGCGTGCGCAACGTCGCCCAGCAGGCGGCGGACGCGGTCTGCCCGATGGTGTCCGCCGCGATCTTCGGCCGCATCCTCGGAGACGCCAACTGGGAGACCAAGGTCCGCGCCTACGTGCACGAGCTGTACGGCATCGACACCGGCGCGACGGTCACCGAGCCCGAGCAGTTGAACCTCTTCGGCGAGGAACCCGCACCGACCGCGACGGCGGCGTAGGGGAGTCCGCCCCGGCAACACCAAAGCCCCGGCGGGCCGCTGGAGATCAGCGGCCTCGCCGGGGCCTTCTCGCGTGCGACGGCGCTCACCCCGTACCACTGTGGGGTGAGCGCCGTCTCCGTTCCGGTGTTCCGGTCTCGGCGGGTGCCGGTGCTCCGCTACCGTGCCGTCATGAGCGAGCCGTTCGCCCAGGGCGAGGACCATCCGGCATGTGGCATCTGCCCGTCGAAGCGTCTGCCGCGCGAGGCGTTCGTCGTGTACTCGCGCCCTTCGTGGGAGTGCCCGTTCGACCCGGCCGACGGCTTCCGCTACACGCTTGGCGACCGGACACCGGCGTGCGTCCACCCGCACAAGGTAGGGCTGGAGCCGGACCGGATCGCCCCGCCGCCCAGGACGGAACCGCAGGAGCCGGAGCAGACATCGGCTACGCCGTCGCGGCGTAGCCGATGGCGCTTGTCATTCCGCGGTCGGTGATGCCGATGGAGGCGTACTTGCCGTCGAGCACCCGCCGGCGCCGCTCGGCCTCCTGCGCCGGAATCCAGTACCGGTCGTCGACCGGACCGAACGCCGCCTCGTAGGCGCGATGGGTGTAGTCACCGGTGTCCCAGGCGGTGTCGTTGACGTGTTCGTTCACCGTGGAGTGCACGAACAGATGCCCGGTGCGCTGCTGAATGCGCGACAGCGCGGTGAACTGCGCGCACAGCGCGTGGCAGGTGACGTCGACCGGCACGGGCACGGGCAGTTCGGCGAGGAGTTCGTCGCCGGTCAGCTCGTAGACGGCCGACTTGAGCGCCATCACCTTCAGCGCGTCGCCGAGGAGGTGCCGCGCGTCCCGGGCGACGCTGTAGGTGCTGATGAGCGGGCCGCCATAGAAGTCGTCCCAGTCGCTGCTGTACTTCGCGCAGCCGTCCAGGACGGTCTTCATCTCGGCGTCGGCCCGCCAGTCCTCCAGGATGTGCCCGGCCCGCGCGGCCACGGTCTCGGGCTCGGGAAGTGCTGTAGCTGTGGTCACCGTTCTTCCCTTCGTCGGTGGTGCTCTGTCGGGTGGAGCTGACCGACTGGGCCGGGGGATGTGACGTCCACCCCGACCCAGCCGGGGTCTACAGAGGGCGCAGGACTACGAGCGCCAGGGCGGCAAGCGCGCCGCCGAGCAACCAGGTCTGCCACCAGGCCCACCAGGGCAGGGCGCGGCGACGCGAACGGCGTCGGTGGCCGGTCATGAGGCGGGCGGGGTGTCCGGCGTGAGCGGGGCGGGGTTGGCGAGCGACGCCGGATCGGTGGTCCACTCCGTGCCACCGCCGGTCGGGATCAGCCACGCCACCGGACGCGGCTTGTCACCGTCAGGGGCGATGGCGCGAAGTGTTCCGCGACGACCGGTCGCGGTGTCCTCAACCTCACGGCCGAGCCAGCGGTGCTCACGGTGGAGCATGCTGCTGCGGGTCACCGGGCCGCACCGCCCATCGAGACCAGGGGCGCCCAGGTGTAGCGCACGCGCACGCCGTGTTCCAGGAGCCAGCTCGACTCGCGGTAGCGGTACTCGGAGGAAGACTCCGGAGCGATGGCTGCGGGCCATCGGACAAGCACCGAGGCGACCGCGCCGGCGGCAGCCAACTCCCGCACTCGCTGCCACCCCGGACGACGGGCCGGGTCCGGCTCGCCGAACTCGTCCGTGACCACTTCGGTGACCGCCAGAGCGTGCTCCCGCGCGAAGGCTCGACCCTCCTCTTCTGCGCGCTGGGCGGCCAGACCCGGCATCAAGGTGCCGCGGTCGGCGCACACGTACAGCACGGTCGCAGCGGGGTCCGGGGCCGCCGGTGCGGCGGAGTGTTCCTGGGGGGTTCCTGCACTGCTCATCGCTGCCTCAGCAGATAGATCGAAGGACGGTGCCCCGCCGTGCCCCACGGGGGAACGAGGCGCGGCGGGGCCGTACACATCACCTAACAGCCCGTCACCGCCGGACGTGCATGACGAAGTTGCCCGAGCCTGCTACACCCTCCCTGACATATTGACTCTTCCTTTACCTGCCGCAGGGTGGGCGCACGCCCTACCGTGCTGTCGTGGCGGAGAACAGAAACGAACCCTTAGCCGCCTGGGTGAGGCGACACCAGATGTCGGTCGGGGAGCTTGCCGACGCGGTGAACGACGCCATCGGCGCGTTCACCGGCAAGAAGGGCACGACGTCCGAGCGCACCGTGTTCCGCTGGCTGTCCGGTGAGAACCAGTGGCCCCAGGAACGTCAGCGTCGAGCCCTGGAGATCGTCACCGGTCTGCCCATCCTGGTTCTAGGGTTCGTGCCCCGGGGGAAGTCCAAGTCAAAATCAGCACTACCGGAGGACCCCGACGTGCACCGTCGCCGCTTCTTCGGCGCGGCCGCAGGTACCGCGGCGGCCGCCGCCATCCCCATCGGCCCCGCATCAGACCGACCCTCGCGCGTCGGCACGCACGACGTGATCCGGTTGCGCGACGACGTCGAGCGACTGGTCGCAGAGGACGCCGATCGAGGCGGTCACGGCTTGGAGCGGGCCGCCCTGGACGGCGCCGCCGAAGCCCTCGGCCTACAGAAGAAGTCCACCACGCAGCGGGTTCGGCAACGCCTGTTCGCGCTCGCATCCGACTTCACCGCGACGGCGGCGTGGTCCCTCATTGATGCCGGTCAACTGGACGGCGCGGGCCGCCATCTGGACCGGGCCCTGACGCTCGCCGGTCTGGCCCAGGACTCCGAGATGGCCATGCAGGTGTGGAACCTCCGGGCGATGCTCGCCCGGCAGCGCCACGAGTACGCCGAAGCGGTGGCTTCCGCGCAGGCCGCCCACGCGACAGCCATCGCCCGGCGCAGTCCACTGCACACTTCGCTCGCCCACGCCCGCACCGCCGTCGGGTTCGCTCACGGCGGCGACACCCGCGCAGCACTCCGCTCTCTCGGTCGCGCTGAGGACGCCCTGTCGAAGGCCGACCTGTCACAGCCTCGGTCGACATGGATTGCCTTCTATGGACCGGCAGAGCTGTACTCCCTGACCGCCATCGTGCGCGATGTCGTGGGTCAGCCGGCGGAGGCGGAGGCCGCCTCCCACCGGGCACTGGCCGCGCTGCCCGAGTCCTACCGTCGCAACCGCGCCCACACCACCGCCCGACTCGCACTCGCGCAGCTCCACCAGGGCGATGTCGACCAAGCCTGTGACACCAGTGGCACCGTATTTACGATCATGGAGGGCGCACCGCTTCCCGGCAGGATGCGGCAGCTCCTCGGAGACTTCCAGCGCGACCTGATCGCATGCGCTCCCTCTGCGCACATTGCGCACGAGTGGACCGACCGGTACCGGACCGAATGGAGCAGCTCTTGACCACCACAGCCGTCGAACTCCGCCGCTTCGGCCACGAAGATCTGCCGACCATCCGGCAGACGCTCCTGGACGTGCACGCGGATGCCTACGCCGACGACATGACCGAGTTCGACGAGCGGTTCCCCTGGTTCGTGGACCACTGGGGCGGCCATCCGGGATACGCCTGCGTCATCGGATACGACGGAGCCGAGCCCGTCGGTTTCGCCTACGGCGCCCCGGCCACAGAGGGCCGCGAATGGTGGCGCGAGCACCTGGCCGACCCGCCGACGGACGCCTCCACCTTCTCCGTCTCCGAGCTGATGGTGCGCCCACGGTGGCGCAAGACCGGCACCGCCGAACGGTTGCATGAGGCGCTGCTTGCGGACCGGCCGGAGGCCCTGGCCGTGCTCCTGGTCGACCCTGACCACCCGAAGGTGGAAGCGCTGTACGAGACGTGGGGGTACCGCCGGATCGGCAACCGGCAGCCATTCCCGGACAGCCCGAACTTCACGGTCATGCTCCGGGACCTCCGCACCCTTCCCACTCCCTGAACCACACTTCGCTCCACGGGCCCGGAACCTGATCGTGAGGGGTTCCGGGCATCGCTGTGTGTTCCAGTTTTCTGGATCGCCCCGCCCTTCCCGGCCGCACCCGCGAGACGGCCCGGACCACCCGCCGGACCCTGGGGCGCCGACCCTTTTTCCTCCCTCCCCGTCAAGGCCTTCCCAAGGTCGGGGGACGGAGTGTCAAGGTGGAGCGCCCGCACCGCAGACGCGTCGGGAGGAACGAGCGACGCGGCGAGGAGTGGACGTACGACCTTGATACGGAGGAGCCCGGCCGGACACTGGAAAGGCCGGGGAGGGAGTGCACAACGCGAAGGGGCCCCGCGAAGCGGGGCCCCTGTCTCTGCGTTCGTCGCGGTCAGCCGGAGACGCTTCCGGCGGTCGCCGGGGCAGCGTCTCCGGCGCTTTCCTGCGCGGGCACCGTACCCGCCGGCGGCGTAGCCGAGGACTCCTGTGCGGAGGCCTCCGGCTTCTCCCTCTTCGACGTCCGTCGGGTGCCGCGCGAGCGCCCCTTGGGACGCTTCGCGGGTTCCTCGGCACCGATCCCCTTCAACTCCTCCGCGGTCCAGCCAGCCGCCTCCGCAGCGACGAACGCCTCGGCGTACGGCGCGTCCAGTGCCGCCAACTGACGCTGGAGTTCCGCGCGCTGTCCCAGGATCTCCGCCAGCGGCTCGAAGGCCTTCTCGCGGGCCGCCTGCGCTTCCCTCATCTTCTGCATGAAGTCGTGTGCACTCGCCATGCCGTGATCGTACTGGCACCGCCCGGACGGCGGCCGCGGGGGCGGGTCTATCACCGCAGGCCGTGGGGGTTTTTGACGGGCTGCCACGTGCACCGTGTGCGCTTCCGGATGGCCTCAGCCACCGGAAGCGAGTTAGTGCAAACTGGGCCCAGTTTGCGTGAGCACCGGCTTTCGGCCCACTACTGTGGGCGGCCGGTGATCTTTGGTCCGAGCACGGACCGGGGGGTTGGGAAGGGGGGCTTGCGTGGCAGAGCCACCGGCAGCGGACGACCGGCGCCGCTCCTCCGATCGCAGCGCGCGCTACCGCGAGCGCGAGGCCGACGGCCGTCGCGACAAGCGCATCAAGGTCTCCTACACCGACACCGAGCTGACGATCGTCCGCGAGGCAGCCGCCCGCGACAACCAGGCCCTCGCCGCATGGGTCGGCGACGCCGCCCTGAAGGTGGCCAAGGAGAAGGTCGTGCCCGTCTCGGTCGACGCCCGCGACCTCATCGCCGAACTCATCCAGTCCCGTAACCAGGCCTCGCGGATCGGCAACAACGTGAACCAGATCGCGAAGGCCTTGAACGCCGACGGCACCGTGACCGGTGACCAGCTCGCGGCCACGCTGGACGCGATCCTCAAGACGATCCAGCGCATGGACGAGGCGACGCGCCAGGTGATGCGCGAACGGCGGCCGCGCGCATGATGCCGAAGAAGGCCCGGGACGGTACGGACACCTGGGGACTGCTGGACTACCTGTACGGCCCGGGCAAGCGTGACGAGCACACCGACCCGCACATGGTGGCTTCCTGGGACGACCCCTTTGTCGAGGACCCGGCGCGCTCGCCGCACATGACGATCGCCGACCTGGCGCTCATCCTGGACGCTCCGGTGCACGCCCTGCTCGGCAAGCGACCGGCCAAGCACGTCTACCACGTCGCGGTGCGCAACGCGCCCGAGGACCGGCTCCTGACGGACGAGGAATGGGCGCGGGTCGCCCGCGAGATGATGCACGCCGCCGGCATCGCCAAGCACGGCGACGACCAGGGCTGTCGGTGGGTAGCGATCCGGCACGCCGACGACCACATTCACATCGTCGCGACGCAGGCCCGGCAGGACGGTCGGCAGCCGCGGCTGCGGCAGGACATCCCGAACATGCACGCGGCCGCGCGGAAGTTCGAGGTCGAGTTTGGGCTGCGCCGGTTGAAGCACGGCGACAAGACCGCGCGGAAGTGGCCGAAGACCGGAGAGCAGGAGAAGGCGACCCGGCGCGGACTGTCGGAGCCGGTACGCGAGACGCTCCAGCGGACGGTTCGGGAGGCCGCGGCCGCCGCCGCGAACGAGGACGACTTCTTCACCCGGCTCACCGCCGCCGGGGTCCGAGTGAACAAGCGCGTCGCGCCGGACGGGAACATCACCGGGTACTCCGTCGCCCTGCCCGGCGACCGCGACGGCAGGCAGCGCGCGGTCTTCTTTCCCGGCGCCCGGCTCGCCTCCGATCTGTCCCTGCCGCGCGTGCGGGAACGCTGGACGAGACCCGTCACGGTGCCGACGGTCGTACCGGCGGAGATGTGGCAGGAGGCGGAGCGGCGCGTGCGCGCGGCCGCGGACCAGCTCGGCGCGGGCGGGCTGCACCAGGGGGCCGGGGACGTCGCCGCGCTCGGCGACCTCATCGTCATCGCGGCGGTGATCTCGCCGCGCATGGTGCGCGATCGGCTGCGGGACGCGGCGTACGAGTTCGAGCGTGCCTCGCGCGTGCCGGGCGACCGTGCGCTGGAGGGTCAGGCGCGCAGCCTCTACCGGGAGTCGGCGCAGTTGCTGTCCCAGTCGGCGGCGGCCGCCGGGCGCAGTGACACGGTCGCCGCACTCGGCTTTCTGCTCGCCCTGGTGACCGCGATCGAGGCCTCCCGCCGCTGGCACCAGGCGCAGGAGCACCGGGCCCAGGCGGAGGCCTCCGGGCGGTCCGGTCGACTGCTGCGCGAGGCGGTCGAGGTGACCGCCGGTGCGAGCGCGGCGCGCGAGTTCCGGCCGCGCCCGAAGCGCACGGCGACCCGGCCTTCGGGGGCCCGCCGGACCCCGGCGGTCTCGGGGGAGCAGCCGATGGCGGGCGTGCTCCAGGAGGCGGTTCCCGAGCATGCGCGGGCGGTGCTCGCGGACCCGGCGTGGCCCGCTCTGCGCACCCGACTGGCGGCGGTCGAGAAGGCCGGGGACGATCCGGTCGAGGTCCTCGCCGCGGTCGCCGCGCGAAGGGAGTTGACCTCAGCGGACTCGGTCGCCGAAGTGCTTACATGGCGGCTGGACGGGTGGAGTCGTCAGCGCGGTGCGACGGCGACGGCCACCGGCAAGAGCCCGTCGCCGACGTCCACGGGCGGCACTGGCCGCAGCAGTGGGCCGCGCAAGACGGGGGCGCCCGGACCGACACGTCGGCCGCCGGGTGACGAGCAGCGCAAGGGCCCGCGACGGGCCCGGTAACGAGGGGAGCGAACATGACGATGCCGACGCCAGAGGAACGCCCTGGGGAAGCCTTCGCGGAGGCCGCCGCCGAAGCGGTGCAGACCTCCGTGATGGCGTTCCGTCTGGTCATGGCCATCGCGGACGCGGTACGCCGTCAGCAGCAGAAGAAGGCCGGGAAGGAGGACGAACTCCCGGACGCCGAGAAGGCGGCGGCGGAGGCCTCGGAGGAGGTCAAGAAGTTCCTCCCGGACGACATCGCCACGGCCTTGCTGGAGGGCGCCGACTGGCCCCAGCTCGCCCAGCAGCTCATGGCGCTCAAGGGCGCCGGGGTCGACCTGGAGACGATGCTGCCGCGCGTCGGCGAGATCACCGTGACGGTGCGGGATCAGGTCGCGGCGAACGCCGAGAAGGTGAAGCGCGAGGGCACCGAGGAGTGGGCGAAGGCGCTGCGCGAGACGCTGCCGGCGGGACCGGTGCGCGAGGCGATCCTGTCCTCCCCGGCGTGGCCGGAGATGGCCCGGACGATGGCGACGCTGAACGAGCGCGGAGTCGACGTGCGGGCGATCCTCGCTTCCGCGCACGAGGAGGGCGTCGGCGTCGACCAGGCCGTCGCCAAGGTGCTCGCGGCGGCGGAGGTGCCGACCGCGAGCCGGGACGCGAAGCTGTCGTACGGGCCGCTGACGACCGGGCTGGACATCCCCAAGGATCTCGACCTGGGGGACCGGGAGCGGGCCCTTCGACAACTGTCCATCGCGCCGTCGGAGAACCAGCGGTTCGCGCGCATGGTGCGCGAGGCGATGCCCGGCGCGGAGCGGGAGGCGGACCTGCTGGTGTCGGCCCGTCAGTGGCCGTTGGTCGCCGCGCGGATGGCGGACATGGAGAGCAAGGGGCAGCCGGTCGCGGAGCACCTGGCCCGGCTGTCGAAGGACACCTCATGGCAGGAGGGTCCGCAGTCGCAGATGGGGCGGCGCCTGGTCCAGGCGGCCAACGACGCGCTGCGCAAGCCGGTCGGTACGCCGGCGGGCCCGGGGCCGAAGGTGAGCACCGCGGCGGCCCGGTCGACGTCGCCGAGCGTGGGCCCTACTAAGGCGGCCGGGAAGGGCGCGGCACCGACCACGCCCGGCGTGGCCGCGCACCGCGAGGCCGGACCCGCGCCGAAGAGCGGCAAGACCCGGTAGCACCGGCCGGACGCACGTGTGCCGCAGACCGAAGGCCGGTCTGCGGCACACGTCGTTTCGGGTCAGGGGCGGGTGGCTCCGTAGTAGTCCCGCTCGGGCATCGCAGAGGTGAGCGGGGCGAGTTCCACGTTCTTTCCGGTGCGCGGCGCCTGCACCACGTTGCCGTCGCCCGCGTAGATCGCCACGTGGTAGATCGAGCCGCTTCCACCGTGCGACCAGAACAGCAGATCGCCCTCCTTGAGGTCGCTGCGGGAGACGGGCCGGTCGGACGTCGCGCCGTACTGCGCGGCGGCCGTGCGCGGCAGTTTCAGCTTCGGCGAGAAGGCGTACTGCACGAGGCCGGAGCAGTCGAAGCCGATGGTGCTGGAGGCCACGCATTCGCCGCCGAGGTAGCCGTTGGTGCCGTCGCAGAAGCCCTTCGTGGGACCGGTGGGTCCGCCCCCGCCCCACGCGTACGGGGTGCCGATCCGGCCGACCGCCTTGCGCAGCGCGTCGGCCGCCGCGCCATGGCCGGAGACCTGGATCAGGCTCGGGCCCTGGAAGCGCGGGATGTAGCTCAGGATGAGCTGGACGTAGTCGTAGGTCTCGCCGTTCGCGAAGGACTTCGGGGGCACGCCCTTGAACTGTTGCACCCGGCCCCATCCGGCGTTGTACCCGGCCAGCGCGAGGGCGCGGACGTCGCCGGGGTAGCCGGAGGTCTTCGCCTGCTTCAGTAGGGAGCACATCATCCGGCCCTGCGCCATGACGGCGTCGCCTATGTCCCACAGGCTCGTCTCGCCGTTGCCGTCGTCGTCGCGTCCCCACGTCGCGAAGGTCGAGGGGAGGAACTGCGCCGGACCCTGCGCGCCGGCGTGGCTGGTCGCCTCCTCCTTGGAGGTCTTGAACTTGGACTCCTGCCAGAGCTGCGCGGCCAGCAGTGCCGGGGTCAGCTCCTGCTCCTTGCAGGCGGCGTCCGCCTTGAGTATCCACTCGCGGAACTCGGCGGGGACGCCCTTCAGGC
>NZ_NBCN01000003.1:422661-498265 GCF_002099185.1 Streptomyces sp. CB03238 | reverse complement strand
TGCAGGGGGGACCCTGTGGGAGAGTAGGACACCGCCGAACAATTATTGAGCCTCAGGCCCCGGACTTTGTCCGGGGCCTGAGGCTTTTTTGCGTTCAGAGGGTCCAGCTACCCCTGTGCGTCGGTGCCCCTCGACTGACGGTAAAGTCAGGGGGCATCGTTGGCACGTTTCCACAGGAGGCACCCGGGTGGAGGTTCAGGAGACTCGCGTTCAGACGGACCGGGTCCTCACCATCCCCAACATCCTCAGCATGGCTCGCCTCGCAGGCGTGCCGCTGTTCCTGTGGCTGATTCTCCGTCCCGAGTTCGGCGGGCCGAAGAGCGACGGCTGGGCGCTGCTCGTGCTGATGCTCAGCGGTGTCAGCGACTACCTCGACGGCAAGCTCGCCCGGCGGTGGAACCAGATCAGCAGCCTGGGGCGGCTCCTCGACCCGGCGGCCGACCGGCTCTACATCCTTTCCACCCTTCTCGGTCTGACATGGCGTGAGATCCTGCCCCTCTGGCTGACCGCGGCTCTTTTGGCCCGGGAACTGATGCTCCTGGTGATGGTGGGAATCCTCCGCCGGCACGGGTATCCGCCGCCGCAGGTGAACTTCCTGGGCAAGGCGGCGACGTTCAACTTGATGTACGCCTTCCCGCTCCTGCTGCTCAGTGACGGGACCGGATGGCTTTCGTCACTCGCTGAAGTTTTCGGGTGGGCGTTCGCCGGATGGGGTACAACTCTCTATTGGTGGGCAGGGATCCTCTATGTGGTCCAGGTCCGCCGACTTGTCAAGGCGGACACCGTGGCCGATTGAGCCTGTCTGTCCGGCGCCGTGCAGTGATTGCCAGTGCCTGTTTGTTGTAAGAGGACCACTGTCCCGGACGGGTGAAGTCGGCTTGACCGTCGTCTCTGCAAGGAGGACGCTTCCGACATGAAGGCCGTCGTTATGGCCGGTGGCGAAGGAACTCGACTTCGCCCCATGACCTCAAGCATGCCCAAGCCGCTCCTGCCGGTCGCCAACCGGCCGATCATGGAGCATGTGCTTCGGCTGCTCAAACGGCACGGGCTCAATGAGACCGTGGTGACCGTGCAGTTCCTCGCCTCACTCGTAAAGAACTACTTCGGTGACGGCGAAGAGCTCGGCATGGAACTGACCTATGCCAACGAGGAGAAGCCACTCGGCACTGCGGGAAGTGTCAAGAATGCCGAGGAGGCGCTGAAGGACGATGCCTTCCTCGTCATCTCCGGTGATGCGCTCACGGATTTTGACCTGACCGACCTCATCGCGTTCCACAAGGAAAAGGGCGCGATGGTCACGGTGTGCCTGACCCGGGTGCCGAATCCGCTGGAATTCGGTATCACGATCGTGGACGAGGAAGGGAAGGTGGAGCGCTTCCTGGAGAAGCCCACGTGGGGGCAGGTCTTCTCCGACACGGTCAATACGGGTATCTACGTCATGGAGCCCGAGGTCTTCGACTACGTCGAAGCGGACGTTCCGGTCGACTGGTCCGGGGACGTCTTCCCGCAGCTCATGAAGGAAGGCAAGCCGATTTACGGCTATGTCGCCGAGGGCTACTGGGAGGATGTCGGCACCCACGAGAGCTACGTCAAGGCACAGGCCGACGTCCTCGAGGGGAAGGTCGACGTCGAACTCGACGGCTTCGAGATCTCCCCCGGTGTATGGGTGGCCGAGGGTGCGGAGGTGCACCCGGACGCGGTCCTTCGGGGGCCTCTCTACATCGGCGACTACGCCAAGGTCGAGGCCGGTGTGGAGATCCGCGAGCATACTGTCGTCGGGTCGAACGTGGTCGTGAAGAGCGGCGCTTTCCTGCATAAAGCGGTTGTTCACGACAACGTCTACATCGGGCAGCACAGCAATCTCCGCGGCTGTGTGATCGGCAAGAACACCGACATCATGCGGGCCGCGCGGATCGAGGACGGAGCGGTCATCGGCGACGAATGCCTCGTCGGCGAAGAATCGATCGTCCAGGGCAATGTCCGGGTCTACCCGTTCAAGACCATCGAGGCCGGCGCGTTCGTCAACACCTCGGTCATCTGGGAATCGCGGGGGCAGGCGCATCTCTTCGGGGCGCGCGGTGTCTCCGGGATCCTGAACGTGGAGATCACACCGGAGCTGGCGGTACGGCTGGCCGGGGCGTATGCGACGACGCTCAAGAAGGGCGCCACGGTCACCACGGCACGTGACCACTCCCGAGGCGCGCGGGCGCTCAAGCGCGCGGTCATCTCCGCGCTGCAGGCCAGCGCCATCGACGTACGAGACCTGGAGAACGTGCCGCTGCCGGTCGCGCGGCAGCAGACGGCCCGGGGAAGCGCCGGCGGCATCATGATCCGAACGACGCCGGGCGTGCCCGACTCGGTGGACATCATGTTCTTCGACGAACGGGGCGCCGACCTGTCCCAGGCGGGCCAGCGGAAGCTGGACCGGGTGTATGCGCGCCAGGAGTACCGGCGGGCGTTCCCGGGCGAGATCGGCGACCTGAGCTTCCCCTCCAGCGTCTTCGACTCGTACACCGGATCCCTGCTGCGGAATGTCGACACCACGGGTGTCGCCGACGCCGGCCTCAAGGTCGTCGTCGACGCGTCCAACGGAAGTGCCGGGCTCGTGCTGCCCAGCCTCCTCGGACGGCTCGGGGTGGACTCGCTGACGATCAACCCCGGGCTGGACGAGTCGCGGCCCACCGAGTCCGCCGAATCCCGGCGGGCCGGGCTGGTGCGGCTGGGCGAGATAGTGGCGTCGGCGCGTGCGGCGTTCGGGGTGCGGTTCGACACGGTCGGCGAGCGGCTGTCGCTCGTCGACGAGCGAGGCCGGATCATCGAGGACGACCGGGCGCTTCTGGTGCTGCTGGACCTGGTGGCCGCCGAGCGGCGCAGCGGGCGGGTGGCGCTGCCGGTGACGACCACGAGGATCGCCGAGCAGGTCGCGGCGTACCACGGCACGCAGGTGGACTGGACGACGACGTCTCCGGACGACCTGACCCGGGTCGGCCGTGAGGAGTCGACGATCTTCGGCGGGGACGGCCGCGGTGGCTTCATCGTTCCCGAGTTCAGCAGCGTCTTCGACGGTACGGCGGCGTTCGTGCGGCTGATCGGGCTGGTGGCGCGTACGCAGCTCACACTCAGCCAGATCGACGCGCGCATTCCCCGTGCGCATGTGCTGAAGCGGGACCTGGCGACGCCGTGGGCCGTCAAGGGCCTGGTGATGCGGCGGGTCGTGGAGGCGGCCGGTGACCGGCACGTGGACACGACCGACGGCGTACGCGTCGTCGAGGCCGACGGCCGGTGGGTGATGGTGCTGCCCGACCCGGCCGAGGCCGTCACGCACCTGTGGGCGGAAGGCCCGGACGACGCGTCCGCGACGGCGCTGCTGGACGAGTGGGCGGCCGTGGTGGACAGCGCGGGCCGCTGACGCCGGCGTAGCGCCGTGTGCCGGGAGGCGTCCGCGGGGCGTCTCCCGGCACACCGGTGGGGCCATTCGGCGGTAGCCCCTCCGACGTGCGACGATGTGCGGCATGTCGCAGCAGCCCCCCGTTCGGAGCACCGGCTCCCCGCCTCCGCGTCCCGACGCGTCCATGTCGCTGCTGACCAATGTGATGGACCACGCGCTCGACGACGGGTACGCGGAGGCCTCGGCCCGCAGGGACGCCGAGGGCGGCGGCCTGCCCCGTACGCTGCGCGCCAAGCTGGGGCTGGCGGCCGGACTCGTACTGGCCGCGCTCGTGGTCACGCTCGGTGCCGCGCAGGCGCAGATATCGGCACCGGTGGTGGCGAAGGAGCGCGAGGAGCTCATCGACCGTATCGAGTCGGAGACCTCGGCGGCGGACGGCCTGGAGAAGGACATCGAGGCGCTGCGTACCGAGGTAGGGGAGCGGCAGCGCAGGGCGCTGCAACAGCACGGTGGGGACCAGGGGCAGCTCGTCGCGCTGCTGTCGGGGGCGACGCCGGTGCGGGGACCGGGCGTCAAGCTCGTCGTCGACGACGCCAAGGACACCGACGAGGGCGGCGGCGGGCCGCGGGAGAGCAGCGGTTTCGCCGATACGGGCCGGGTCCGCGACCGTGACATGCAGCGGGTCGTCAACGGGCTGTGGCAGGCGGGCGCGGAAGCCATCGCCATCAATGGACAGCGCCTGACCGCCCTGTCGGCGATCCGCGCGGCGGGCGACGCCATACTGGTCGACAACAAGCCGCTGGTGCCGCCGTACACGGTGCTGGCGGTAGGGGACGGAAAAAAGCTGCGTACGACGTTCCAGGACAGCGCCGACGGGCAGTACCTGCACGTGCTGCAGGAGAACTTCGGTATCCGCACCAGCATTTCGGACCAGGGCGAGGTGCGTCTGCCGGCAGCGCCGAGCCTGATCGTACGTACAGCACAGCCGGGCAACGCCGGAGCCGCAACGGGTGACGGGCAGGGCACGGCCGAGACAGGGAAGGGCACATCTTGATCGCCGTACTGGGCCTCGTCGTGGGAGTCGTGGTCGGACTGTTCATCCGGCCCGAGGTGCCGGCGGTGGTCGAGCCCTATCTGCCGATCGCCGTCGTGGCCGCCCTGGACGCGGTCTTCGGCGGCTTGCGGGCCATGCTCGACGGGATCTTCGTCGACAAGGTCTTCGTCGTCTCCTTCCTGTCGAACGTCGTCGTGGCCGCGCTGATCGTGTTCCTCGGCGACAAGCTGGGCGTCGGCGCACAGCTGTCCACGGGTGTCGTGGTCGTGCTCGGCATCCGGATCTTCTCCAACGCCGCCGCCATCCGGCGGCATGTGTTCCGGGCGTGAGGCCGATGAGCAACGAACAGACACCGAATCCGGAGCCGGCCGAGGACCAGAAGCCGCAGACCGGGCGGCAGCGGCTGATCGCGGGCCTGTGGCCGCCGCGCGTCACGCGAGCCCAACTCATCGTGGCCGTGCTGCTGTTCGGGCTGGGACTGGGCCTGGCCATCCAGGTCCGCTCGACGAGTGACACCGGCGCCCTGCGCGGCGCGCGCCAGGAGGACCTGGTGCGCATCCTGGACGAGCTCGACGACCGTACGCAGCGCCTGGAGGACGAGAAGGCACGTCTGGAGGACCAGCGTACGGAGCTGGAGAACAGCTCGGACCAGGCGGAAGAGGCACGCAAGCAGACGCTGGAGAAGGAGCGTCAGCTGGGCATCCTGGCCGGCACGGTCGCGGCCCAGGGGCCCGGGATCACGCTCGCCATCGACGACGGTGCCGGGGCCGTGGAGTCGGACATGCTGCTCGACGCGATCCAGGAGCTGCGGGCGGCGGGAGCGGAAGCGATCCAGGTCAATGGCGTCCGGGTCGTCGCGGACTCCTACTTCTCCGGTGACGCCGGGGACATAGAGGTGGACGGCCGGAGGATCAAGGCACCGTACCGCTTCAAGGTCATCGGGAAGCCGCAGGATCTCGAGCCGGCGCTGAACATCCCGGGAGGCGTGGTGCAGACGCTGGAGAAGGAGCAGGCCACCGCCACGGTGACCCGCTCGCAGAAGATCGTCGTGGACGCCTTGCGACCGGCGGAGCGGCCTGACTACGCTCGGTCGTCATCGCAGTGAGGCGGGGATACATGGGGGTCACGCGGCAAGGACCTGTTCTGGGGAGCGGGCCGGATCGGGGATCGGGGGCCGGCGTGCGCGGTCGTATGGCGGGAACCGGAAGACAGGTACCAGGACGTGAGGTTGCGGGGGGTCGGCGCATCACACACGTGGTGCGTGATGGAAACTGTCCGGAGGATACGGACGTTGTGATGATGTCCGGGTCGGCAGGTGTGTTCATTCAGGGTTCGTCCTGCCCCACGGGCGGGTCTGTTTCGTTCAAGGGGAATCGCCCGTGAAGTTGTTTGCGAAGTTGTTCGGCAAGAGCGCACGCGAGGACGGCAGCAGCACTGCCAGGCATCGCGCGCCGCGCCATGGCCAGAGTGAGGAGCAGGGCGGCGAGCGCCCGCTCTTCCGTGACGAGGTTGCGGGCCCGGGCGGTGACATTCCGGGGGGCCAGGGCGCGTCTGTTGACCCTGCTGGTCCCGGCCGCATAGGTTTCGGGGAACCATCAACCTCGAGTGCGGGTGGAGGGTTTACGCCCGACCCGTACGCGACGAGCGCCCACGCGGGCCAGCCGCGGCAGGAGGATTCGTCCATGCCGGTGTGTACGAGGTGCGGGCACCGCAACGCCGAGGCGAGCCGGTTCTGCTCCAACTGCGGTGCGCCGCTGCGAGGGGGTGCCCCCGCGGAGCGCGCGTCCGAGACGACGTCGACGATCTCGATCTCCGGCCTCGAGGCGTACGACTCCGAGGTCACCGGCCAGACGCAGCTGCCGTCGCTGTCTCCCGAGGCGCAGGCGGCCGTCGAGGCGCTGCCGCTCGGTTCGGCGCTCCTGGTGGTGCGGCGCGGTCCGAACTCGGGCAGCCGCTTCCTGCTGGACAGTGACCTGACCACGGCCGGGCGGCACCCGCAGAGTGACATCTTCCTGGACGACGTGACCGTGTCGCGGCGCCATGTGGAGTTCCGCAGGTCGCCCGACGGCAGCTTCACCGTCTCCGACGTCGGCAGCCTCAACGGCACCTACGTCAACCGTGAGCGGATCGACTCGGTTCCGCTGTCGAACGGCGACGAGGTGCAGATCGGCAAGTACCGGCTGGTCTTCTACGCGAGCCAGCGGGGCGTGTGACCCGGCAGGGGAGGCCGATGCTGCGAACCACGACGGGCGGTGCCGGAAACGGCGCCGCCGGCGCGGCTGATCAGCTGGTGAGCATCGGGACGGTGCTCAATCAGCTGCGCGAGGAGTTTCCCGAAGTCACCATTTCCAAGATCAGGTTCCTGGAGGCGGAGGGGCTCGTCGAGCCGCAGCGGACGGCTTCCGGATACCGGAAGTTCAGCCCGCGGGATGTGGAGCGGCTGGCGCGCATCCTCCGGATGCAGCGGGATCACTATCTGCCGTTGAAGGTGATCCGGGAACATCTGGACGCTGTGGAGCGGGGCGAGCAGGTGGAGCTGCCGGCCGCCCCCCAGCGTGACCCCCTGGACGGCGGCCCGTGGGAGGCCGCGCAGGACCGACCGACCGCTGCCCGGGTGGGCAGGGCGGAGCTCCTGGCCGCGGCGGGGGCCGGCGAGGACGAGCTCGCCGAGTGGGAGTCGTACGGACTCGTCGTGCAGGGCGTGGACGGCGGGTACGACGCCGAGGCCGTGACGGTCGCGAAACTTGTCGCGGAACTGGGGAGATTCGGTCTGGAACCGCGGCATCTGCGGGCGGTGAAAGCCGCCGCCGAGCGGGAGGCGGGACTGGTCGAGCAGGTCGTCGCGCCGCTGCGCCGGCACCGTAATCCGCAGACCAGGGCCCATGCCGAGGCGACGGCGAAGGAGCTGGCGGCACTGTCCGTACGGCTGCACGCGGCGCTGGTGCAGACGGCCCTCGGTATCCGCTTGCACTGATCTTGACAGAGCCCGACTATCCAAATCGGTCCGGCACGTCCTAGGGTTGCAATGTGAACGAGCTCGATGTTGTCGGTGTCCGGGTGGAAATGCCGTCCAACCAGCCGATCGTGCTCCTGCGTGAAGTGGGAGGCGACCGGTACCTCCCGATCTGGATCGGTCCGGGGGAGGCGACGGCGATCGCCTTCGCGCAGCAGGGCATGGCTCCCGCCCGGCCGCTCACGCATGACCTTTTCAAGGATGTGCTCGAGGCCGTGGGCCAGGAGCTGACCGAAGTCCGCATCACGGACCTGCGGGAAGGGGTCTTCTACGCGGAGCTGGTCTTCGCCAGCGGTGTGGAGGTGAGCGCCAGGCCCTCCGACGCCATAGCGCTGGCCTTGCGCACGGGGACCCCGATCTACGGGAGTGACGGGGTGCTCGACGACGCGGGAATCGCCATCCCGGACGAGCAGGAGGACGAGGTGGAGAAGTTCCGCGAGTTCCTCGACCAGATCTCGCCCGAGGACTTCGGTACCAGCAGCCAGTGACGCCGGTGGCGCGTAGGCCTGCCCTCGTGTCGTCGGGGCGGGGCGCGTACGCGCCGTGCGCGCTGTGAGGGATTTCTGCCCATTCGAGTACGCATTCCCGGATTCTGGATACGGGAAACCACTCTCAGGGTGATTATCACTCGGCGTGCCGAGTGTGGCGATCGTTGACGCACCCCGGGTGACTGCCTACCGTCGAGATGGCAGGTCAAGGACGGAGGGTCGGCGTGATGAGCAGCGGCGACGGTGCGACTGGGGGCCTCCCCGGACGAAGTCTGGGGAAGAGCGGGCCGTATCCGCTTCATGGGAGTGCGGCCGATCCGGCGCACACGAACGCGTCCGACAGGGCGAACGGAAGTGCGGCTGACCGGGTCCGTTCGGGTGTGGCCGCTGGGAGTGCCGGCCCGGGTGGCGGTGCGGCGGCCGGCCCGGCTGTCGGTGCGGTGCAGGGGCACGAGGACGAGACGGCTGCCGAGACGGTCGGCTACCGCGGACCGACCGCGTGCGCGGCCGCCGGGATCACCTACCGGCAGCTCGACTACTGGGCGCGTACCGGACTGGTCGAGCCGAGCGTGCGGCCCGCGTACGGGTCGGGGACGCAGCGGCTCTACAGCTTCCGGGACGTGGTCGTCCTCAAGATCGTCAAGCGCTTCCTGGACACGGGTGTCGCACTCCAGAACATCCGCGCGGCCGTCCAGCACCTGCGGGCGCGGGGCTTTCGCGACCTGGAGCGGATGACGCTCATGAGCGACGGCGCGACGGTGTACGAGTGCTCGTCGCCGGACGAGGTCGTCGATCTGCTGCAGGGCGGCCAGGGGGTCTTCGGGATCGCCGTGGGCGTGGTGTGGCGGGACGTCGAGGCGGCACTGTCGCAGCTGCACGGGGAGCGCATCGACACCGGCGAGACGCTGGTCGGGCACAACCCGTCGGACGAGCTGGCGCGCCGGAGGCGTGACCGGGCCGTCTGACCACCTGCTCCGTATGTGTGTGCGGGGCGATTGTCAGTGGCGTAGGGCAGCATCGATGGTGTGAGAGCCGCGCCGACGATCCTGCATCTGGACATGGATGCCTTCTTCGCCGCCGCCGAGCAGGCGGCGAAGCCCAGTCTGCGCGGAAAGCCGGTGGTCGTCGGCGGGCTGGGGCCGCGCGGGGTCGTCGCCACCGCGTCGTACGAAGCCCGGCGTTTCGGGGTGCATTCGGCGATGCCGATGGCGCAGGCGCGGCGGCTGGCGCCGAACGCCGCTTATCTGGTGCCCCGCTTCTCGCTCTACCGCGCCGTGAGCGAACAGGTCATGGAGCTGCTGCGCGAGCTGTCGCCCCTCGTCGAGCCGCTGAGCCTGGACGAGGCCTTCGTGGACCTGGAGGCGGGTGGCTCGGCTCACGACGCCGCCGGCGCGCGGGCCGCCGGTGAGCAGCTGCGCAGGGACATTCACGCGGTCACGGGGCTGACCGGTTCGGTGGGCCTGGCCGGGTCCAAGATGCTCGCGAAGATCGCGTCCGAGGAGGCCAAGCCTGATGGGCTCGTGCTGATCGAGCCGGGCACGGAACGGGAGCTCCTCGGCCCCAAGTCGGTGCGGATCCTGCCGGGGGTGGGGCCGGCCACCGGAGAGCATCTGCGGCGGGCCGGGATGACGACGGTGGCGGACCTGGCGGCGGCGGGCGAGGACGAGCTCGTACGGCTGCTGGGGAGGGCGCACGGGGAGTCGCTGTACCGGATGGCGATGGGGTACGACGACCGGCCCGTGGTGGCGGAGCGGGACGCCAAGTCGGTGTCGGTGGAGGACACCTTCGACGTGGACCTGCACGACCGGGTGCGGGTGCGGATGGAGGTGGAGCGGCTGGCCGAGCGGTGCGTGCAGCGGCTGCGGGGCGCGGGGCGGTCGGGGCGGACGGTGGTGCTGAAGGTGCGGAGGTACGACTTCTCGACGCTGACCCGGTCCGAGACGCTGCGCGGCCCGACGGACGATCCGGTGGTGGTGCGTGAGGCGGCGGCCCGGCTCCTGGAGGCGGTCGACACCACGGGCGGGGTGCGGCTCCTTGGCGTGGGTGTCACGGGGCTGGCGGACTACACGCAGGAGGACCTGTTCGCGCAGGCGGCGGCGGAACGGGCGGCCGGGGAGCGGGAGGCTGTGGAGCGGGCGGGGGCGGAGGCGATGGGGGCGGGGGTCTTGGCCGCGCACAGTGGGGCCGGGGGCGCGGTCTCGGGGGAGTCCGGTGCCGTCGGCGGGCCCGGTGTGCCGGTCGGATCCCCGGAGGTGGACGTGCGGGCCAGGCCGGGCGGCCCTGCCGGGGCGCCGCCCCCGCAGGGCGACGGGGTGGCCGAACCGTCGGCCGGTGAGTCGGGCGGGCGGCCGGAGGCGGCTCCTCCCGGCTCGCGCGGCCATGGCGGCCCTCGGCCGGGCGGCGAGCCGGGAGGGGCTGGCGGGGGTGGCGGACTGGGCGGGGCCGGTGGGCCTCATGGTGGCGTTGTGGCGGCGGAGATCGGGGTGGGCGACCACGGGGGCCCGGGTGTCCTGGAGGCGGCTTCCTCGGAGGGCGAGGGCCGTGTTGGCCCGGCCGGGGGCAGGCCGGTGTCCAGAGCCGGTGAGGCCGGTGGAACGGCTGGGCGCGCGGGTGCTGGGCCGGACAGCGCCAGGATGCCCGGTGGGGAGGTGCGGCGGTGGGCGGCCGGGGAGGATGTGCGGCACGCCCAGTACGGGGCCGGGTGGGTTCAGGGCAGCGGGCTGGGGCGCGTGACCGTGCGGTTCGAGGAGCCCGGTTCGGCGCCGGGGCGGGTGCGGACGTTCTGGGCCGACGATCCGGAGCTGGAGCCGTCCGATCCGCTGCCGCTCGTGCCGGGTCAGTCGTCCTGGCCGGCGAGCTTGCCGAAGTCGCGGTCCGTGGAGGGGGGTGGCGGGAGCGCGAGGCCGTAGTGGTGGTAGAGCTGGAGCTCCTGCTCGGGGGAGAGATGCCGGCCGACGCCGAAGTCGGGGGCGTCCTTGATCAGGGCCCGGTCATACGGGATGTGCAGGCCGTCGTCCACCAGTTCGCTGGGCTCCAGCGGGACGAAGGCGTCGCGGCTGAACAGGCCGGTTCGTACGGCGGCCCACTCGGGGACGCCCGTCGCGTCGTCCAGGTAGACCTCGTCGATGGTGCCGATCTTGTGGCCGTTGCGGTCGAAGGCCTTGCGGCCGATCAGGCTGCGCGGATCGATATCGGTCTGCACGGTCCCTCCAACTGGTCGCAACCGCTCTGTAAACACTACGAAAGTGCACATCGGTGACGTCGGCCACTCGAGGGATCGGGCGTGGACCACGCTGGTAGGCTGGCAGACGGCCGCTGACCCCGTGCGGGAGAGTCCTCCGGAGAAACCTTTCGGAGGCGCCGAAGGAGCAAATCCTCCCCGGAATCTCTCAGGCACCCGGTACCGCACGGATGAGGTCACTCTGGAAAGCAGGGCGGGCGTCGGACGGCATCCGCTCTCACCGACGGTGAAAGCCGGGCGGCACACAGGTGCGCCCGGTGAAGCTCTCAGGTTGAGATGACAGAGGGGGAGGCCGTCCGGGCACCCGCGCCGTGGTGCCCCTCGCAGGTCGTGACGACCAGGAGGCCTCCGCAGATGACCGCCAACCGTACTCCGCTCACCGAGCTTGAGCAGGGCATCCCCTTCGAGCAGCGGCACATCGGGCCCGACGACGAGGCCCGCGCCAAGATGCTCGCGCAGGTCGGTTACGGGTCGCTCGACGAGCTGACCGCCGCCGCCGTACCGGATGTGATCAAGAGCGCCGCCGCGCTCGGCCTGCCCGACGCGCGCACCGAGGCCGAGGTCCTGGCCGAGCTGCGCTCGCTCGCCGAGCGCAACCAGGTGCTCGCGCCGATGATCGGCCTCGGCTACCACGGCACGTTCACGCCGCCGGTCATCCTGCGCAACGTCATGGAGAACCCCGCCTGGTACACCGCGTACACGCCGTACCAGCCGGAGATCTCGCAGGGCCGCCTGGAGGCGCTGCTCAACTTCCAGACCATGGTCGCCGACCTGACCGGTCTGCCCACCTCCGGCGCCTCGCTGCTCGACGAGGGCACCGCCGCCGCCGAGGCCATGTCGCTGGCCCGCCGCGTCGGCAAGGTCAAGGGCGGCGTCTTCCTGGTCGACGCCGACGCCCTGCCGCAGACCATCGCCGTCATCGAGACCCGCGCCGAGCCGACCGGTGTCGAGGTCGTCGTCGCCGACCTGAGCGAGGGCATCCCCGCCGAGGTCGCCGAGCGCGGCGTGTTCGGTGTGCTGCTCCAGTACCCGGGCGCCTCCGGTGCCGTACGGGACATCAAGGCGGTCATCGACCAGGCCCACGAGCTCGGCGCGATCGTGACGGTGGCGGCCGACCTGCTGGCGCTGACGCTGCTCACCTCGCCGGGCGAGCTGGGCGCGGACATCGCGGTCGGTACGACGCAGAGGTTCGGCGTGCCGATGGGCTTCGGCGGTCCGCACGCCGGCTACATGGCCGTGCGCGAGAAGTTCGCCCGCAGCCTGCCGGGCCGGCTCGTCGGCGTCTCCGTCGACGCGGACGGCAACAAGGCGTACCGGCTGGCGCTGCAGACCCGTGAGCAGCACATCCGCCGCGAGAAGGCCACCAGCAACATCTGCACCGCGCAGGTGCTGCTCGCCGTCATGGCCGGCATGTACGCCGTCTACCACGGCCCCGAGGGGCTCAAGCAGATCGCCGGGCGCGTCCACCGGTACGCGGTGATCCTCGCGGAGGGGCTGCGCGCGGGGGGCGTGGACGTCGTCCACGGCACCTTCTTCGACACCGTGACCGTCCGCGTGCCCGGCAAGGCCGCCGAGGCCGTCGCCGCCGCCCGCGAGAACGGGGTCAACCTCCGCCTCGTAGACGCGGACCACGTCTCCGTCGCCTGCGACGAGACCACCGGCCGCGCCCAGATCGCCGCCGTGTGGGACGCCTTCGGGGTGCGCGGCGACATCGAGGCGCTGGACGCCGCCACCGCCGATGTGCTGCCCGAGGCGATGCTGCGCTCCGACGCGTACCTCACCCACCCCGTCTTCCACGCGCACCGCTCCGAGACGTCGATGCTGCGCTACCTGCGCAAGCTCGCCGACCGCGACTACGCGCTGGACCGCGGCATGATCCCGCTCGGCTCCTGCACGATGAAGCTGAACGCGACCACCGAGATGGAGCCGGTCACCTGGCCGGAGTTCGCGCAGATGCACCCCTTCGCGCCGGTCGACCAGGCGCAGGGCTACCTGACCCTGATCCGTGAGCTGGAGGAGCGCCTCGCCGAGGTCACCGGCTACGACAAGGTCTCCATCCAGCCCAACGCGGGTTCGCAGGGCGAGCTGGCCGGTCTGCTCGCCGTCCGCGCGTACCACCGCGCCAACGGCGACACGCAGCGCACCGTCTGTCTGATCCCGTCGTCCGCGCACGGCACCAACGCCGCCAGCGCCGTGATGGCCGGGATGAAGGTCGTGGTCGTCAAGACCGCCGACGACGGCGAGATCGACGTCGAGGACCTGCGCGCCAAGATCGAGCAGTACCGCGACGAGCTGTCCGTCCTGATGATCACCTACCCGTCCACGCACGGCGTGTTCGAGGAGCACGTCGCGGACATCTGTGCCCAGGTGCACGAGGCGGGCGGCCAGGTGTACGTGGACGGCGCCAACCTCAACGCGCTGGTCGGGCTGGCGAAGCCGGGCGAGTTCGGCGGCGACGTCTCGCACCTGAACCTGCACAAGACCTTCTGCATCCCGCACGGCGGTGGCGGGCCGGGCGTCGGACCGGTCGGTGTCCGCGAGCACCTCGCCCCGTACCTGCCGAACCACCCGCTCCAGCCGAGCGCCGGCCCCGACACGGGCGTGGGCCCGATCTCGGCCGCCCCGTGGGGCTCGGCCGGCATCCTGCCGATCTCCTGGGCGTACGTACGGCTGATGGGCGGCGAGGGCCTCAAGCGCGCGACCCAGGTCGCCGTCCTCGCGGCCAACTACATCGCCAAGCGCCTGGAGCCGCACTACCCGGTGCTGTACACCGGCCCGGCCGGGCTCGTCGCCCACGAGTGCATCGTGGACCTGCGCCCCATCTCCAAGGCGACCGGCGTCAGTGTCGACGACATCGCCAAGCGGCTGATCGACTACGGCTTTCACGCCCCGACCATGTCCTTCCCCGTGGCCGGCACGCTGATGATCGAGCCGACCGAGAGTGAGGACCTGACCGAACTCGACCGGTTCTGCGACACGATGATCGCGATTCGTGGAGAGATCGAGAAGGTCGCGTCGGGTGAGTGGCCCGCGGACGACAACCCGCTGCGCAACGCCCCGCACACGGCGGCCGCGCTGGGCGGCGGCGAGTGGACGCACGCGTACAGCCGTGAGGAGGCGGTCTTCCCGGCCGGTGTCTCGGCCACGGACAAGTACTGGCCGCCGGTGCGCCGCATCGACGGGGCGTTCGGCGACCGCAACCTGGTCTGCTCCTGCCCGCCGCTGGACGAGTACGACAACTGACGGGCGTGAACAAAGGGCCGGTACGGAGGTGACTCCGTACCGGCCCTTCGTCGTGCGGTGGTGTGCCGTGCCTCAGGCGGCCGTCACGACCTTCGAGGTGCTCAGCGGCCGGTGCGGCGCGATGATCTGGCCGTCCGGCAGCAGTTCACCGGTGTCCTCGAAGATCAGGACGCCGTTGCACAGCAGGCTCCAGCCCTGTTCCGGGTGGTGGGCCACCAGGCGGGCCGCCTCCCTGTCGGCGGAGTCGGCGGTCGGACAGGCTGGCTGGTGCTGGCACATGGGTCGGTTCTTTCGCTGCGGTGTGGTGTGTGTCCTGCGGCTCGATGCGGTGTTCATGGCCGCCCCCCGTTGTGTCGGTCGGTCCGTTCCCAGTCTTGCCCCACGGGCGTCAATCCGCAGGGATTTCGCGGCAGCGCTTCCTCCTCCTCAATGACGTGTCACCCGCCTGGATGGTTCAGCTCAACCGCACCGTCCCTTCGGGTGGTTCGCGATGGCCGCACCGGGCTAGTCCGATCGGACCGGGTGAGTCATCACGCCGTTGACTCCAGCAGCGGTGGCGGCACCAGCCGCAGTGTCAGCACGGGCAGCAGGTCGGCGACCCGGTACGGCAGGTGCGCGGCGATTCCGGGGGGCGCGGGGGCCAGCGGGATCAGCAGGTCCGCGGGGGCCGGGGCGCCGGCGGCCGGATCGGCCTCCGCGTCCTCGTGCAGCCACAGGGTCAGCATGTACAGCTCCGGTACGGACAGCAGGCGTGGCTGGTGGCCGGTCGCCATGGCCTCGGCCTGGCGTACGGCACGCTCCGTCGAGGCGAGATAGGGGCCCTCGAAGAAGTGCGAGAACGCCCATCCGTCCGGCGTGAGGATGGTGTCCGCGGCGGCGACGGGGCGGTCGCCGCCGCGGATCAGGAACCGCCAGCCGGCCAGTCGGGTACGCGGTGCGCCGGCGGGCGGAACGACCTGGTCGCGCACGTCCAGTACGTGGACGGGAAGCGGGAGTTCGGGGCTCAGCGGTCCCTGGACGGACCGGAGAGCGGGCGTGTGGGCCTCGCGGACGGCGGGGGAACCGAGCGCCGCGAGGACACTGCGCAGCGCAGGCGCGGGGGCGGGGGAGACGTGGAGCGGCATGGTGGGTCGCCTCTCAGTCAAGAGACAGGGTGATGCGAGGGAAGGTGCGGACGGCAGTGTCAGCTTGGGGTCAGAGGGGGCCGATGGGCCGGGGCCGGGCGCGACTCTCTGCCTCGTTCGCGGAGTTTATACGACACGTGTTCACGCAATGTTTCCGCTAGCCGTCGGCGATATTACCGGCAAGACCGAATCCGGTCTTTAATTTGCGGAGTTTCTGTGGATTTCCCACGCGGGCGGAGCCGCTGCCTGCGGCGTTGTCCGGCATGCGGTAGGCCGAATGCCGCCGCTGTTTCGACCGGCTCGAGGTGCCGTCCCGCCCCGTCGCGGCGGGTGGAGACCGACGGTAACTGCGCGCGGCCTCATGCCTCCGGAATGTGCCCGGCAAACAACGTAACCAGCCTACCGTTCAGGCGCCGCTCGTGTGGGCGTTACAGATCAGTCCGGCTGGGCATTATCGTCCGTGACGCGAGCGGACGATGCCGCGCGCCGCCCACTCGAGGAGGGACGCTTCGATGGGGGAGAAGATCGCGGCAGGCGGCTTCGACCTGTCCGATCGGCAGAGGTACCGCAGGAAACTCCGGGAGTGCCTGACGGGACTGGAGCGACTCCTTGCCGACAAGAGGTTCGACCGGCCGCGGAATCTCGTGGGGCTGGAGATCGAGCTGAATCTGGCGGGCCCGGACGGCATGCCGCGGATGATGAATGCCGAGGTGCTGGAGCGCATCGCGAGCCGGGATTTCCAGACCGAACTCGGAATGTTCAATCTCGAAGTGAACATTGCCCCGCACCGGCTCGGCGGACGCGTCTTCGACCAGCTCGCCGAGGAGCTGCGGACGGGCCTGGCGTACGCGCACCGCAAGGCGCAGGAGGTCGACGCCGGCATTGTGATGATCGGAATTCTTCCGACACTCTCGCAGGACGATCTGGTGTCCGGGAACCTCTCGGACGTCGACCGTTACAGACTGCTCAACGACGAGATAGTCGCCGCGCGGGGCGAGGACTTCACCCTCGACATCGACGGCGTCGAGCGGCTCAGCTGCACGGCGAGCTCCATCGTGCCGGAGGCGGCGTGCACCTCCGTACAGCTGCACCTCCAGGTCACGCCCGAGCGCTTCGCCGACGTGTGGAACGCGGCGCAGGCCATCGCCGCCGTACAGATCGCGGTGGGCGCCAACGCGCCCTTCCTCTTCGGCCGCGAGCTGTGGCGCGAGTCCCGCCCGCCTCTGTTCACGCAGGCCACCGACACCCGGCCGCCCGAGCTCCAGGCGCAGGGCGTGCGGCCGCGCACCTGGTTCGGGGAGCGATGGGTCACCTCGGCGTACGAACTGTTCGAGGAGAACGTCCGGTACTTCCCCGCCCTGCTGCCGATCTGCGACGAGGAGGAGCCGCTGCGGGTCCTCGACGAGGGCGGCGTACCGTCCCTCCAGGAACTCGTCCTGCACAACGGCACGGTCTACCGCTGGAACCGGCCGGTGTACGGGGTCATGGACGGTGTTCCGCACCTGCGCGTGGAGAACCGGGTGCTGCCGGCCGGGCCGACCGTCGACGACGTGCTTGCCAACGCCGCCTTCTACTACGGCCTGGTGCGCGCGCTCGCCGAGGAGGCCCGGCCCGTCTGGAAGCGGCTGCCGTTCGAGGACGCCGCCGCGAACTTCGACGCGGCCTGCCGGTACGGCATCGAAGCCGAGCTGCGCTGGCCGCGGCCCGGCCGGGGCGGCGGCGTCACGACGGTGCCGGCCGTGAAGCTGGTACGGGACGAACTGCTGCCGCTCGCGGCCGCGGGCCTCGACGCCTGGGGCGTGGAGCGCACCGACCGCAAGCGGTACCTCGGGATCATCGAGGAGCGGTGCAGGCGCCGGGTGAACGGGGCGTCCTGGCAGGTGGAAACGTTCCACCGGGCGCTGGAGGCGGGGCTGGGGCGCGAGGCGGCGCTGGCCGCCACCACCCGCCAGTACTGCCGGCTGATGCGCCAGGGCCGGCCGGTGCACACCTGGCCGGTCGGGTTCCCGGGACGGCCGCCGGAGCAGCGCGGGTTGTGAGGCTGCAGCCGGGCGGTGAGGGGGCCGGGCGGGCGGTTTGCCGCGGGTCGGGTGTGAGGGAGGCCGGGTGTGATGGGGCCGGGCGGGCCGGGTGCCGGCGTGAGAGGGCCGGGCGGACGATGTGGGCCGGGGGGATGCGGGCCGGGCGGGCCGGGTGCCGACCCGGATGGGTTCGTGGTGCGATCGTCGGGCAAGCTGTGACGTCCCATGGCGGTCGACCCGAGGCAGGTGTGCGCGTACGTGGCTGAATCTCTTCCCGCAGGGCCCGTCGAGGGCGTGGGGGTGCGGACCCTGCGCTCCGAGACGCTGCTCGTCCTGGCACTCTCCCTGGGGGCGAGCGGGGTCTCCGCGCTGATCAGCTTCATCGGTTCGCTGACGAAACCGGGCGGTCTCAAGGACCAGGCGGCGACGCTGAACGGCTCGTACGCGCCGGGGCGGCCGTGGCTCGACCTGGCCTGGCAGCTGTTCGGGATCACGACCGCGCTGGTGCCCGTCGCGCTGGTGGCGCACCTGCTGATCAGGGAGGGCGCCGGGCTGCGGGCGATCGGCTTCGACCGCAGCCGGCCGTGGCCCGACCTGGGGCGCGGCGCGCTGATCGCGGCCGGCATCGGCAGCGCGGGCCTCGCCTTCTACCTGGTCGCGCGGGCCACCGGAGCCAACCTGACGGTGGTGCCCGAGGCGCTGCCCGAGGTGTGGTGGAAATACCCGGTGCTGATCCTGTCGGCGGTGCAGAACTCCGTACTGGAGGAGGTCATCGTCGTCGGGTACCTGCTGCGAAGGCTCGGTCAGTTGGGCTGGAGCCCGATGGCGGCGCTGGTGACCAGCTCGGTGCTGCGCGGTTCGTACCACCTGTACCAGGGCATCGGCGGGTTCATCGGCAACATGGTGATGGGCGTGGTCTTCGTGCTGCTCTACCGGCGGTGGGGGCGGGTGGGGCCGCTGGTGGTGGCGCACGCGCTGCTCGACATCGTGGCGTTCGTCGGGTACGCGCTGCTGGCGGGCAGGGTGGGGTGGTTGCCCACGGCGTGAGGCGGTGAGGGGCGAAGGGGGCGTATGGAACTTTCCGTACGCCCCCTTCGCTTGTCTCGGCCGGGCCTTACGCCAGCAGGTCGCCCTCGATGACCGTCACCGCGTTCCCGGTCAGCAGTGTCCGCTCACCGCGCAGGGTCGTCCGCACCATCCCGGTACGGGCCCCGCCCTGCAGGCCGGTCAGCTCGTCGCGGCCGAAGCGGGCCGACCAGAAGGGCGCGAGGGCGGTGTGCGCGCTGCCCGTCACGGGGTCCTCGTCGATGCCGACGGCGGGGAAGAAGCAGCGGGAGACGAAGTCGTACCCGCGCCCCGGGTCCTCGGCGGTGGCCGTGGCGATGACGCCCCGGTCCGACATGGTCGCCAGGGCCGCGAGGTCCGGCGCGAGGGACCGTACGGACTGTTCGTCGGGCAGCTCGACCAGCAGGTCACCGATGTGCGGGGCGGTGTCGTGGACGGCGACGACGTCCGCGCCGAGCGCCTTCGCGAGCCCCTCCGGTGTCGGGACGGGAGTCAGGGGGGAGGTCGGGAAGTCCATCGTGATGGAGCCGTCCCCGGCCGCGGTGGCGGAGAGGATGCCGCACCGCGCGCTGAAGCGGACGGTGCCGGTCGCGCGGCCGGTGGTGTGCAGGACGTGCGCGGTGGCGAGCGTGGCATGGCCGCACATGTCGACCTCGGTGACCGGGGTGAGCCAGCGCAGCGCCCAGTCGGCCTCGCCGCCCGGGGGCAGCGGGTGGGCGAAGGCCGTCTCGGAGAGGTTGACCTCCGCGGCGACCTTCTGGAGCCAGTGGTCGTCCGGGAAGGCGTCCAGGAGCACGACTCCTGCCGGATTGCCGGAGAAGGGGCGATCGGTGAAGGCGTCGACGATTCGAATCCGCATGCCCTGACCGTAGGGGTGGGGCGATGCGCCCGGCCAAGGCCAATTCGGTGCGGCTGGCCCTGTCTGGCCCTCACCGGCCCTCTCCGGCGCTGCCCGGCACTGTCCGGCCCTGGCCGGCCCGGTTGGTCACGAATCGATTGCTCAGCGAGCTGTTCCGATATATCGTTGAAGTGTCGCGACAGATCAACGATGGAAGGAGCGTACGAGATGCGTGCGCATGGGAACTGTGGACCCGGCCATCGCGGCTGGGGCGGCGACCGCCAGGGGGACTTCGAGGGGCGGCGCGGCGCTTTCGGTCCGTTCGGGCCGGGATTCGGCGGCGGGCCCTTCGGTGGGGGTCCGTTCGGGGGAGGCCCCTTCGGTGGCGGGCGTGGGCGCGGAGGCGGCCGGGGGCGGGCGCGGCGCGGTGATGTGCGCGCCTCGATCCTCGCGCTGCTGAAGGACCGTCCGATGCACGGCTACGAGATGATCCAGGAGATCGCCGAGCGCAGCGGCGGGGCTTGGCGGCCCAGCCCCGGCTCGGTCTACCCGACCCTCCAGCTCCTGGAGGACGAGGACCTGATCGCCAGCCGGAGCGAGGGCGGCAAGAAGCTGTTCACGCTCACCGATACGGGGCGCGCCGAGGCCGATGCGGGGCCGGACGCCCCGTGGGAAGAGGCGGGGCGCGGCGTCGACTGGGAGGCCATGCACGAGATCCGGCAGGCCGGTTTCGGGCTGTTCGAGGCGTTCGGGCAGGTCTGGAAGACCGGCGACGCCGACCAGCGGCAGAAGGCGCTGGCCGTCATCAACGACGCCCGCAAGAAGCTCTACCTGATCCTGGCCGACGAGCACTGAGCCGTCGCGCGCCAGGCCTTGCCCGGGCCCTGTGGTCCGCCACGGGGCCCCGTGATGTGTCCCGGGCCCCGTGGTGTCACGTCACCAGGCCGGCCAGTCGGCGCAGCGACTCCTCCAGGGCGGCCGTCGCCGAGTCCTTCAGCTTGCTCGCCATCAGGGACACGGCCGCCCCGGTGAACTCCCCGTCGATCCGGACGGTCGTGGTGTCGTCCCCGTCCGGTGTGAGCGCGTAACGCATGCCGAGCGCGACGCCCATCGGGCCCTTCCCCCGGGTGGTCAGCAGCCGCTCGGGCTCCAGTTCGGCGACGGTCCAGGTGACTTCGGCGGGGAAGCCCATGAGCTTCATGTTTTCCTGGAAGGTGGCGCCGGTCGCGAGGGTGTCCGGGGTGTCATGGGGGAAGGACGTGTGGGTGGCGTTCCACTCCCCGTACGACGTGAAGTCCGTCAGCCGGGCCCAGACCTTCCCGGCCGGTGCCTCGATGCGTGCCTCGGCGCTGACCTCGGCCATGGGGACCACCCCTTCTCGACGGGTTGCGGTGGCGCGGAACGTAGCCGTGCGGACGCGAACATTCAATACTGACGGATCGTCAGATCTGCTCGGGGGTCTCATCCGTAAGGAGGAGGAAGCAGTCGCTCGCCCCCAACTTCCGTGGGATGCGCGAATGCTCCCAGGCGGGGATGTTCCGGCCTCCAGGGGCTGATGAGGTGGGAAGGTGCGAAGCCCTACCCCGCGGGTGCCTCCCCGGCAGCCCGCCGAAAGCCGTGCGGAGACCTGCAGTGCGGAGACCTGCCGTGCGGGCAGCGAGGCCCGGTTCACCGTCGAGCCGGCCTCCGTCGTCGCCGGTGCCCGGCGCAGGGCACTGCGGGACGGCGACCGGCAGATCGACACTGCTCATCTGCTGCACTCGCTCCTCGAGTCCGACCCGGAGGCCAGGGCCGCCTTCGACGGCGGTCCGCAGGTGGCGCGCGTGCTCGGTTACCTTGTGCAGCGGAGCATCGGGTACGGGCTGCGCTGGCAGGGTTCCGTCGAGGACTCCGGCGCCGTACCCCTCCCGCCGGAGGCGGTCGTCTCCGGATGGTCGCCCGCCGCCGTCGCCGCCATGGAGTGCGCCCTCGAGCGGGCCCGGCAGCGGGGTGAGTCGCGGGCGAGCGGGCTCGATCTGCTCGCCGCGCTGGCCGCCGACCGCGCGTGCCGGGCCGTCGACGTACTGACCCGGGCCGGGGTCGACGCGGCGTCGCTGGCTGCCCGGATCGGCGCGCCGTCTCAACAGGTGTCACAGCCTTTACGCTCCTGACGCGCTGCTGCCATGATGTGCCGATGCACGCGTCTCAGGGGAGAAGCGCCGGCCTGGGACTCGCCCTGGCCTCGGCGTTCGCATTCGGTGGATCAGGCGTCGCGGCCAAGCCGCTGATCGAGGCGGGGCTCGACCCGCTGCACGTGGTGTGGCTACGGGTGACCGGCGCCGCACTCGTCATGCTGCCCGTGGCCTGGCGCCACCGCGATCTGCTGCGCCGCAAGCCCGCCCTGCTCGCCGGCTTCGGCCTGCTCGCCGTCGCCGGCGTCCAGGCCTGCTACTTCGCGGCCATCTCCCGCATCCCCGTCGGGGTCGCGCTCCTCATCGAGTACCTCGCCCCCGCGCTGGTGCTCGGCTGGGTGCGCTTCGTGCAGCGCAGGCCGGTGACGCGCGCCGCCGCGCTCGGCGTGATCCTCGCCGTCGGTGGACTCGCCTGCGTCGTGGAGGTGTGGTCGGGGCTGAGCTTCGACCTCCTCGGGCTCGTGCTCGCGCTGGGTGCCGCCTGCTGCCAGGTCGGCTACTTCGTCCTCTCCGACCAGGGCAGCGACGAGGCCGAACCGGCCGATCCGCTCGGAGTCATCGCGTACGGGCTGCTCATCGGTGCCGTCGTCCTGACCGTCGTCGCCCGCCCGTGGCGCATGGACTGGTCCGTGCTGGGCGGCAACGCCGACATGGGCGGGACCACGGCCCCGGCGTGGCTGCTGCTCGGGTGGATCGTGCTGATCGCCACCGTCCTGGCGTACGTCACCGGGATCGTCGCCGTCCGCAGGCTCTCGCCGCAGGTGGCGGGCGTCGTCGCCTGCCTGGAGGCCGTCATCGCGACCGTACTGGCCTGGGTGCTGCTCAAGGAGCACCTGTCGGGGCCGCAGATCCTGGGCGGGGCGGTCGTGCTCGTCGGCGCGTTCATCGCCCAGTCGTCGACGCCCAAGGCGGCGTCGCCGGGGCCGGTGGCCGGGTCGGAGCAGGCGCCGTCGGAGGCGGAGTTGTCGGAGGACGGGTTGTCGGCCGGGCGGACCGCCACGTAAGGTGCCGATCATGCATTCCACCGTGCTTCCGCCGCCCGCCGCGTAACGCGGGCGGCACCCAACTCCTGACGTAGACCGGCCCGGGCAGTCCCCGGGTGGTTCGTCGCTGCCCGCGTGCGGAGTCGAGCGGCCAACCATCCTGTCTGTCTTCGTGCGGAGAAGTGCGCGTGTCGAATGCTTCTGTTGTGCCTACTGTGTCCGGTTTGTCTGTCGGGCGCAGTCTCTTCTATCTGATCGTCGCCGGGGTCGCCTGGGGCACCGCCGGGGCGGCCGCCTCGCTGGTGTTCCTGGTCAGCGACCTCGGCCCACTGGCCCTGTCGTTCTGGCGCTGCGTCGGCGGCCTCGTGCTGCTGATGGGCGCGCTCGCGGTGCGCCGCCGTCGCCGCCGTATGCCGAGGGCCGTCGAGTCCCGGCGGCGGCGGTTGCTGCGCATCCTCGGTACGGGGATCGGGCTCACCTTCTTCCAGAGCGCCTACTTCGCCGCCGTCGAGGCGACCGGCCTCGCGGTCGGTACGGTCGTCACGCTCGGCGCCGGTCCCGTACTCATCGCGCTCGGCGCGCGGCTGACCATGGGGGAGCGGCTCGGGCGCGGCGGAGTCGTCGCCGTCGCGGGTGCGCTGGCCGGACTCGCCGTGCTGGTGCTCGGCGGCGGGGGCGGCGGGGGCGTGGACGTGCGGCCGGCCGGGGTCGGCTTCGCGGTGCTGTCCGCCGCCGGGTACGCGGCGATCACGCTGCTGACGCGGTGGCTCGGGCGGCACGGTGGCGGTGGTGACGCGCTGGCCACGAGCACCTGGGCCTTCGCGGTCGGTGCGGTGGGGCTGCTGCCGATGGCGGCGGCCGAGGGGCTGGTCCCGCACACCGCCGAACTCGCGCAGGTGGTGGGGTTGTTGGTGTACGTGGCGGCCGTGCCGACCGCGCTGGCGTACGCGCTGTACTTCGCGGGCGCGGCCGTGGTGCGCGCCGCGACCGTCTCCGTGATCATGCTCTTGGAGCCGGTGAGCGCGGCGGTCATCGCGGTCACGGTGCTCGGTGAGCGGCTGACCGGGGCGACGGTCGGCGGGACGCTGCTGCTGCTCGGTGCGGTTGCCGGGCTGGCGGCCGCGGAGGCGCGGGGCGCGGTGGGGAGGCGGCGGGCGGGGGTGCCGGCCTGAGTCGGGCGGGGGGCCTGTGCCGGTGGTTGGTTGCGTCATGCGGCTGGGTACGTGCGGGTCGTCTGCTGCCGGTGGGTGGGGGGCGTGGCTCCTCCGGGCTCGTCTCCTCGAGGCCGGCGGCCATGGGTGCGTCAGGTTGGGAGCCCTGCCGTTGCCGCCGGCCTCTGCGGGGACGACCCTGCACGGCCCCACCCCGGCTGTCGCTCGACTGCAGGCCGGTGGGGGTTACTTCTCGTCTCAGAGCGCGGTGACGTAGCTGGGGACGGGGATCGCTGGGGCCAGGTCGGACGCCGGGATCGGGGTGCCGTACGTGGTCTGGAGCGGGACGACGCCCGTCCAGTGGGGGAGCGTGAGGTCCTCGGGGTCGTCGTTGGGGCCGCCGGTGCGGAGCTTGGCGGACACCTCGTCGAGGTCGAGGCGGAGCACGGCGGTAGCGGCGAGCTCCTTGGCGTTGGCCGGCCGTGAGTCGGCGGAGCGGCCGGGGACGACATGGTCGACGAGGGCGTCGAGCGCGGCGCGCTTCTCGTCGGGGTCGGTGACCTGGTGGGCGATGCCGTGGACCACGACCGAGCGGTAGTTGATCGAGTGGTGGAAGGCGGAGCGGGCCAGGACCAGGCCGTCGACGTGGGTGACGGTCAGGCAGACGGCGAGGCCCGGGTCGGCCTGGCCCGCCATCCGCAGCGGTCGCGAGCCGCTGGAACCGTGGACGTAGAGGCGCTCGCCGACACGGCCGTACAGCGTGGGCAGGACGACGGGCGCGCCGTCGCGGACGAAACCGAGGTGGCAGACGTACGCCTCGTCGAGTATCGCGTGCACCAACTCGCGGTCGTACGAGGCACGGTCCCGGGAGCGGGTGGGGACGGTGCGGTCGGTGGGCTGGTACGTCACTTGTGGACTCCATTGCACTAGTGCATAATCTGGTTTGTGGTAGGAGAATATCGGATTGTTGGGCGTCGCGCATCGGAGATTGCCGCGAGTGTGGAGGCGGGTGTCGGTTCCGGTGCGCTGGAGCCGGGGCAACTGCTGCCGCCCATGCGGGAGTTGGCGGCCCGGTTGGGAGTCAACCCCAATACGGTCGCGGCCGCCTACCGCACCCTGCGCGAGCGCGGGGTGATCGAGACGGCCGGGCGCCGGGGCAGTCGGGTGCGGCCCCGTCCGGCCACCACGGCGCGCGGGTCCATCCGGATCGACGCGCCGGCGGGCGTACGGGACGTGGGGAAGGGCAACCCCGACCCGGCCCTGTTGCCGCCGCTCGGCGAGGCGCTGGCGGTCGTGGCGCGGCGTGCGGCCCAGGAGCCGGGGCTGTACGGACAGGCCCCGGTGGACGAGGGCTTCGCGCGGCTCGCCCGGGCCGCGCTGGACGCGGACGGGGTGCCCGACGGGCCGGTCGCCGTCACGTCCGGCTCCCTGGACGCCATCGAGCGGGTGCTCGCCGCGCACCTGCGCCCCGGTGACGCCGTGGCGGTCGAGGATCCCGGCTGGGGCGCCCTCCTCGATCTCGTACCGGCGCTGGGGCTGAAACCCGTGCCGGTCGCCCTCGACGACGACGGGCCGCTGCCGGGCGAGGTGGAGCGGGCGCTCCGCGACGCCGGGGCGCGGGCGCTGATCGTGACCGACCGGGTGCAGAACCCGACCGGTGCGGCGCTGGGCGCGGCGCGGGCGGTGGAGCTGCGGCGGATGCTGGCCGCACATCCTGGCGTGCTGGTGATCGAGGACGACCACGGGTACGGGTTGGTGGACCTGCCGCTTCACCCGCTCGGGGGCGTGACCGACCACTGGGTGCTGGTGCGGTCGGTCTCCAAGGCGTACGGGCCGGATCTGCGGGTGGCCGCCCTGACCGGCGACGCGGTCACCGTCGACCGGGTGCTGGGGCGCCAGCGGCTCGGGCCCGGCTGGGTGAGCCACCTGCTGCAGCGTGCCGTGGTGCACCTGTGGGAGACCGGCGCGGTGGACGCGCGGGCGGTCGCGGCGGCGTACGGGGAACGGCGCGACGGGCTCGTGGCGGCCCTGGCGCGGCGGGGCGTCGCGGCGCACGGGCGCAGCGGCATGAACGTGTGGGTGCCGGTGGCCGACGAGACCGGCACGGTGGCGCGCCTGCTGCACGCGGGGTGGGCGGTGGCGCCCGGGGCCCGGTTCCGGATGGCCGCCGGGCCGGGCGTACGGATCACCGTGTCGGGCCTGCCGGTGGCGGACCTGGAGCCGCTCGCCGACGCGGTGGCGGCGGCGGTCGAGCCGATGGAGGCGCGCAGTCACGGCTGACGTGCCGTGCCGGTCTTCTGGGTGAGGGCCGCTCCGGCGAGCACGATCAGTGCCCCGACCGGCGTGTTCCAGGTCAGCGCCTCGTCCAGGAGTGTGACGCCCGCGGCGGTGGCGATGACCGGGATGAAGTAGGTGACCATCTGGCCGGTCGTCGGGCCGACCTCCGCGACGATCCCGTACTGGAGCAGTACCGCGAGGCCGGTGCCCAGCGCGCCGAGCGCGATCACCGCGAGCAGCGGCACGACCGGGAAGGCGGTCGGCCGGCTCGTGAACAGCGGTGTGACCACGCCCAGTTGGACGGTGGCCAGGAAGAGCTGCGCACCGGTGAGGGAGAGGTGCGACTCGCTGCGGCCGACGAGCGTACGGCGGACGTAGATCCAGCCGATGGGGTAGCTGAGCGAGGCCAGCAGGGCCATCGCGGTGCCCGTGACGTCCAGTCCGGAGAAGCCCTGCCAGGCCCCGAGGACGGTCAGTACGCCGATGAAGCCCAGGCCCAGGCCTGCCACCCGGCGGCGCGTCGGGCGGTCCTCGGACAGGGCGACCAGGGACAGGGCCATGCCCCACAGCGGGGAGGTGGCGTTGCAGATGCCGGCGAGCGTCGAGGGGATCGTCAGCTCGGCGTACGCGAAGAGGGAGAACGGCAGGGCGTTGAGGAAGAACGCGGCCACTGCCAGGTGGCCCCAGGTGCGGGCGCCGCGCGGCAGCTTCGCGCGCTTCACTGCCATGGCGACGGCGAGCACCGCCGTACCGAACAGCAGGCGGCCGAGGGTGACCTGGAAGGGGGCATAGGCCTCGGTGCCGACCTTGATGAGGAGGAAGCTGAAGCCCCAGACGAGGGACAGCAGCGCGAAGCGGACGCGCCAGTCGAGGGCGGGGCGCGGTACGCGGCTGGTGGCGGGTGCGGTGCGCGGCGGACGGTGGGAGGTTGCGGTGCTCATGCCGCACACGATGGCTGCCAGTATGTGTTAGGACAAGCGAGTTTTTGTGACGGGCTATGCTTAGTATTGCTTACATGTTGAACCTGGAGCGCCTCCGTACCCTCGACGCCCTCGCCCGCCACGGCTCCGTGAGCGGTGCGGCGGAGGGCCTGCATGTGACCACGTCGGCGGTGTCGCAGCAACTCGCCAAGCTGGAACGGGAGGTCGGGCAGCAGCTCGTCGCGAAGAACGGCCGCGGTGTCCGGCTCACCGACGCCGGTCTGCTCCTCGCCGATCACGCCGCGCGGATCCTGTCCCAGGTGGAGCTGGCCCAGGCGGACATCGAGGCGCAGCGCGGACAGGTGGTGGGTGAGGTGCGCCTGGCCGGGTTTCCTACGGCGGCGCGCGGGCTGTTCCCGGGGGCGGTCTCCGCACTGCGGCGCGACCACCCCGACCTGGTGGTACGCACCAGTGAGCTGGAGCCCGAGCACGGCATACGGCAGGTGATGCGCGGCGACATGGACCTGGCGGTCGTGCTCGACTGGAGCAACAAGCGGCTGCCCGTCCCGGCCGGGCTGGCCAGGGCGCAGCTGCTGGACGACGCCGCCGACGTGGCGCTCCCGGCGGGGCACGCGCTCGCCGGACGGGCGGAGGTGGACCTGGAGGAGCTCGCGGACGAGGACTGGGTGTCCTGGCCGGAGGGTGAGTTCTGTTACGAGTGGCTGATGTTCACGCTGCGCTCCAAGGGCGTCGAGCCGCGCATCGCGCACCTGGCGGGGGAGCACCACACACAGCTGGCGCTCATCCAGGCCGGGCTCGGCGTGTGCGTCACACCCCGGCTGGGGCGCGGGGCCGTGCCCGCGGGCGTCGTCCTCGTACCCGTACGCCATCAGATGCGGCGCCACATCTACGCGGTGTGGCGGACGGACGCGGACCGGCGGCCGTCGATCCGGGCGGCCGTGGAGGCGCTGCGGGAGGTGGGGCGGTCGGTGGGGAGCTGACGGCCGGGGGGGGGGTCAGTGGGCGTTGTTCAGCTTGCGGAAGTCCCAGGACGCGACGGCGTCCGGGGTCAGCCGCAGCCATGCGTGGCGGCCGTCGTGCGGCATGGTGTCCAGGCCGAAGTTCTTGCGGGCGAACAGCCGCTCCACCGTGTCCAGGCCGGGGCACGGCTCTCCGGTGCGGGGGGCCTCCCCGACGAAGACCGCCGTGCCGGACAGCTCCACGCCCCGCAGCTCGCCGTACTCCTCGCCGTCGTCGACCACGACGGCGATCCGCGGGTCGCGGCGCAGGTCCGCCCAGCGCCGGCTGCGGATGAGCGAGTACAGCCACAGCGACGTCCCGTCCCAGGCGAACCACAGGGCGCCGACATGCGGCCGGCCGTCGGGGGAGACGGTCGCCACCCGGCAGGTGCGCTGCTCGGTGAGGTACGCGTCGAGTTCGGGCTGCGACATCATGATGCGCCGGCCCCGGCGCTGGGTGACCGCCATCGGCCGCCTCGCTTTCTGATGGTGTGTCAGAAAGCATGGGCTCTCTTCCGCCCCCGCGCAATGGGGGCTACCCTCCCGCCGCATGCCGACGTTCGAACAGCTCCGCGAGCAGCTCGACCCCGCCCATACGGTGCTGCTCACCGTCGAGTGCCAGCGCGGCGTCGTGGGCCCGGACGGCGCCCTGCCCGAACTCGCCGCCGAGGCACGGTCGTCCGGCGCCCTGCACCGGGTGGCCGGGCTGGTCGCCGCCGCGCACGAGGCCTCCGTACAGGTGCTGCACGCCGTGGCGGAGCGGCGTCCCGACGGGCGGGGCGCCAGCCGCAACGCCCGGCTCTTCCGGGCGGCCGCGAGGCTTCCCGTACAGCAGCACAGCGGCAGCGACGCCGTCCGGATCGCCGAACCCATCGAGGTGGCGGAGGAGGACATGGTCGTACGGCGGCTGCACGGGCTGTCCCCGATCGCCGGCACGGACGTCGACGCCCTGCTGCGCAACCTCGGCTGCCGGACCCTGGTCGTCACCGGCGTCTCGGCCAATGTCGCGATACCGAACGCCGTCTTCGACGCGGTCAACCTCGGCTATACGGCGGTGGTTCCGGCGGACGCCATCGCGGGAATCCCCTCCGACTACACCCCCGCGATGGTCCGCCACACGCTCGCGCTGGTCGCCACGGTCACCACGACCGACGAGGTGCTGGCTTGTTGGAAGCGCCCGAGACGCGTCGGCGTCACGCGAGCCTGATCGAGTCGCCCTCGACCGTGATCGACGCCGCCGCCAGCGGGGCGGTGGCCGGGCCCGCCTTGACGCTGCCGTCCGTCGCGTCGAACTTGCTGCCGTGGCAGGGGCAGTTGATGACCCCGTCCGCGACCTCCTTGACCGCGCAGCCCGCGTGCGTGCATTTCGACGAGAACGCCTTGAACTCGCCCGCCGTCGGCTGGGTCACCACGACGTCGCCGACGACCTTGCCGCCGCCCTCGGGGATGTCCGCCGTCTTCGCCAGCACCTGGCCCCCGGCCCCGCCGCTCGTGGGGCTCCCGCCCGCCGGGGCGTCGCCGGCGGACGTGGCCGGGCTGTCCGATCCGCCGCACGCGGTGAGCACGGCCGCCAGCCCGGCACCGCTCGCCGCCGCGACGACGGTACGGCGCGCAACTGGCCTGCTGGTCTCCTGCGATCCGGTCATTTCCGGCTCCCCTTCCGTGGTGGTCGACTTACACGACGTCTCGCGTCACGGGGAAGTACGGGAGCACTGTGCGAGGTGTTCAGTCGCTCGACGGCCTTGGCCGGCGGGACGACAGCGTGACGTAGATTTCCGGCGTGGACTATCGCTCTCGCACCCTCGCCGCCTACGAACACAGTACGCACACGTACGAGGCCGCCACGAAGGGCATGGTCCCGGACGTGGAGCTCGACCACTTCACCCGGCTGCTGCCCGACCCGGCGGGGCCCGTGCTGGACGCCGGCTGCGCCTTCGGCAGGGACACGGCCCTCCTCGCCGCGCGCGGTCTGTCCGTGACCGGAGTGGACCTGGGCGAGACCTTCCTCGTACGGGCCAGGGAGCTCCATCCCGCACTGGACTTCCGCCGTATGGACGTGTGTGCGCTCGACTTCGCCGACGGTGATTTCGCGGGGGTGTGGTGCCAGGCCACCCTGCTGCACCTCAAGGACGAGCTCGTCCAGGCCGCCCTGGGGGAATTCCACCGGGTGCTGAGGCCTGGTGGGGCGGTGTTCGTCAGTTTCAAGGAGGGAGAGGGCGAGGAGGAGTTCGTCGAGTCCTTCAGCGCCGACGCGGCCCGCTTCTTCCGCTACCAGACAGCGGACCGCGTCCGTACGCTGCTCGAGGCCGCCGGATTCACCGGACCCGACGTGCGGGTCGTCAACGAACGCGAGCGTTACGGGCCCGGCCATCGGGACATCGACTGGGTGCATGCGTACGCCTGTACGCCCCGCTGAGCCCGTAAACCCGCTGGTGACCGGTCCGGGCGGCGGCGTGGTCAGGGGATCAAGTACCTCCTGAGGAAGTCCACTTCGGCCATCAACTGGCTGCTCGCCACATCTTCCCGGGTGACCCTGTGTGTCGCGCCGGGAAGGGGCAGCACGCTGTGGGGCCGTCCGGCCGCCAGCAGCGCGGCGGAGAACCGCAGGGTGTGGGCCGCCACCACATTGTCGTCGGCCAGCCCGTGCATCAGCAGCAGCGGCCGGGTCAGCAGGTGTGCGTACGGTACGTGGGAGGAGCGCTCGTAGGCGTCCGGCCGGACGTCCGGGTGGCCGAGGAAGCGCTCCTCCCAGTGCGTGTCGTACAGCCGCCGGTCGGTCGGCGCGGCGCCCGCGACGGCCGCGTGGAACACGTCGGGGCGGTGCAGTACGGCGCCGATGGCGAGGTAGCCGCCGTACGACCAGCCCCGGATGCCCACCCGTTCCAGATCCAGCTCCGGGTACCGCTCCGCCGCCGCGTGCAGCGCGTCCACCTGGTCCTCCAGGGGGGCGGTCAGCCGGTCGCCGTGGATCGCCGTCTCCCACGCCCGGCCGCGCCCCGGCGTGCCCCGCCCGTCCGTGACCAGCACCGCGAAGCCCTGCTCGGCGAACCACTGGGCCACCGCGCCGTACCAACCGCCCGCCCGCACGGCCAGCTGGATGCCGTAGCCCGCGTACGGGCTGAGCAGCACGGGCAGCCGACCGGAGCCCGGCTCGTACCACGACGGCAGGTGGAGGTGGCTGCGCAGTCGCCGTACGCCCAGCGACAGACGCGACGGCCGCGGCGTCACCAGGGGCGTCTCGGCGAGCACGGCGATGCTCCCGGCGGGCCTCCCGCGCCGCAGGACGGTCACGGTGTGCCCGTCGGGCGTCCGGCTGTCCAGGACGACGGTGTCGCCGCCGATCGTCGCGGTGTGGACGCCGGGCTCCTGGCTGATACGGCCGAAGGCCCTTTCCGGGTCGTACGCCCACACGTGCGTCTCGGTGGGGTCCTCGCTCGCGGTGAAGTACACCCGGTCGCCGACCGTGCCGAGGACGGCACGGACGTGGAGCCCGGGCGGGCTCGCGACGTCACCGACGCGCAGACCGCGTACGTCGTCGCGTACGAGCGGCACGACCGGCGTTCCGGTGCCGGTGCGGGCCGGGACGCCCGGCGTGAGCTCCACCCAGGCGCGGTCGCGCCGGTGGACCAGCGGGAGGGTGCCGCCGGTGTCCGGGTCGATGGCGAGCAGGACGGTCGAGCGCTGGTCACGTGTCTGGACCTCGGCGAAGGGGCCGGCCGCGTCCCAGCCGGCGGCCGTGACGTACTCGAAGCGGGGGTCCGTCCAGGTGCCCGAAGGGTGGGTGTCCGGATCGGCCTGCGCCGGTATCCGGATGGGAGTCCGCTTCCCTCGGAGGCTGAGGATGTGCAGCGACACGTCGGCGTTGGCCGTACCGGCCGCCGGGTAGCGGATGGCGCGCGGCGGCTTCGACGGGTCGGTGGGGTCGGAGAGGAACCACCGTCCCACGCGCGCGTGGTCCGTCCGCGCCACCAGGAGGGCGTCCCCGTCCGGCGACCACCAGTGGCCGCGCAGCCGGCCGATCGACTCGGCCGACACATGGTCCGACAGCCCATAGGTGACGTCCGGCCCCTCCGGCGCGGCCAGCAGCCGGTCCTCCGTCCCGTCGTGGGTGCGGACGACGCGGACAGCGCCGTCCGTCACGTACGCGACCAGCGAACCGTCGGGCGACGGCCGCGGATCCACGGCCGGCCCCGCCGTCGGCACCCGCCACGGGGCACCGCCGCCGGTCCGTACCGCCCACACCGCACCGCCCAGCGCGAACACCGCCACGCGCGCGTGCCGGTCGGTGGCGTACCCCACCACACCGGTCGAGGTCACCTGGGCGCGCTCCCGGCGCACCCGCTCCGCCTCCGGGACGTCCTCCTCCCGGCCCGCGTCCAGCGCGGCCGGATCGGCCAGGAGCCGCTCCCCGCCGTCCTCGTACAGCCACAGCCGCCCGACGGTGTCGGAGCCCGAACCGGTCCGTACGAACAGCACCCGCGCGCCGTCCGGCGAGACGCTGAACCCGCCCGGGACACCGAGCGAGAAGCGGCGCGTACGGGCGAACTGGCCTGGGAATCCCGGCACTTCCAGGGCATTGGCGATCTCCATGGGGAAGATCATGACAGGCACGTGATGTGAGGGGGTGCTCGCTGGACCGGCCGGGACGTCCGGTGGGATCACCAGGAGACGGGGCATCTCGACGGCTTTCCCGACCCTTGCAAGTGCCGCATCAGGCGACATCGTCACGACCACCAGAAGCGCGGCACACTGGCGGGAACGCCGGGCGTGACCGGGTAGCGGAGTGTCGTGCCGTCGTGCATCGAAATGACGGTTCTGGCCCGGCTGCCCGCTGGGCGGGCGAGAGCCCCTGCTGACGCGCGGCGGGCGGTTCGGTCCGGATGCGGTCGCCCTCGGAGGCTAGGAGCCGCCGGCTTCCGGCTCGTGGAGGGTGATCGCCCCGGCGGGACAGACGCCGACGGCCATCTGTGCGGCGGCGCGGTGGGCCGCGGGCGGGCCGGCGTGGAGCAGGAGCACGAGGCCGTCGTCGGGGTCCTGGTCGAAAACGTGAGGGGCGGTCATGGCGCACATGCCGGCGCCGATGCAGCGCTCGCGGTCGACGCTCAGGTGCGACGTGCTCATTTCTTGTCCCAGGTGACCGGGAGGCTCTTCACTCCGAAGATGTCCGCGGTCTCCGGACGCAGCCCGACCTCCGAGGCAGGTACGGCCAGGCGCAGCGTGGGGAAGCGGTCGACCAACGCGCGGAACGCGACCCGCATTTCGACGCGGGCCAGCTGCTGCCCCAGACACTGGTGGATGCCGTGACTGAAGGCCAGGTGCCCTGCGGCCTGCCTGCGGAGGTCGAGCGTGTGGGAGTCGGTGAAGCGCTCGGGGTCGCGGTTGGCGGTGTTGTACGAGAGGACGACCGTCGTGCCGGCCTTGATGGTCTGGCCGCCCAGCTCTACGTCTTCCAGCGCCGTCCTGTGGAACGTCTTGGCGACGCTCAGATACCGCAGCAGTTCCTCCACGGCCCCGTCGGTGAGCGCGGGATCGGCGCGCAGCGCCGCGAGTTGCTCCGGATGCTGGAGCAGCGCGAAGGTGCCGAGGGACAGCATGTTCGCGGTGGTGTCGAATCCGGCCGCCAGGAGGATGAGGCTGATTCCCTTCAGCTCCTCGTCGGTCAGGTCGCTGTCGGTGAGTTCGCTGAGGACGTCGTCGGTGGGGTTGGCGCGCTTGGCGGCCACCAGCTGTGCCAGGTATTCCTGGGTCGCGGTGTAGGCCGCGATCAGCTCCTCGTCGCTGACCTCCCCGCCCATGAACGCGTCGATCTGCTCCTGGAAGGACGCCCGGTCCTCATAGGGCACGCCCAGGATCTCGCAGATCACGATGGTGGGGATGGGCTTGGCGAACGCCGTCACCAGGTCCGTCGGCGGCCCGGCCTCCTCCATGGCGTCCAGGCAGTCGGCGGTGATCTGCTCGATCCGCTCGGTGAGCATCCGCATCCGCCGCACGGTGAACTTGCCCACCAGGGGCTTCCGGTAGCGGCTGTGCTCCGGCTCGTCCATGAGGAGGAACTCGCCGGGCGGCGCCGGAGGAAGCTCGAAGTCGACGACGTTCATGAGCTCCTTGCGCGAGCTGAACCGCGCGTCGGCCAGGACCGATCGCACCATGCCGTACCCGGTGATCAGCCAGCCGGGTTTCCCACCGGGATGGGTGTAGCGGCTGATGGGGCCGTGTCGGCGGGCGTCGAGCAGCTCTGCCGGCGGGTCGAACGGGCAGCCGCTCCGACGCTCCGTCGGCAGCGTCGTGACGGTGTGGACGGACTCGCTCATGGCCATTCCTCATCTCGCGATATGACGTGTTTGAAGATGCTCGAAAGCTACGTTGCATTCATGATGTCGTCAATCGTTGGAAGTCGTAAGCGCAGGTAATAAACCTGAATTGATGCAATGGTGTGCGATCGAATGCAACGGCACGTTGCAATGGCTGACGGGCGAAGGCAATACTGGCGGCATACCAGGAGGGCGGTTGACCCAGCGGGATCGCCAGCGCATCGCGACCGGACTCGCCGACGGCCTCTCCTACGCCGAGATCGCCAGACGGCTCGAACGTCCGACCTCGACGATCAGCCGGGCGCATCCCGCGGTGCGGGCCAGGACGCCCCAGAACCCGGCCCGAACAGGTCGCCGCGGACAAGGGCTACTCGTCCACGAAGATCCGCGCATACCTGCGCAGGCGCGGCATCAAGGCCGCGATCCCGTAGCGGATCGACCAGATCAACGGCCGTATCCGACGAGGCGAGAGCCACTGCCGGCTCGACCGGGCGGCCTACCGGCGCCGCAACGTCATCGAGCGCTGCTTCAACAAGCTCAAGCACCACAAGGCCCTGGCCACCCGCTACGACAAACGCGCCCGCCACTACCAATCCATGGTCACCCTCGCCTGCCTACAGCTCTGGCTGCCATGACATTGCGGAAACGACCTGGCCCATCATCGAGGCCTGGCTCTCCCCGGGACAGATCCCGGCCGGCCCCTCAGCACCGCCGGCTACAGCCTGCTGATGCGACGCCACGGCTTCCGCACCATCCCCGCCCGAAGTGCAGCGCTGATCGCCCTCGCGAGGCAACTGCCCTCCCCAGTCCTCGCGGAACTCCTCAACATCCACGTCCACACAGCCCGGAAATGGGCCTCCTACTCACAACCCGACTGGACCGCCTACCTCGCCGAACGCGCCGTCCTGCCATCTGGAGCGGGTGGGTCGTAAGGCGACAAGCACGTCCACCTGGTCCTCGGCCGCCACCCAGTCCTGCTGCTACGCGCGGAAAGACCGGGCCGAGTACTTCGTCGCTCGGGCCGCGGACAAGGAGGAGCGGTCCCGAGGACGGGTGCACCGCATCGTCGAGGAGGAGGGCCGAGCGGGGAGAGCGCTGGTCGGATCTGGTCGGCAGCGCGTCCTTCGCCTGTGGGGGTGGACAGGAGAAGAGACGGATACGGCCTCAGTGGGCACGGGGTCAGCTCCGCGTCACCAGCTTGGCCAGCGCCTCCTTTACCGCCACGGAGATCTCCACGTCGCTGCTGAGGGCGCGGCGGAGCGGCTCGACGGCACTGGCGTCCCCCAGGTCACCCAGTGCCTTCGCGGCGAAGTACCGGACCCGGTGGTGATGGTCGTCGGCAAGGCAGGCGAGCAGGTCGTCCAGCACACTCCGGTCACCGAGGTGCCCCAAAGCGGTGGCCGCGCTCTCGCGGACCAGCCAGAACTTGTCACGCAGCGCCGAGCGCAGCGGACCGACGATCAACTGCCGGTCGGCATCGACGAGTTCGCCATGGGAACCGTTCACCGTCAGGCCGTAGCCGACCGTACTGCGATAGGTAATGTTCGCCAGCTCCCGCGCCGCGTACCACCTCAGCATCTGCTCCTGATGTCCCAGCACGTCGAGCAGGCCACGCAGCATCAGTTCCGATCCGCCAACTGTGAACAGGGCCGGATTCACACAGTCAACGGCGGTAACCATGGGAGGTTCATCCCCGATGCCGACGTATCTCTCGGTCCAATACGCCTCGTTGTGCAGCAGGCCCAGAAGGCGCTCCCCGACCTCGGATCCGCCGATCGCGGCCAGCGCCTCAATCATGGCGTGGGCAGCACCCGCCCCCCGCCTGACGTCTTCCCTTCCGAGGGCGTCGAACAACGGGTCCACTGCGCGCGGGTCGCGCAGCCGCTCCAGCGTGTGTGCCGCGTCGCGGCGGACGGAGACGTCCCCGTCCCTCAGCGCTGTGCACACCTCATCCACCGGGTTCGCGCGACGGAATCGTGCCTCAGCTTCCGCTTCGAGCTCGACACCGCGCTGCCAGCAGGTGTCACAGCACATTCGATTGACGTATCGCTGCTTCACATCCGAGCCATCGGAGACGTAGACCCTGCCCCGTCTGGGCGGTTCGGCAGACGGGGTCAGCTTCGCATAGCACAGCTCACACCGATTCCCGGTACCGGCACGCCTTTTCTTCCACCATCTCATGCGTCCACCCTGCGCCCGTGCCCGTGTCCAGGAGCGACACTACTGCCTCGCCTAGGGACTCGTCCCGGGCGCGGACGGGCACTACGTCCGCGCGAACTCGCACCACCACACGGACTGTCCCGGGATCCCGTTCCCCGGACTCTCGTCCGGGTGCACCGACACCAGCAGCAGTCCGAGCCCGCCCGGCTCCCCTTCGGCTCGGTCACCCACTGACTCAGTCGAACACTCTCACCCGCAAGGTCCGAGACATTGGCCCGCCTGCTGGCCAGTGGGAGTGATCCCAATGAGGTGCAGGGCAACTCGACGCTCCTGACGCACGCCATTGACGTCGAGGGAGACAGCACCCTGCAGAGCCGACGCCCGCTGACCGTGCACACCACTGCCATCCTGCTGGCCTTCGGCGCCGACCCGCAGCCCCCGGACCCCGATGGTCAGACGCCCATGGACGTGGCCGAACAATACGACCACACCCTGGCGATAGAGCTTTTGCGTCGACACATCAGCCGACAAGACGGCGCAGGCATATGAAGGTGCAGGCGATGGCCGTGAAAGCCAGAAAGTGCTCGGCCTTGCGTTCACAGCGTCGGTGCAGACGTCGGCAGCCGGCGAGCCAGGACATGGTGCGTTCGATGGTCCAGCGATGTCGGCCCAGTCGCTGGGAGGTCTCGATACCCTTTCGGGGCAAATGCGGTGGGGGTGATGCCACGCTCGCGTAACCATCGCCGCAGGTGGGAGTAGTCGTAGCCCTTGTCGCCGTGGAGCTTGCCCGGCCTGCGCCGTCGGGGTGCTCGGAAGCCGGAGGGATAGGCACGTCAGCCAAAACTCCCCAGATTCTCCCCAGGGGTGATCATGGCCAAGTCCCTCGTTCCGCGTCCACTATGGGCAGGTATCGATTGCAAGATCAGGAAGTCGGATAGCCTGGGAAGATGCTGACAGAAGTCACCGCGACCCGGTACATCACGCCCTTGCGCGAGGGCGGCTCGCTTCCCGGGATCGTCGAGGCCGACGATCTGGGCACGTACGTCATGAAATTCACCGGCGCGGGCCAGGGCCGCAAGACCCTCGTCGCCGAGGTCATCTGCGGGCAGTTGGGCCGTCGGCTGGGGCTGCGCGTCCCCGAGCTGGTCACCATCCAACTGGACCCGGTCATCGGACTCGGCGAGCCGGACCAGGAGGTGCAGGAGCTGCTCAAGGCGAGCGGCGGGCTGAACCTCGGCATGGACTACCTGCCCGGCTCGCTCGGCTTCGACCCGCTCGCCTACGCCATGGACCCGGCCGAGGCGGGCAGGGTCGTCTGGTTCGACGCGCTGATCAACAACGTCGACCGCTCCTGGCGCAACCCCAACATGCTGGTCTGGCACGGCGAGCCGTGGCTGATCGACCACGGCGCCACCATGATCTGGCACCACAACTGGCCGGGCGCCGAGGCCTCCGCAGCCAAGCCGTACGACGCCTCCGACCACGTCCTCACCTCCTTCGGCCCCGACGTCGCGGGCGCGGCGGCCGAACTGGCGCCGCTGGTCACCGAGGACCTGCTGACCGAGGTCGCCGCCGACGTCCCCGACGAGTGGCTGGTCGACGAGCCGGGCTTCGACACGGCCGACGCACTGCGCCGCGCCTATGTGGAAGCACTGCTGTCGCGCGCGGCCACCATCCACGAGCGGATCACGCTCGGCGAGCGGACCGAGCCCCAGCAGTCCCAGGCCCCCGGGTGGCTGACCGACCACCTGACCCCCTGGCCGCACCCCGCCAAGAACAGCAAGAACAGCAAGGACAGCAGCCAGTGACCGGCCGGGACGTCTTCGAGTACGCGCTGCTGCGCGTCGTACCGCGCGTCGAGCGTGGCGAGTGCTTCAACGCGGGCGTGGTGGTCTACTGCCGCGCCAAGTCCTTCGTGTGTGCCCGTACGCACCTCGACGAGGCGAAGCTGCGGGCGCTGGACCCGGAGGCCGACGTGACCGGCGTACGGGCGGCCCTGCATGCCGTGGAGGGCGTGTGCCAGGGCGGCGAGCACGCGGGGCAGGCGGCGCGCGACGACGCCGGGCGGCGCTTCCGGTGGCTGATCGCGCCGCGGTCCACGGTCGTCCAGCCCGGCCCCGTGCACACCGGGCTGACCGCCGATCCTGAGGGCGAGGCGGAGCGGCTGCTCGACCTGCTGGTGCGCTGAGTGACCGGGTGCACCCGGTGGGCCGTTGACACCGGGTGCCAGGGTCTCTAGCGTCTCGTCTGCTGAAGGTACTAAGCGGTCGCTCACCGGCATGGACGTGCCGGTCTAGCCGCTTACCAGGGATCCAAGGGCGAGGAGAACCAGCATGTCCACCACCGAGCAGCGCGTCGCCGTCGTGACCGGGGCCGCGCGCGGCATTGGCGCCGCCACCGCGGTCCGGCTGGCGGCCGAAGGCCGCGCCGTCGCCGTACTCGACCTCGACGAGGCGGCCTGCAAGGACACCGTCGAGAAGATCACCGCGGCGGGCGGCAAGGCCGTCGCCGTCGGCTGCGACGTCTCCGACAGCGCCCAGGTGGAGGCCGCCGTCGCGCGCGTCGCCGGCGAGCTCGGCGCGCCGACGATCCTCGTCAACAACGCGGGCGTGCTGCGCGACAACCTCCTCTTCAAGATGAGCGAGTCCGACTGGGACATCGTGATGAACGTGCACCTCAAGGGCGCGTTCCTGATGGCCAAGGCCTGCCAGAAGCACATGGTCGACGCGGGCTTCGGCCGGATCGTCAGCCTCTCCTCGTCCTCCGCCCTCGGCAACCGCGGCCAGGCCAACTACTCCGCCGTCAAGGCCGGCCTGCAGGGCTTCACCAAGACCCTCGCCAAGGAGCTCGGCAAGTTCGGCATCACGGCCAACGCCGTGGCGCCCGGCTTCATCGTCACCGAGATGACCGCGCAGACCGCCGCGCGCGTGGGCATGGGCTTCGAGGAGTTCCAGGCCGCCGCCGCCACCCAGATCCCGGTGCAGCGGGTCGGCCGGCCCGAGGACGTCGCGCACGCGATCGCCTTCTTCACGGGCGATGACGCCGGTTTCATCTCCGGCCAGGTCATGTACGTGGCCGGCGGCCCGCTCAACTGAACCGAAGGGTGACGGACATGACCGCACAGGAACTTCCCCCGCCGTCCGGCAAGGTCGCCCTCATCACGGGCGCCAGCCGAGGCATCGGATACGGCGTCGCCGAGGCGCTCGTCGCCCGCGGCGACCGCGTGTGCATCACCGGCCGCGGCGAGGACGCCCTCAAGGAGGCCGTGGACAAGCTGGGCGCCGACCGCGTGATCGGCGTCGCCGGCAAGGCCCACGACGAGGCGCACCAGGCGCTCGCCGTGGAGCGCACCATGGAGGCGTTCGGCCGCGTCGACTTCCTGATCAACAACGCCGGTACGAACCCGGTCTTCGGGCCGATGGCCGACATGGACCTGAACGTCGCGCGCAAGGTCTTCGAGACCAACGTCATCTCGGCGCTCGGGTTCGCCCAGCAGACGTGGAAGGCGTGGCAGAAGGAGAACGGCGGTGCGATCGTGAACATCGCGTCGGTCGCCGGAATCGCCCCGTCGCCCTTCATCGGCGCCTACGGCATGAGCAAGGCCGCCATGGTCAATCTGACCCTCCAGCTGGCGCACGAATTCGCCCCGAAGGTGCGGGTCAACGCGATCGCCCCGGCCGTCGTGAAGACGAAATTCGCCCAGGCCCTCTACGAGGGCCGGGAAGCGGAGGCCGCGGCCGCGTATCCGCTGGGCAGGCTCGGAGTTCCCGAGGACATCGGCGGAGCCGCCGCATTCCTCACCTCCGGACAGTCGGACTGGATCACCGGCCAGACCCTGGTGGTCGACGGCGGAATCTTCCTCAATGCCGGAGTCGGCTGATCCCGATTTTCCCGATTGACCGCTGATTGACCCCAAGTGCCCCGCCCGGCCATCACATTGACCCGGCGGGGCACTGCGGTATGGTCGGCCGACCCATGGCTGAACGAGGAGCGTGCGCACGTGTTCAACCGGACCAGTCTGCAGGCGGCTGCAGCCCTTGCGTCCATATCCCTGCTGGCGGGATGCAGCCTCTTTTCGGGGGATGACGCCGATGGGGAGAACAAGATCGTAGTCGGCACGATGAGCGAACCCAGCACGCTCGACCCCGCCGCCTCCTGGGACGGCTCCTGGGAGCTGTACCGGAATGTCTACCAGACCCTCCTGAGCTTCCCGAGCGGAAGCGCGACTCCCCAGCCGGACGCTGCCGAGTGCAAGTTCACCGACACCGTGAGCAAGGTCTTCGAATGCCGGCTCAAGGACGGGCTGGCATTCTCCGACGGGGGCAAGCTCGACGCGGCGGCCGTGAAGCACTCGGTCGACCGGATCCGCACGATCAACGCGAAGGGCGGTCCCGGCCCGCTCCTCGGGTCTCTCGACAAGGTCGTCACCGGCGGCGACCGGACTGTCACGTTCCACCTCAAGGAACCGGACGCCACGTTCCCGTTCATCCTGGCCACGCCCGCCATGTCCATCGTCCCGCCCGAGAGGTACCCGGCGGACGCGCTGCGCACGGACGGCAAGGTCACCGGCTCCGGGCCCTACGTGCTCAACTCGTACAGAGAGGGCGCCGAGGCCGAGCTCACCAAGAACCCGACGTACAAGGGGTTCGCGAACCGCAAGAACGACGCCGTCACCATCCGGTACTTCAAGGACTCCGAGGCGATGGTCGGAGCGCTGCGCGACAAGGAGATCGACGCCACCTACCGCGGTCTGACCGCGGAGGAGGTCGTCCAGCTGCGGGAGAAGAAGCCGGAGAACGAGGGGCTCCAGCTGGTCGAGTCGACCGGCGCGGACATCCGCTACCTGGTGTTCAACCCCAAGGACCCGTCCGTGAGCAAGCTCGCCGTCCGGCAGGCGATCGCCCAGGTCGTCGACCGTGAGGCGCTGGTCGCCAAGGTGTACCAGGGCACCGCCGAGCCGTTGTACTCCATGGTCCCCAAGGGCATCGCCGGGCACACCACCGCCTTCTTCGACCGGTACGGCGAGCCGGACGTCGACAAGGCGAGGAAGCTGCTGAGCGAGGAGGGCATCGACGGTCCGGTGGCGCTGACCCTCTGGTACACCACCGACCGTTACGGCTCCGCCACGAAGCCCGAGTTCGAGGAGCTCAAGCGGCAGCTCGAGAAGTCGGGCCTGTTCAAGGTCACGCTGAAGAGCAAGCCCTGGAAGGAGTTCCAGGCCGGCTACCAGAAGGGCGAGTACCCGGTCTTCGGGCGCGGCTGGTTCCCGGACTTCCCGGACCCCGACAACTTCATCGCCCCGTTCGTCGGCAAGGAGAACGTGCTGTCCACGCCGTACGTGCGGCCGGAGATCACCGACAAGCTGCTGCCCAAGTCCCGCAAGGTGAGCGACCGGGCGGCGGTCACGGAGGAGTTCCAGCAGGCGCAGGAGATCATCGTGGACGACGTCCGGCTGCTGCCGCTGTGGCAGGGCAAGCTCTACATCGCGGCGAGCGAGGAGATCGCCGGCGGCGAGCGTGCGCTGGACCCGCAGACGGTCATGCAGATGTGGGAGCTGCAGCGCAAGACCAGCTGGTAGGGCCGGTTGTCAGTGGTCACCGGTAAGTTCTGTGATCAGACAAGGCGATCACCCACCGGAGGTTGTTGACGTGACCGACACCGACATGCTGCCCGAGTCCTGGCGCGGCGTCCTCGGCGACGAGCTGCAGAAGCCGTACTTCAAGCTGCTCACCGAGTTCGTCGAGGAGGAGCGGGCCAAGGGGCCGGTCTACCCGCCGCGCGAGGAGGTGTTCGCCGCCCTCGACGCCACCCCGTACGACAAGGTCAAGGTCCTCATCCTGGGCCAGGACCCGTACCACGGGGAGGGTCAGGGGCACGGCCTGTGCTTCTCCGTACGGCCGGGCGTCAAGACCCCGCCCTCGCTGCGCAACATCTACAAGGAGATGCAGGAGGAGCTCGGGCACCCCGTGCCGGACAACGGCTGTCTGATGCCGTGGGCCCAGCAGGGTGTCCTGCTCCTCAACGCGGTGCTGACGGTCCGGGCCGGCGAGCCGAACTCGCACAAGGGCAAGGGCTGGGAGAAGTTCACGGACGCGGTGATCAGCGCGGTGGCCTCGCGGCCCGATCCGGCCGTGTTCGTACTGTGGGGCAACTACGCGCAGAAGAAGCTGCCGCTGATCGACGAGACGCGCCATGTGGTGGTCAAGGGCGCGCACCCCTCGCCGCTCTCGGCGAAGAAGTTCTTCGGCTCCCGCCCCTTCACGCAGATCGACAAGGCCGTCGCCGACCAGGGGCACGCCCCCATCGACTGGCGCATCCCGAACCTCGGCGGCTGACGGCGGGTGACCGGCGCCCGAGCCTGAGCGGGAAAGCCGGTGACTGCGGCTAGCGTCGGAACACCGGCCCCGGGCCCTCGCCGGCCTCGGGGCGGGACGCCGAGGGACGAGTGGAGGCCGCACAGTGCGCGAGCAGCAGCAGGGCGCGTCGGACGCGTCGGAGGACGCCGTCCTGACCAGGATCGGGCAGACGATGATGCTGCTTCACGGAGGCGACCGGGAGGAGGCGCGCAACCGCTTCGGAGAGCTGTGGGAGCAGCTCGGAGCGGACGGCGACCCGCTCCACCGCTGCACGCTCGCGCACTGCATGGCCGACGCCCAGGACGACCCCTACGACGAGCTGGCCTGGGACCTGCGGGCGCTGACCGCCGCGGAAGGGGTGGACGGCCGCCACCTGGCGCTGCGCGCCCTGTACCCGTCGCTGCACATCAACCTCGCCGCCGACTACGTCAAACTGCGGCGCCCGGACGCCGCGCGGATCCACCTCGCCCGCGCCCGCGCCGCGTCGGACGCCCTGACCGACGACGGGTACGGAAACGGCGTCCGCGCGGCCATCGCCCGCCTGGCCGAGCGCCTCGCCACGGAGTGACGGCCCCGGCCCGTCGCACGGGCTGAGCGGGGTGGCCCCGGTCGCTGATCGACCTGAGGGCGGCGCCACGTGGTGACGGGGCGGCCCGTGCGGGGTCGGGGCCGCGTGGCCCGGCCCGCGCGGTGGCGGGCCGGGGCTCGTGCGGATCGAGGCCGGGCAGGGTGGCCCGGGCACGCGACGGGCGGTAGGCGGCGCCCGCGTGGCCCCGGCCGGCTATGGGTCGGTAGCCGGCGCCCGCGTGGCCCCGCCAGGCGAGGGGCCAGTAGGCGGCGCCCGGGTGATCCCGGCAGGCGACGGGCCAGTAGGTGTTCGGGTGGTGACGGGCCGGTCCGCTCGGCTCGGGTCAGTGGCCGTAGGCCTCCCGGCAGAGCTGGGCCTGACGGCTGTCGGGGTCCCAGCCGCCGTGGCTACGGCCGAGGGTGCAGACGTCCGGGACGGTGGCGGTGGCGGGGACGGAAGGGACGGCCGGGGGCTGGATGCGGGGCAACTGCTCGCGGATCCGTTCCGGCGCGGCCGGGATCCGGGCAGGCAGGTCGGCGCCCGGTGCGCCGGGTGGTGTGGTGGGCGGTGCGGCGGCCGGTGCGCGGCTGGGCTCGTCCGGGGGCGGCGAGGGGGCGGGAGGCGCCGCGGGCGCCGCCGGGGGCGGCAGGGCGGCTTCCAGGGCCTCCCGCGCGGGGCCCTCCAGGATCTGCGGCGCGACGTCCTGGTTGGCGAGGCGGCTCGCCTCCGGGGCGGCCGGTGCGGGTGAGGGGCCGGAATCCACCGACACGCAGCCGGAGACGGCCGCAACGGCCACGGTCGCCAGGACCTTCGCTGTGATTCTCGTTCGTTGCACGCCGTAACTGTGGTCGGTGACCGGCCTCTTGGGGATTGCCAACCGCGGTTATTGGCCCACATGGGTGATGGGTGTGACCGGCTGATGATCAGTCTTCGGCGGTGAGGTGACCGCCGAGCATCCCGCTGAGCAACTCGCCGAATCCGGCGCGCAGTTCCTCCCGGCTCGGTACGGCCGAGTGGAACGACCCCACCGCGCAGGAGAACATCAGCCCCTCGCACCAGGCCACGAGGGACAGGGCGTGGCGCTCCGGCTGCGCCGAACCGGCGGCTCTCATCAGCGCGGTCAGCGGCTCGCGGAACCGCCGGCCGGTGTCGTCGTAGAAGGCGCGCAGTTCGGGACGACGGGTGGCCTCGAGCCCCAGTTCGTAGCGCGCGACGAGCAGGTCGCGGTGGCCGGTCAGGTAGCGGTGCAGCGCCAGGGACAGGGTGTCGAGCAGCCCGTCGAGGCCGTCGCCCGGCGCGGGCATCTCCGCCACGGACAGCACCTGTGCCTCACGGTCGGCGAGCCGCCGTACCGCCGCCTCCAGGAGGGCCTGCCGGGTGCGGGCGTAGTTGGACGTCGAGCCCTGGGGGAGCCCGGCCGCCTCGTCCACCGCGCGGTGGGTCAGCCCGCGCATGCCCCGCTCGACGAGCAGGGTCAGGGCGGCGTCGGCGATCAGGTCGGCGCGTGCGGTGCCGGCGCGTGCGGTGGCGCGTGCGGTCATACGGACAACCTACCGGCCGGACTACATCCGTAGTACGGTAAAGAGGTCACTACAGGTGTAGTGCCAGCTTCCTGGAGGAGCCATGGACAACCGAACCGCCGCACCCCTGGCCGTCGTCATCGGCAGCGGCATCGGCGGACTGACCGCCGCTGCCGCCCTGCACCAGCGCGGCTGGCGCGTCACCGTCCTGGAGCGCGCCCCCTCGCTCCAGCCCGTCGGCGCCGGCATCGGCCTCGCCCCCAACTCGCTGCGCGCCCTCGACGTCATCGGTCTCGGCGACGGGATCCGGGCCCTCGCGGCCTGGCAGGGCGACGGCGGCATGCGCACCCCGAGCGGCCGCTGGCTCGCCCGTACGAACGCGCGGGCCGCCGCCGACCGGTTCGGCGACCCACTCGTCCTGGTCCACCGCGCCACGCTCATCGACGCCCTCGCCGAACGGCTGCCGGACGGCGCCATCCGCACCGGCACGCCCGCCGCGCTCACCGACCCGGGGTCCCCCACCGGAGGCCGCCCAGGAGTCGTCACCACCCCCGACGGCGTCATCGAGGCGGACCTCGTCATCGGGGCCGACGGCATCAACTCAGCCGTCCGCCCCGCCCTGTTCCCCGCGCACCCCGAGCCCGCGTACGCCGGACTCACCACCTGGCGCGTCGTCATCCCGGCGCCCGAACGGCCCTTCCACCCGCACGAGACCTGGGGCCGCGGCGCCCTGTGGGGCACCCAGCCGCTCAAGGACGGCCGCGTCTACGCCTACGCGGCGGCCGCCGCACCGGCCGGAGCCACGGCCCCCGACGACGAACGCGCCGAACTGCTGCGCCGCTTCGGGACCTGGCACGACCCCATCCCCGCGATCATCGCCGCCGTCGCCCCCGATCAGGTCCTCCGCCACGACGTCCGCCACCTCACCACCCCGCTGCCCGCCCTCCACCGCGGCCGCACCGCCCTCCTGGGCGACGCCGCCCACCCCATGGCACCCACCCTCGGCCAGGGCGGGAACCAGGCCATCGAGGACGGCGTCGTCCTCGCCCACCACCTGCCGCCCCACAGCGACATCGGCGCCGGCCTCGCCGCGTACTCCGCCACCCGCCTCCCGCGCACCACCGGCATCGTCCGCACGTCCGCGCGCGTCGCCCGGCTGCTCACCCTCACCAGCGCCCCGGCCGTCGCCCTCCGCGAGACCCTGATGACCCTCGCCCGCTTCGGCCCCGGCCTCGCGCTGCGCACCTTCGACGGGATCGCCGACTGGCGGCCGCCCCAGCACACGTATTCTGACCAGGAACATCAGGGGTACGGTCGGCGATAGGGAGAGCGTTGTGAAGATCGGCTGCATCGGACTCGGCGACATCGCGCAGAAGGCGTACCTGCCGGTGCTCACCACCGTCCCCGGCGCCGAACTGCACCTGCAGACCCGCACCCCGGCGACCCTCGCCCGGGTCGCCGAGACCTACCACGTGCCCGCCGGCCGCTGTCACACCGACCTGGACTCGCTGCTCGCCGCCGGGCTCGACGCCGCGTTCGTGCACGCCCCGACATCCGTGCACGCCGAGATCGTGACCCGGCTGCTGGAGGCGGGCGTGCCGACATACGTCGACAAGCCCCTGGCGTACGAACTCGACGACTCCCGCCGCCTGGTGGAGCTCGCCGAGCAGCACGGCGTGAGCCTCGCCGTCGGCTTCAACCGCCGCATGGCGCCCGGCTACGCCCAGTGCCAGGACCACCCGCGCGAGCTGATCCTGATGCAGAAGAACCGGGTCGGCCTGCCCGAGGACCCGCGCACCCTCGTCCTGGACGACTTCATCCACGTCGTCGACACCCTGCGCTTCCTGCTGCCCGGCCAGGTCGAGCACACCGACGTACGCGCCCGGATCCGCGACGGCCTCCTGCACCACGTCGTGCTCCAGCTGTCCGGCGACGGCTTCACTGCCATCGGCATGATGAACCGGATGAACGGCTCCACCGAGGAGATCCTCGAAGTGTCCGGGCAGGACACCAAGCGCCAGGTCCTCAACATCGCCGACGTCATCGACCACAAGGGCCAGCCCACCGTCCGGCGGCGCGGCGACTGGGTGCCGGTCGCCCGGCAGCGCGGCATCGAACAGACCGTGCACGCCTTCCTCGACGCCGTACGCGCCGGCAAGACGCTCAGCGCCCGGGACGCACTCGCGACCCATGAGCTGTGCGAGCGGGTGGTACGGGAGTGTCTGGAGCAGGCCTCCGCCTGACCGCCCGTACCCCCTCGGCGGCGCACAGCGCGGCCAGGACGGCCAGGGCCCCGTACACCGGCCAGTCACCGAGCCGTACGTACGGAGTCGTCGCGCCGGACAGCGGAACCCCGTACACGGCGGCCGCACTCGCCTCCGTACCCAGCGGGGAACCGATGAGGCGGCCGTCCGGCCCGTACACCGCGCTCACGCCGGTCAGCGTCGCGTGCACCACCGGCCGCCCCGTCTCCGCCGCCCGCAGCGCCGCCAGCGAGGCGTGCTGGCCTGGCGCCCAGCTGTCCTGGAACGTCGACGTCGCCGACTGCGCCACCAGCACCTGCGCCCCGTCCCGGGCCAGGTGCCGGCTCATGTCGGGGAACGCCGACTCGAAGCAGACCAGCGGGCCCAGCCGCGGCCCCCGCTCCCCGACGGTCATCACCACCGGCCGCTCGCCCCGCCTGCGGTCCTCGGCCGCCGCCTTGCCGACCGAGGTGGCCCAGCCCAGCACCGACCGGAACGGGACGTACTCGCCGAACGGCACCAGCCGCATCTTGTCGTAACGGTCACCGGTCGTACCCTCGGGGCCGACCAGGACGCTGCTCTTGTAGATGCCCGGCCGGTCGGAGCGGCGCGCGTCCACATTGACCAGCACCTCGGCGCCGACCTCACGGGAGAGCTTCGCCAGCCGGTCCGTGTACTCCGGCCGCGCCGTCAGGTCCGCCCCGACGCTGCTCTCGCCCCACACCACCAGGTCCACGTCCCCCCGGCCCGCCAGCTCCCGCGTGAGCTCCTCGCCCCGCGCGAACCGCCGCTCCGCGCCGCCCACCCCGTTGATGACCCCCGGCTGTACGACGGCGACCCGGACCACCTGCCCGGTCGGCTGTGGGGCCGGCACCCACCATGCCCCCGCCCCCATGGCGACCGCGCACACCACGAGGCCGGCCACAGCCGTCATACGCACGGTGCGGACCGACACCAGCAGGGTCACCGCCGTGTTGACCGCCACCACCATCAGCGTCACCAGCCACACGCCGCCCAGCGACGCCACCCGCAGCGCGGGCGGCACCTGCCACTGGCTGGCCCCCAGCAGGCCCCACGGGCCGCCCAACCCCTCCCAGGAGCGGACCAGTTCGATCAGCAGCCAGCCCGAGGGCACGACGGCGAGCGCGGCGGCGGCACGCGCCCGTGACGGTGCCCCGGCGAGCATCAGCCGCACCAGCGGGCCCCACGGCGCCCACAACAGCCCGAGCAGCGCCGCCAGGAGCAGGATGAACACATGGAGGCTCGGCATCAGCCAGTGGTGGACGGCCAGCATGAAGCCGATGCCGCCCAGCCAGCCGTCCAGGGCCGCGCGGCGCCCGGTGGGGGCCGTACGGATCAGCAGCATCCACGGCACCAGCGCGACGTACGCCCACCACCACAGGGACGGCGCCGGAAACGCGAACGCGGGCAGCGCCCCGGCCCCCAGGGCGGCCGCGCCCCGCCACCACGGGGAGGCCAGCAGCCGCCCCGTGCCGCCCCGCCGGCCGACCGGAATCCGCATCACCGCGCCTCCTCGCCACACTGGGGCCCTCCGGACGCCTCCAGTGTGCGGGAGCCGGTCATTCCGCCGACAGTACGCCCGTAGCGCGTCGCCACTTCTCGTGCACCGCCACCGTGCGCAGCCGCCAGCCGCCGTCCGTGCGCGACATCGCGAACGTGTACCGGCCGCCCGAGACGAAGTCGTCGCCCGCCTCCGTACGCATCGGGTTGAGGTAGTCGGCCAGCGCCTCGGCACTGTCGCCCGGGTAGCCGCCGAGGTCCTCGATGGTCACCCGCCGGTTGACGATGAGGTGCTGGCGTACGGGGAACAGGCGCATCGTCTCCGCCAGCCAGTCCGCGACCTCGCCCGCCCGGCCGGCGACGCCGCCGGCGGCCCGGTAGTCGGCGTGCCCGTCCGCCGTGAACAGCCCCTGGTAGGCGGTCCAGTCCGCGTCGTCCACCGCCACCGCGTACCGGGTGAGCAGTTCGTCGATGGCCAGCCGGTCCATCACGGTCGCGAGGTCCACGCGCTGTGTCATCGCTTCAGTGTCGGGCAGCCGGGCCCATGGGCCAAGAGCCCTGCACACCCGTCCCTGACGCGTCCTTCACGCCACGCCCTCACGCCGCTTCCCAGTGGTGGGCCCGCCCTCCCCGCCACTCCACGAGGTGCGGGTCGTCCAGCGAGATGTCGGCCTCGTCCAGTCCCGCGCGCCGCAGGAACTCGATGAGGTCCGCGTCGTTGTGGGCGAGCCCGACGATCTGCCCGCGGATGGTCACGCGCCGCCCGCCGCCGGGGGAGGGGCGGTGTACGACGACGGGTGCCTGCCAGGCCATGGGACCAGGGTGCGCCGCGCGGCGCGTGATCGCAGCCGGGGCGGCGCATCCGCGACAGCGGTTCACACGGGGTGTGAACGGAATGCGTGCATATATGCGCCGCGCGCCCTCGCGCCCGGCCGCATTGCGCGGGAGGCTCTCCGTGCGTGTCCGGGGCGGATGCCCCGGGCACCGGGCCGCCGGTCACCCCCCTGCCGGCGGCCCCCGCCCGCTGTCCGGGGAGCCGCCCGCTGTCCGGGGAGCCCACTGGGTCTACGAGAACGTCCGCGGCGGCGCGGGACCGATCAGGCGGCGAGCTGCTCCTGGCCCTGTTGCGCGGCAGCCCACCGAACGACCAACGCCTGATAGATCCGCTGCTCGTCGGGTGACAGCTGCCCTCCGGACCGCACCCACAGCTCACGGATCGCCGCGTTCAGCGCATCGGCGTCCGGTGTGGGCAGCTGGGCAGGGGACTGGGTCATGGCATCCAGCGTAGGCCGTGGGTCCGGCCATCCCGCCGGCTTTCGGACGTGCGATCCGCCACCATGCCGGACGGGGTGGCCCGGGACTCGCCGGTCAGCCGCCCGATTCCCCCGCGTGGGGGCTGAGGACACCCATCCCCACCAGGGCGAACAGGACGATGCCGAGCAGGATCCGGTAGATCACGAACGGCATGAAGCTCTTGGTCGTGATGAATTTCATGAACCATGCGATGACCGCGTAGCCCACGCCGAACGCGATGACCGTGGCGAAGATCGTCGGGCCCCATGACACATGGCCGCCGTCCGTCGCGTCCTTGAGCTCGAAGAGACCGGACGCCAGTACGGCGGGAATGGCGAGCAGGAAGGAGTAGCGGGCCGCGGCCTCGCGGGTGTAGCTCATCAGCAGGCCGCCGCTGATCGTCGCTCCCGACCGTGACACGCCCGGGATCAGCGCCATCGCCTGGCACATGCCGAAGATCAGGCCGTCCCTGACGCCCAGGTCCTTGAGCGTCTTCCGCTCCGGCGCGGCGCGGTGGCGCCCGCCCTCCTCGACGCGGGCCGCCAGCCGGTCGGCGATGCCCAGGACGATGCCCATCACGATCAGGGTCGTCGCGATCAGCCGCAGATCGCGGAACGGGCCCTCGATGTGGTCCTTGAGGGTGACGCCCAGCACACCGATCGGAATCGAACCGACGATGACGAGCCACCCCATCTGCGCGTCGTGGTCGCCGCGCATCGCCTTGTTCGTCAGCGAGCGGAACCAGGCGGAGACGATCCGCGCGATGTCCTTGCGGAAGTAGATGAGTACGGCCGTCTCCGTACCGATCTGGGTGATTGCCGTGAAGGCTGCGCCCGGGTCGTGCCAGCCCGCGAAGGCCGCGGTGAGGCGCAGGTGTGCGCTGGACGAAATGGGGAGGAACTCCGTCAGCCCCTGGACGAGTCCGAGGATGAGCGATTCGAACCAATTCATGGGGCTAGGGCCGTCCCGAATGTGCTCGTGCGGTCAATGAAGGGGCCGTTGATCGACGGCCGGTCGGTGCGCAGCGTACAGCCCTTAGATGAATGAACCCGATTCAGGTCTCGACAGGGCCGGCCGTCGTCCAGCCGGGAGCCCGCACATGCGGGGTCAGGCTGTCGCCCCGCGCCTCCTCGCCGCAGGCGCCGCAGACCACGACGGGGCTGAGCCGGGCGCCGCAGGAGTGCTCGACCACGGTCGGCGGCTCGTCGTTCAGATGCCGGTCGCCCCAGGCCATGAGCGTGAGCAGGACGGGGTGGAGGTCGCGCCCGGCGTCGGTCGGGTGGTACTCGAAGCGCCGCGGGCGCTCGCTGTACGGGACCTTCTCCAGGATGCCCGCCTCGACGAGACGGCGGAGACGGGTGGTGAGGATGTCGCGGGGGGCGCCGGTGTTGCGGGCGATCCGGTCGAAGCGGCGTACGCCCAGGAACACCTCGCGCAGCACCAGCAGCGCGTACTTCTCACCGACGAGGGCGAGGGTGTCCGCGATCGAACAGGGGCGGGGGCCCTTCATGCGGCGTCCTCCATGGCGGTCACCTTAAAGGTGAGGGTTGGATTTCCCAACTCACCGGGTTATGTTACCGGTGAGTGTTGGTCCAGTTTTCCAACCCACCTCCCCTGAGCGAGGAGCCGTACCCATGCGCGACGCCGTCATCGTCGAGGCCGTCCGGACCCCCATCGGCAAGGGCAAGAAGAACGGGGCCCTGGCCGGAACCCATCCCGTCGAGCTGCTCTCCCACACCCTCCGCGCCCTCGTCGAGCGCAGCGGCATCGACCCCGCCCTCGTCGACGACGTCATCGGCGGCTGCGTCGACCAGGTCGGCGAGCAGGCCATGAACACCACGCGGTACGCCTGGCTCGGTGCCGGACTGCCCGAGTCCGTGCCCGCCACCACCGTGGACCGCCAGTGCGGCTCCTCCCAGCAGGCCGCCCACTTCGCCGCGCAGGGGGTGCTGTCGGGCGCGTACGACATCGTCGTGGCGTGCGGAGTCGAGTCGATGAGCCGCGTCCCGATGTGGTCGAACGTGCCGCCCGGCACCGACCCGTTCGGCCCCGGCGTCGCCTCCCGCTACCCCGAGGGCCTGGTCCCGCAGGGCATCAGCGCCGAGCTGATCGCCGCCAAATGGTCCATCGGCCGGACGGCGATGGACGAGTACGCGGTGATGTCGCACCGGCGCGCCGCCCGCAGCTGGGCGGACGGGCTGTTCGACGCGGAGGTCGCGCCGCTGGCGGATCTCCGGCGCGACGAGTGCGTGCGGCCCGGCACGACCACGGACATACTGGCCGGGCTGCGGCCCGCCTACCACGACCCCGTTTTCGCCGAACGGTTCCCGCAGATCGACTGGTCCGTCACCGCGGGCAACGCCAGCCCCATCAACGACGGCGCCTCCGCCGTGCTCATCATGGCCGGCGACACCGCCCGGAAGCTCGGCCTCCGCCCGCTCGCCCGGCTGCACAGCTTCGCCGTCACCGGCTCCGACCCGCTGCTGATGCTCACCGGCGTGATCCCCGCCACCGAGAAGGTGCTGCGCAAGGCCGGACTGCGGCTCGACGACATCGACCTCTTCGAGGTCAACGAGGCGTTCGCCGCCGTCGTCCTGGCCTGGCAGCAGGAGACCGGCGCCGACCTCGCCCGGGTCAACGTCCACGGCGGCGCCATCGCCCTCGGCCACCCGCTGGGCGCCAGCGGCACCCGGCTGACGACCACCCTCGTCCACGCCATGGGGGAGCGCGGCGCGCGCTACGGCCTGCAGACGATGTGCGAGGCGGGCGGACTGGCCAACGCCATGATCCTCGAAGCGCTCTGAGCCTCAGCGGCCGCGCAGGCGGTGCCGCTTGCACCAGGCGACCACCGCCGCGCCCAGCCCGCTCAGCACGATGAACCCCATCGCGAACAGGAAGGCGGGCGAGGTCGGCGACGCCGCCTCGCTCCCCGCCACCACGTACGCCGCCGTGTTCGGGATCGACCCGAGCCCCGTCGCCACCAGGAACGGCAGATACCCCATCCGCGACACCGCGGCGCAGTAGTTGGCGGCGGCGAACGGTACCCCCGGGAACAGCCGGATCGCCAGCATCGAACGGAACCCGTGCCGGCTCAGCTGCCCGTCCGCCGCCTTCAGCCAGCGCCCCCGCACCAGCGGCCGCAGCGCCTCCTGCCCCAGCACCCGCCCGAGCGAGAACGCGATCCCCGCGCCCAGCACCGTCCCGACGACCGCCGCGACCAGCCCCGCCTGCGAGCCGAACAGCGCACCCGCCGCCAGATTGAGGATCGGCCTCGGTACGAAGGCGGCGGTGCACAGCCCGTACGCCAGCGCGAACAGCACCACCGCGCCCGCGCCGCCCACCTGCGGCGGCCAGCCCGTCGACAGCAGCCGCTGTGGCTCGTACAGCACCACCGTCACCGCCGCCGAGGCGAGGACCACGAGGAGCAGCGACAGCCGCGACCAGGGCGACAGAAGGGCCCGGGAGCAGCGGACGGCGAGACCGGCCTGGGGCGTGGTGACGGGGTCGAGCATCCGGGGAGACTAACCGACGGCGGCCCGTGATCGCCGTAACGCCCGCCTCACGCACGATCCGCCCGCCTCGCCGGCCCCACCGGCACCACCGGCCCCGCCCGCACCGAAAATCGGTCGACGCGCACACCGCGGCCGAGCCATGATCAACGCATGTTCCGGTACGCCTTCCCCGCAGCGCCGTCCGCAGTCGCGGACGCGCCGAAGGCTGCCGCATTCGCCTTCCCCGCCGTTCTCGACGGCGCCCGAAGCTGACCCTTCCCGGATCGTCCGGCGGACCCCGCAGGGGGAGGGTCGGCAAGGCCCAGGGGTCCCTTCAACACTTCGAGTTCCGGGAAGGAACGGCAGACAGCCATGTCCAAGACGGCATACGTGCGCACCAAGCCGCACCTCAACATCGGCACCATGGGCCACGTCGACCACGGCAAGACCACCCTCACCGCCGCCATCACCAAGGTCCTCAGCGAGCGCGGGACCGGCACCTTCGTGCCGTTCGACCGGATCGACCGGGCGCCCGAGGAGGCGCAGCGGGGCATCACCATCAACATCGCGCACGTCGAGTACGAGACCGACACCCGCCACTACGCGCACGTCGACATGCCCGGCCACGCCGACTACGTCAAGAACATGGTCACCGGCGCCGCCCAGCTCGACGGGGCGATCCTCGTCGTCTCCGCGCTCGACGGGATCATGCCGCAGACCGCCGAGCACGTCCTGCTCGCCCGCCAGGTCGGCGTCGACCACATCGTCGTCGCCCTCAACAAGGCCGACGCCGTCGACGACGGCGAGGACACCGTGCTCACCGACCTCGTGGAGCTGGAGGTGCGCGAGCTGCTCACCGCGCACGGGTACGGCGGCGACGCCGTCCCCGTCGTACGGGTGTCGGGGCTCAAGGCGCTGGAGGGCGACCCGCGCTGGACCGGCGCCATAGAGGCGCTGCTGGACGCCGTGGACACCTATGTGCCCATGCCGGTGCGGTACGTGGACGCGCCGTTCCTCCTGCCCGTCGAGAACGTGCTCACCATCACCGGCCGCGGCACGGTCGTCACCGGCGCCGTCGAGCGCGGCACGGTACGGGTCGGCGACCGGGTGGAGGTGCTGGGCGCCGGAGTGGAGACGGTCGTCACCGGCCTGGAGACCTTCGGCAAGCCGATGGAGTCCGCCCAGGCCGGCGACAACGTGGCGCTGCTGCTGCGCGGCGTTCCACGCGACGCGGTCCGCCGCGGCCATGTGGTGGCGGCGCCCGGCAGCGTCGTACCGAGCAGGCGCTTCACCGCACGGGTGTACGTCCTGTCCGGGCGCGAGGGTGGGCGTACCACCCCCGTCACGACCGGCTACCGGCCGCAGTTCTACATCCGCACCGCGGACGTCGTCGGCGACGTCGACCTCGGTGAGGTGGCCGTCGCCCGCCCAGGCGACACGGTCACCATGACCGTCGAACTGGGCCGTGACGTACCGCTGGAGCCGGGTCTCGGCTTCGCGATCCGCGAGGGCGGCCGCACCGTCGGCGCGGGGACGGTGACGGAGGTGCTCTGACAAGGCGATGCCGTCCGCGGCAGGACAGCTGGTCGTCCTGCCGCGGACCGGGGGCGCGAGGAATCGGCCGCCGGGGAGCGGACCGGCCGGCCCGCGCCGTCACCCCGCCAGCGCCGCCTCCACCTCGGCCAGCTCCTTGTCCGGGTCGGCCATCCGTGCCATTACGACGAAGTCGTCCGGGCTGTAGCGGGCGCGCACGTCGTCGTCCCAGCGCGCGGCGGCGGCCCGCAGCGGCTCGACGGCCTCCGCGAGGCGGCCCAGCCGGTGCAGGACGAGTCCGTAGTACCCCGCCGCCTCCGTCCGGTACGCGGAGTCGCCGCCTTGTTCCCAGGCCACGCGGAGAAACGGTTCCGCCTCGGCGTACGCGCCGCGCTGGGCCTTCAGCCTGCCCGCGAGCATGGCGTTCAGCGGCGACCCGTCGTCCGCCGCGCGCACGTACCAGCGCTCGGCCTCCTGGAAGTCCTTGTGGTACTCGGAGAGCCACCCCATCTCGTTGCACGCGCCGTGGTGGCCCGCCTCGGCGGCCTTCCGGTACCAGTGGTCGCGCAGGATGGGCCTGCGCAGTGAGCCGTACAGCTCCGCGAGGTCGTACGCGGCCTCCGGGTCGCCCGCCATCGCGGCGGGCTCGATCCAGCGGACCAGGTGGCGGTCGGCCGCGCCGGCCCAGTCGCGGAGGATCTTCCCGTACGCGTACGAGGCGTGGACGTCGCCCGCTTCCGCTCGCTCGCGGAGCCCGGGCAGCCGGCGCAGGTCCTTGCCGGGAGCGGTCGTGCCGCTCTCGCGGACGGCGGCGATCCGGTCGAGCTGCGCCACGACGTCCTCGTCGTCCTCCCCGACCTCCCGGAACCAGCGTTCGGCCTCCTCGTACCGCCGCTGCCGCCTGCAGAGGAGGCCGAGGTTCCACTGGGCGGCCGGGTGCCCGTTGCCGGCCGCGAGGGCGTACCAGTGCTCGGCGTCGGCGAGGTCGCCCCGCTGCTCGTGCAGGACTCCCAGGACGTACGCGGCGCCGTCGTAGCCCTCCTCGTGGGCCTGGACCAGCAGGAGGCGTGCCTCGGGCCAGGACGCGTCGCCGGCCGTCTCCGCCAGGAACACGGCGTGGTCCACGCGGGCGGAGGCGCTGAGCGTGGAGGCCCTGCGGTAGTAGCCCGCGGCCTCGGTGGTCAGGCCCGGGTAGTCGCGGAAGTGCTTCTCCAGGTCGAAGAGCGGGCGCAGCGCCTCTGCCGCGGCGTCCCCGTCCCCGGCGGCCTCGGCGGCGTCGAGGTCCGCCGCGACGCGGTCGAAGTCCTCGCGGATCGACTCGAAGAGCTTCACCCAGCGGAAGACCGCGATGTCGCCCAGGTCGATGTCGCTCATCAGGAACTTCGGTGCTTCGTCCAGTCGCCCCTCGGCCACGAGCAGCTTGCCGAGCTCGATCTTGCAGTCGAGATGACGGCCCTGTTCCCAGCCGTGCCGGAACCATTCGGCCGCCTCCGGATCACCGTTCTCCTTGAGCAGCACGCCGAGTCCGTAGGCGCATCCGGCGTGCCGGTCGGCGACGGCGCGGTAGAGCGTCTCGGCCGCCGGCCGGTCACCCCGGATCTTCCGGTACCGGGCAAGGGTGTAGTGCGAGAAGGCGTCGCCCGCCGCCACCGCCCGCTCCCAGTACGGGATGCCTTCGTCCACGTGATGGCCGAGCACGAAGAAGTCGGTGTACCGGCGGGCGGTCTTCGCGTCACCGGCCTGCGCGGCGGCGACAAGCGCCTCTCCGCGGGCCTGTATGTCCTGCGTCATGATCCGCATCGTGCCAGGTGGGGCCAACGGCTCACCAATTGACGGCCGTTGACCGTGCACCGGGGCGCGTGCGGAGGCGTCGCCGCCGTATGGGCACAATGAGGCGGTGAACCACCCCCGGCCCGAGCCCCTGCCCGTACTGCGCGATGTCGACCACGGCACCGCCAAGCTCATGCCCGACGTGGACCGCGACCGGGCGTGGCTGCTGACGATCGACGGCGCGCCCCAGTCGTACGTCGACCTGGACGACCCGACGCACCTGGAGTTCGAGTACGCGCGCCGGCTCGCCCACGCCGTGGACTGCGCGGCGCCCGAGGGCGAGCCGCTCGACGTGCTGCACCTGGGCGGCGGGGCCCTCACACTGCCCCGCAGGCTGGCCGTCACCCGGCCCGGCTCCCGGCAGGATGTCGTCGAGGCCGACCGGAGGCTGATCGCGCTGGTGGCCGAGCATCTGCCGCTGCCGCCCGGCTCCGGGATCACCGTGCACGGCGCGGACGCGCGTGCCTGGCTGGAGGCGGCGCCCGCGCGGTCGGTGGACGTGCTGATCGCGGACGTCTTCGGCGGGTCGCGGGTGCCCGCCCACCTGACGTCGATCGGGTACGCGCGGGCCGCCGAGCGGGTGCTGCGACCGGACGGGGTCTACGTGGCGAACCTGGCGGACGGAGCGCCCTTCGGGTTCCTCCGCTCCCAGCTGGCCACCTTCGCCGCCGTGTTCGAGCACCTCGCGCTGATCGCCGAGCCCGCCGTGCTGCGCGGCCGGCGGTTCGGCAACGCCGTGCTCGTCGCCTCACACCGGGAGATCGACACCGCGCGCCTGGCCCGGCGGGCGGCCGCCGACGCCTTCCCCGCGCGCGTGGAGCACGGGGCGTCGCTCGCCCGGTTCATGGGCGACGCGCGGCTCGTACGGGAGGAGGACGCCGTCGCGTCACCCGAGCCGCCCGACGGGGCCTTCGGTATCGGCTGAGGGCGCGAGGGCGGCCGCCCGGCCGGTGACCTCCTTCGTACGCCGCGTCAGATTCCGTACGTCGGGCACCAGCAGCACCAGCGCCGTCGCCAGCAGCACCAGCGCCGCGCACCCCCACAGCGCCTGCGACCGGCCGAACAGGCTCTCCGCCGGACCGGCCAGCGCCGTCGACAGCGGCAGCATCGCGGTCGAGCCGAACCAGTCGTACGCCGAGACCCGCGACAGCTTGTCCTCCGGGATCTCCTGGTGCAGCGTGGTCATCCACGCGACGCCGAACATCTCCAGCGCGACCCCGCAGACGAACATCGCCGCGACCAGGCCGCCCACCGGGAGCGGCACGGCCAGCGCGGCCGACGGCAGCGCCAGCGGGAAGACGCACAGGGTGCCGACCAGGAGCATCCGGCGCGGCTTCCAGCGCATCGCCAGCAGCGCGCCGCCGACCGTGCCCACACCGAACGCCGCGAGGGCCAGGCCCCAGGGCCGCGCCCCGCCCAGCTCCTCCTGGGCGACCAGCGGCCCGTACACCGACTCCGCCGCACCCACCACCGCCACGACGACCGAGAACTGCGCCACGATCGACCAGAGCCAGGGCCGCCCCGTGAACTCCTTCCAGCCCTCCCGCAGATCGGCCAGCAGCCCGCCCCCGGGCTCGCGCTCCGCGATGTGACTGACGTCGAGGAAGGCGCGCAGCGCGCCCGCCACGGCGAACGCCGCCGCGTCGACGGCGAGCACCCAGCCGGGGCCGAACGCCGCGATCATCGCGCCGCCGAGCGCGGCGCCGCCGATGCCCGCGCCGTTCATGGCCATCCGGAACAGCGCGAAGGCGCGGCCGGCCTGCTCGCCGCTGACGCTGGACATCAGCATGCCCTCGGCGGCCGGGTTGAAGAACGCCTGTCCGGTGCCGCACAGGGCGGTGAGCAGCATCATCTGCCACAGCTGAGGGTCGCCCGCCAGGACCAGGACGGCGAAGACCGCCTGGGAGGCGCAGTTGAGGGCGTTGGCGGCGACCATGACCCGGTGGCGGGGGAGCCGGTCGGCTATCGCGCCGCCTATGAGCAGGAACAGGACGAGGGGGAGGGTGCGGGCCGCGGCGACCAGGCCCACGTCGCCGCCGTCGCCACCGGACTCCAGCACGGCGAACGCCGCCGCGATCAGCGCACCGTGGGTGCCCAGGTTGGTGACGATCGCGGCGGCGGTCAGCAGGGTGTAGTTGCGTCCGGCCCACTCGGGGCGCCGGCGGCGAAGGCGCCTCGGGGGCGCGGCGGCGGGAGTACTCACTCCGGGACTATCCCCGGCGACGCGCCCTCGTGCCAAACCGGCTACGGCCGGAACCGGGGTCAGGACCCGCTTCCGGCCAGCCGCACCGTTCCCAGGATCTTCTGGATGGTGGCGTCCGGCACCTCGCCCGGCACGCCGGTGTTGGCGTACAGGACCCAGCTGACGAAGTCACCCTTCTCGTTCTTGAAGGAGAAGGCGATGGACTTGCCGTCCGTGTCGCACTTGCCCTCCTTCTTGGTGTTCAGGGCGGTCGCCGTGGCGACGTGACCGTTCAGCCCGGACGTGGTCGTGTACGGGACGGCCTTGGTGACCTTGACGGTGCCCTTGGGCTCCGTCTGGGCGTAGCCCGCCCACACCCAGTTGCCGGCCTCGTTGTACGCCGCCTCGGCGGTGTCCTTGGCGCCCTGACCGCCCTTGGTGCCGACCATGGCCAGGCCGTTCTCCTCCTGGCGGCCGTCCTTGTTGCTGTCCTCAACGCACCACTTGCTCTTGTACTCGGCCGGGGCGGACATCGTGACGACGGGGCTGCCGTCGCCCTTCTTCTCGTCCTCGAAGCCGACGCTGGTGCCCGCGCCGATGACCTCCCAGTCGGCCGGCACGTCGAACTGGGCGCTGCGCTTGGGGTTGTAGACGACCTTCCAGCCCGGGACGGTGGGCTTGGCCGTGTCGGAACCGTCGCGCGGGTTGTCGGTCGGCGCCGGGGCGGCCTCGGAGGACTTCGACGCGCTCTGGGAGGGCTTGGGGTCCTCGCCGGCCCTCGTCTTCTTGTCGTCGTCCTTCAGCACCAGGAACCCGGTGACACCGGCGGCGACGACCACGGCGGTCGCCGCGACGATCGCGACGACCGTCGTCTTCTTCTTGTCGTCCGAGCCCTGCGGCGGCGACGGCACGGGCGGGCCGGGCATCGCGTACTGCTGCGGCACGGTCGGCTGCTGGTACGGGTTGGGCTGCTGGTACCCGGGCTGCTGCACCGGCTGCTGGTATCCGGGCTGTTGGCCGGAGTGCGGCGGGTAGCCGGGCTGCTGCGGCGGGGCGCTCGGCGGCGGTGGAGTGCCGGGCTGCTGGTACGGGTTGGGCGTCGGGTACCCCGGCTGCTGGTACGGGTTCTGGTCCTGCGGGTTCTGCTCGCCCCCGGGCGGCTGCTGTCCTGGCCACATGGCGAGTAACCATAGAGGGGTGGGGTGACGGGTGCCACGCCCGCCCCCATGACCAAGCCTTCCCGCACTTACTACTGCCTGGTAACTTCGGGGCATGTCCGAGACCCTGCCGAACATCGGCGAGATGCTGCTGGCCACCGTCCCCATGGCCAAGACCCTGAACCTGGAGGTCGTCGAGGCGACCGCCGACCGCGCCGTGCTCCGCCTCCCCGACCAGGCCGCCTTCCACAACCACGTGGGCGGCCCGCACGCGGGCGCGATGTTCACCCTGGGCGAGTCCGCCAGCGGCGCCATCGTCATCGGCGCGTTCGGCGACCAGATGAACCGGGCCGTGCCCCTCGCAGTCAAGGCCGAGATCGGCTACAAGAAGCTCGCCATGGGCCCCGTCACCGCCACCGCGACGCTCGGCCGCACCAAGGCGGAGGTCGTCGCCGATCTGGACGCCGGACAGCGCCCCGAGTTCCCGGTGAACATCGAGATCACGCGCGAGGACGGCGCGGTGACGGGCGAGATGACCATCATCTGGACCCTCCGCCCCAACTCCTGAGCCGCGCCGCCCCTGTCGCACGCGCGCGTGGTCGGACGCGCGCGTGAGGGCCGCCCCCGCACCCCTCTTCGGGTACGGGGGCGGCCGTGTCCGACGGCATGTCACACGGAACGCCCCGGCACCATGCGCATAGTGCGCTTATGCCAGAAAACGTCTCAGAAAACGTCACCCGCAGGACCACGCTCCGCCTGCTCACCGGAGCAGCCGCGGCCGCGGCGGCCGCCACCGGCCCGTCCCCCGCCCACGCCACCGCGCCTCCCACCACCGGCGACCGCGTGGACGACCTGCTCGCCCGGCTCACCCTCGACGAGAAGCTCACCTTCCTGCACGGCGCCAAGGACCCCCGCAGCCTCGGCCAGGCCGGCTGGATCCCCGGCGTACCGAGGCTCGGCATCCCGCCGCTCCGGCTCGCCGACGGCCCCGCCGGCGTACGCGTCCGGGCACACGCCACCGCCCTGCCCGCCCCGGTGATGCTGGCGAGCGCCTTCGACCCCGCCCTCGCCCACGAGTACGGCCGCGTCATCGGCCACGAGGGCCGGGCGCTCGGGCAGGACGTCCTGCTGTCGCCCATGGTCAACCTGATCCGCACCCCCTACGCCGGACGGAACTTCGAGACGTTCGGCGAGGACCCCCTCCTCGCCGCCGACCTCGTCGCCCAGGAGATCCGCGGCATCCAGGACGAGGGCCTCATCGCCACCGTCAAGCACTTCGCCCTCAACAACCAGGAGAAGGACCGCACCACCGTCGACGTACGGATCGGCGAACAGGCTCTGCACGAGACCGAACTGCGCGGCTTCGAGGCCGCCGTCGCCGCCGGCACCGGAGCGGTGATGGGCGCGTACAACAAGGTCGACGGTGTCCACGCCTGCGAGAACCGGGCCCTGCTCACCGGCGTCCTGCGCGAGATGTGGGGCTTCGACGGCTGGGTCATGAGCGACTGGGACGCCACCCACAGCACCGTCCCGTCCCTCACCGCGGGCCTCGACATGGAGATGCCCGCCGGCCGCTGGTTCGGCGACGCCCTCCAGCGCGCCGTCCGCGACGGCACCGTCCCCGAGGACGCCGTCGACCGCTCCGTACGCCGCATCCTCACCGTCATGGGCCGCTTCGGCCTCCTCGACGGCACCGCGCCCGCCCGCCCCGCCGCCCGCGACCGGGAGGCCGGGGCGCAGCTCGCGTACCGGGTCGCCGTCGCGGGCGCCACCCTGCTGCGCAACGAGCACGCCACGCTGCCGCTCACCGGGCCCGCCGCCCGGTCCGTCGCCGTCATCGGCCCCACCGGCACGGTGCCCTTCGCCTCCGGCGGCGGCAGTGCCCACGTCGTCCCCGACCGCGCCGACAGCCCGCTCGACGCCATCACCGCCCGCGCGGGCGACGGCGCCCACGTCACGTACGCCCTGGGCGAGGACCTGTACGGCAAGCCCCTCCCGGTACGCGGGGCGGCCTTCGAAGGTCAGCGCGTCCGAGCCGGGAAGACCTACACCTACGAAGGGACACTCACCCTCGACGACCCCGACGAGTGGACCTTCCTCGTCCACTACAGCGGCGAACGCCCCAAGGTCCACCTGGACGGCACCGAGCTCTTCACCCTCCAGGACCGCGAGGCCGAGCTCTTCGCCGGCTTCGGCCTCGTCTCCACCGCCCCCGACGGCCTGAAGGTCCGCCGCCGCACCCTCCGCCTCACCGCCGGACGCCACACCCTGCGCGTCACCGCCACCGGCGGCGCCCACGGGCAGCTGTTCCGGCTCCGCCGCATCACCACCGCCACCCGCGCGGCGGACGTCGCCGAAGCCGTACGCGTCGCCCGCGCCGCCCACAGCGTGGCGCTCTTCGCGTACGAGGACGCCGCCGAGGGCCGCGACCGCACCACGCTCGCGCTGCCGGGCCACCAGGAGGCGCTCATCGACGCCGTGACCGCCGCCAACCCCCGTACGACCGTCGTCCTCAACACGTCGTCCGCCGTCACCATGCCGTGGCTCGACCGCACCGGCGCCGTGCTCCAGATGTACTACCCGGGCCAGGAAGGCGCCCGCGCCACCGCCGCCGTCCTCTTCGGGGACACCGACCCCGGCGGCCGGCTCACCCAGACCTTCCCGGTCTCCGACACCCGCCACCCCATGGCCGGCAACCCGCGCCGCTATCCCGGCACCGGCGGGATCCAGGAGTACTCCGAAGGCATCCGCACCGGCTACCGCTGGTACGACGCCGAGGGCGTCGAGCCGCTGTTCCCCTTCGGGCACGGCCTGTCGTACACCACCTTCGCGTACGCCGGCCTCGCCGTGACCCCCGCGCCCGGCGGCGGCCTCACCGCCCGCTTCACCGTCCGCAACACCGGGCGGCGCACCGGCGTCACCGTCGCCCAGCTGTACGTCGGTCCCTCGCCGGACCTGACGCTGGACCAGCCCGCCCGTGCGCTCGCCGGCTACCGGCGCATCGAGCTGCGGCCCGGCCAGGTCCGCCACGTCACCGTGCCCATCCCCGCCCGGACCCTGTCCTCCTGGGACCCGGAACGGCACGCCTGGGCCCTCGGAACGGGCACCCGCACCATCCGCCTCGGCACCTCCTCGCGCGACCTGAGGCTCACCGCTCGGGCGGAGGTCCTGCCCCTGTGACGAGGTAGGCTGCCCGGCGTGCGCCGGGCAGCACGGCGGCGCGGAACAACGACGGAGGAACCGGCTTTGCACGTCCAGGAGTGGCTCGAGACCGTTCCCGCGGTCAGCATCTACATCCTGGTGGGGGTGGTGATCGGGCTCGAAAGCCTCGGCATCCCGCTGCCGGGCGAGATCGTCCTCGTCAGCTCGGCGCTGCTCGCCTCCCAGCACGGCGACATCAACCCGTACGTCCTGGGCGCCTGCGCCACGGCCGGCGCGATCATCGGCGACTCGATCGGCTACGCCATCGGCCGCAAGGGCGGCCGCCCGCTGCTGGCCCGGCTGGGGAAGAAGTTCCCCAAGCACTTCAGCGAGGCCAACATCGCGATGGCCGAGCGGTCGTTCGAGAAGTGGGGCATGTGGGCCGTCTTCTTCGGCCGTTTCGTGGCGCTGCTGCGGATCTTCGCCGGGCCGCTCGCGGGCGTACTGCGCATGCCGTACTGGAAGTTCGCCGTCGCCAATGTCTTCGGCGGCATCCTCTGGGCGGGCGGCACCACGGCCGTCATCTACTCGGTCGGTGTGGTGGCGGAGGCGTGGCTGAAGCGCTTCTCCTGGCTGGGGCTCGTCCTCGCCGTCCTGGTGGGCCTGACGTCCATGCTGGTCCTGAAGAGCCGCGCCAAGAAGGCAGCGGCGCAGGCGGAGACCCGGTCGGCCGCCGAAGTGGCCACCCCCGGCGCGGCACGGGAACCGGTCGGCGCCGCCGCCGACTGACGGCGCCCCCGCCTTCCAGGCCGGGACCCGTCACCAGGGCTGCCCACCGTGGCGGCACCGGTGCACCGCAGCAACGGCGCGGAGGGGCCGTGCAGGGTCGCCCCCGCAGCGGATCGGCGGCGCGGAAACGGCTCCCATGCACGCTCCCAGGGCCGCCGACCGCGAGGAGGTGAGCCCGGAGGGGCCCCGACCCCGCCCACTGGCAGGTACCACCGCCGCCCCCGGGCGGCCCGGCGAGGCAGCGCTTTCGCAGGCGTCCGGCCCTCGCGGACGTACCCGACCTTCCGGGCCGTACCCGACCTTCCGGGCCGCACCCGGCCTTCGGGGCCGCACCCGGCCTTCGCCGGCGCTCCCGCCTTCGCGGACGGACCGGACCGGCGGTGGACCCGCCGGTCGGGCCGGCCGTCAGGCCTTGTGGGCCTCGCCGTGGGCACGGGCGAGCTCCAGGTACATCGCGGCGTTGAGCTTGATGCCCTCCCGCTCCTCGTCCGTCAGCTCCCGCTTCACCTTGGCCGGCACGCCCGCGACCAGGGACCCCGGCGGGACGCGCATGCCCTGCGGCACGAGCGCCTGCGCGGCGATCAGCGAGCCGGCGCCGATGTGGGCGCCGTTGAGGACCGTGGCGCCCATGCCGATCAGGACGTCGTCCTCGACCGTGCAGCCGTGCAGGACCGCGTTGTGGCCGACCGAGACGCGCTCGCCGACCGTGACGGGGAAGCCCGGGTCGACGTGCACGGTGCAGTTGTCCTGCACATTGGAGCCGGCGCCCAGGACGATCGGGCCGCAGTCGGCGCGCAGGACGGCGTGGTACCAGACGCTCGACCCGGCCGCCATCGTCACCTCGCCGACGACCACGGAGGTGGGCGCGGCGAAGGCGTCCGGATGCATGTCGGGCTCCTTGCCGCCCACTCCGGTGATCAACGGCCGCTCTGTCATCGTCTGCTCCTCGGTTCCGCACGTCGCGCCACGGGGAACGTTAAGCGACGGCTTCCCGGGCGGCGACGGTGGGGCGAACATCACAGCGCGCGGCGCCGGTCGGGCGAGATCCGGGCGACTACCGTGTCCGGGTGCCGAAGAACAGAAACACGTTCTCATCCCTGGCCGCCTGGCGGCGCCGGGTCCTCAGCCGGGCCGTGCACGGCGGCTGGCGTTGGGTGCAGGAGGCGGGCGCCGTCACCGCCGAGCACCCCGGGCGGCTGCGCTTCCGCCGGCTCGGTCCCGGCACGCGGCTGGCGTTCCCGCAGGGCACCGTCTTCGGCGAGGAGTGGATCGAGCTGGGCGACCACTGCATCATCGCCGAGCAGGTGACGTTGACCGCCGGGATGATGCCCGGGCTCGACCTCGGGCCCGACCCGATCCTGACGCTCGGCAACGGGGTGGTCCTCGGTCGCGGCAGCCATGTCATCGCCGACGCGGCGGTGACCATCGGCTCGGACACGTTCTGCGGCCCGTACGTCTACATCACCTCGACCAACCACAGCTACGACGACCCCCACGAGCCCGTCGGCCGGCAGTGGCCGCGCTCCGAACCGGTCGAGATAGGCCCGGGCTGCTGGCTCGGCACCGGCGCGGTGATCCTCCCCGGCGCCCGCCTCGGCCGCAACGTCGTGGTGGCCGCGGGTGCCGTCGTACGGGGCGAGGTGCCCGACCACGCGGTGGTGGCCGGGGCGCCGGCCCGCGTCGTACGGAGCTGGGACGCCGAGAACGGCTGGCAGCCCCCGCTGCGTACGCCCGCCCCCGTACCCCTCCCCGAAGGGATCACGCCCCAGCAGCTCCTCGCCCTGGCCCAGCTGGACGACGCCTGATCAACCGGCCGCCAGGAGCACCGTGCCGACCAGCGCGAGCCCCGCCCCCACCGCCTGCACCGCCCGCAGCCGCTCCTTGAGCACGCCCCGCGCGGCGAGCGCCGTCACCACCGGGTAGAGGCTGGCGAGCACGGCGGCCACGGTGACCGGACCGTTCTGCGCGGCGATCGAGTACGTGCCGTTGGCCGCGACGTCCGCGAGACCGACGAAGGCCAGCGCGGGCAGCGCCCCCCACACGACGCGCATCCCGCCGTCCTCCGGCAGCGCCCGCGCGCCCCGCTTCACCGAGGCCCACAGCGCCGCACCGCCCACCGCGACGTTGGTGACGCGCTGCACGAACAGTGCGAGGAACAGCCCGGTGAGGGTGGTGGACGCCTCCGAGATCAGGGCCATCACCGAGCCGAAGCCGAACGCCGCGACCAGCGTCAGCAGCACGGCCTGCCGCTGTACGGGCGCCCCGCGCAGCTCCGGTCCGCCCGCCAGGACCACACCCGCGACGGCCACGCCGATCCCCGCGAACTGGAGCAGCCCCGGCCGGTCGCCGACCAGCAGGCCCACCGACACGGGCACGACGACGCCGAGTGAGCCGAGCGGCGAGACCACGCCCATCGGGCCGAGGGCGAGGGCCTTGTAGAAGGCGAGCATGGCCGCCGGTCCGACGGTCCCGGCCGCCACCGCGTACCAGAGCCGCGGTCCGGCCTCGCTCCAGCCGCCGGTCGCGACGACGATCGCCCCGAGCACCACCACGGCGACGGTCTGGGAGGTGACGACCACGGTGAGCGCGGGCATACGGCGCGTGAGCAGCCCGCCGCCGAAGTCGGCCAGCCCCCACAGGAGGCTGGTGGCCAGGGCGAACAGTGCGGTCATGACATCCTCGCAGTACAGTGCGGTGAACATTGCGGTGCATCAGACCGTAGTGCAGTCCACTGAACTCTGTCATTCAAAATATTGGACGGAATGTGTCGGACCTCGACCAGCTCACGCAGTCGCTCGCCCGCAACCTCAAGCGCTGGCGCGGCGAACGCGGCTTCACACTCGACGCGCTCGCCGCCCGCGCGGGCGTCAGCCGCGGCATGATCATCCAGATCGAGCAGGCCCGTACGAACCCCAGCGTCGGCACCACCGTGAAGCTCGCCGACGCGCTGGGCGTCTCCATCACCACGCTCCTCGACTACGAGCAGGGCTCGCACGTGCGGCTCGTACCGCAGGAGCAGGCGGTACGGATGTGGTCGACGGACAAGGGCAGCCACACCACCCTGCTGGTCGGCACCGAGGCGCGCGGCCCGCTGGAGCTGTGGTCCTGGACACTGATGCCCGGCGACGTCAGCGCCTCCGACCCGCACCCGGACGGCACCACCGAGCTGCTCCACGTCACGGCGGGAGAACTCACCCTGGTCGTCGACGGCGTGAACCACCAGGTACCGGCCGGCACCTCCGCCGTCTTCGAGTCGAATGTCCCGCACGCCTACCGCAACGACGGCGAGGAACCGGTCGGGATGACCATGGCGGTCTCCATCCCGCCCGTACGCTGAGACACCCAACCGCCCTTCTCCCGGCCGCTGTTAGCGTGCCCGCATGCGCGCACCCATCGGAGACTTCGCCAACGCCCGCCCCGTCCCCGACTGCCTCGACCAGCTCACCGCCCCCGTCGCCGAGGCCGTGCGGGCCTGGCGGGGGACCGTGTCCGCCGATCAGATGCTGTACGTCGACACCGACCCGGCCATCGCCGACACCGCCGTCTTCGTCGAGCACCACGGGCGTGACCTGCTGGACGCCTCCGCCAACTGCGTCGTCGTCGCGGGAAAGCGCGGCGGCGAGACGTCCCTCGCGGCGTGCGTGGTCCTCTCCAGCACCCGCGTCGACGTCAACGGCGCCGTACGCAGGCAACTCGGCGCCCGCAAGGCATCCTTCGCGCCCATGGACACGGCGACCGGCGAGACCGGCATGGAGTACGGGGGCATCACCCCGATCGGGCTGCCCGCCGGCTGGCCGCTGCTCGTCGACGCCGCGGTGGTCGACACCGAGTGGGTCCTGATCGGCAGCGGCCGGCGCCGGGGCAAGCTCATCGTGCCCGGCAAGACCTTCGCGGAACTGCCGGGCGCGGTCGTCCTCGAAGGGCTCGGGGTCACCCCCGGCTGAGCCGCGGGATCTCGATGGCGGGGCAGCGGTCCATGACCATGTCGAGCCCGGCCGCCCGGGTCCTCCCGTACGCCGCCTCGTCGATCACCCCGAGCTGGAACCACACCGCCTTGGCGCCCTTCGCCACCGCCTCGTCGGCGATGGCCCCCGCCAGGTGGCTGTTGACGAACACGTCCACGACGTCCACGGGGAAGGGGATGTCCGCGAGCGAGGCGTGCCCCTGCTCCTCGTGGACCGTCTCCGCCTTGGGATGCACCGGCACGACGCGCTTGCCGAAGCGCTGGAGGACGGCGGCCACGCCGTACGCCGCCCGGGACCGGTTGGTGGACAGCCCCACCACCGCCCAGGTGTCCCCCGACTCGGTGAGGATCTTGCGGATGGTGTCCCATTCCGTCTCGCTCGGCACCGTCTGCCTCCTGCGCGTGAGGTCGTCGTCTCGTCCCCCGCCACGGTACGCATAGGGTGGCGGGATGCAGGAGCAGTACCGGACGGTCGCCCGCGCGGGCGTGCACGAGACCGAGATCAACCGATCGCGCTTCATCTGCGCCCTCGCGCCCGCCGCGACCGAACAGGAGGCGCAGGACTTCGTCGCACGCGTCCGCAAGGAGCACCCGACCGCCACCCACAACTGCTTCGCGTACGTCATCGGCGCCGACGCCGCCGTACAGAAGGCGAGCGACGACGGCGAACCGGGCGGCACGGCCGGCGTCCCCATGCTCCAGATGCTGATGCGGCGCGACGTCCGGTACGTGGCCGCCGTCGTCACCCGCTACTACGGAGGCGTGAAACTCGGCGCGGGCGGGCTCATCCGCGCGTACGGAGGTGCGGTCGGCGAGGCGCTGGACGCGCTCGGCACCCTCACCCGGCGGCGGTTCCGGCTCGCCACCGTCACCGTCGACCACCAGCGGGCGGGCAAGCTGGAGAACGACCTGCGGGCGACCGGGCGAGCGGTGCGCGACGTGCGGTACGCCGAGGCCGTCACCATCGAGGTCGGCCTGCCGGACGCCGACGTCGACGCCTTCCGCGCCTGGCTCGCCGACGCGACGGCCGGGACCGCGGCGGTGGAACTCGGCGGAGAGGCGTACGGGGACGCATAACGCGGTAAACCAGGGCACCTTGACACGCGCCTGGTGACGTTCTATGCACATTTTGAGGACGTCAGTGAGGTGAGAACCGTGGCGCGCCCGGACCACTACGCCGCACTCGGGGTGGAGCCGATGGCTTCGGCCGAACAGATCGCCTCCGCCTACCGGAGGCAGGTCCGCGCCCTGCACCCCGACGCCCACCCCGACCGGTGCGACGCGGAGCGGTCGGCAGCGCGCGAGCGACTGGACGACGTCGTGGCGGCCTACGGGACGCTGCGCGATCCGGACCGGCGCGCCGCGTACGACGAAGCCCGGCGGGCGCGTCGAGGTCCCACGCGGCGAGTCGCGGCCGAGGACCTGCTGCGGGCCGGGCCGACCCGCGTGGAACCGGCGGAGCCATGGGCGCGGAGCCACCGCACGGTCCTGGACCTTCTGTGGGAGTGGACGGTGAGCTGAGGAGACGGCGATGGCACGCGCAGTGGGTATCGACCTCGGTACGACGAACTCGGTGGTCAGCGTTCTGGAGGGCGGCGAGCCCACGGTGATCACCAACACGGAGGGTGCGCGCACCACGCCTTCCGTGGTCGGCTTCGCGAAGAACGGGGACGTCCTGGTCGGCGAGGTCGCCAAGCGGCAGGCCGTGACCAACGTCGACCGCACGGTGCGGTCCGTGAAGCGGCACATGGGCGAGGCGGACTGGCGCTTCCCCGATCAGGGCGACATCGACGGCAAGCGGTACACGGCCCAGGAGATCTCCGCACGGGTGCTGCAGAAACTCAAGCGGGACGCGGAGGGCTACCTCGGTGAGGACGTGAAGGACGCCGTCATCACGGTGCCGGCGTACTTCAACGACTCCCAGCGCACGGCCACCAAGGAGGCCGGTGAGATCGCGGGCCTCAACGTCCTGCGGATCATCAACGAGCCGACGGCCGCCGCGCTCGCGTACGGCCTTGACAAGGAGAGCGACCAGACCATCCTCGTCTTCGACCTCGGTGGTGGCACCTTCGACGTCTCGCTGCTGGAGATCGGCGACGGCGTCGTCGAGGTGAAGGCGACCAACGGCGACACGCACCTGGGCGGCGACGACTGGGACCAGCGGATCGTCGACCACCTGACGCAGCGGTTCAAGAGCGCGTACGGCATCGACCTGACCAAGGACAAGATGGCCACGCAGCGCCTCCGGGAGGCCGCCGAGAAGGCCAAGATCGAGCTGTCGGCGACGACGGAGACCACGATCGGCCTGCCGTACCTGAGCGCGTCGGCCGAGGGCCCGCTGCACCTGGACGAGAAGCTGACCCGCGCCCAGTTCCAGCAGATGACGGCCGACCTGCTGGAGCGGTGCAAGACCCCGTTCCACAACGCGGTCGAGGACGCCGGCATCAAGGTGTCCGACATCAACCACGTCATCCTGGTCGGCGGCTCGACCCGCATGCCGGCGGTGACCGAGCTGGTGAGGGAGCTGACCGGGAAGGACCCGCACAAGGGTGTGAACCCGGACGAGGTCGTCGCGATCGGCGCCTCGCTCCAGGCCGGTGTCCTCAAGGGTGAGGTCAAGGACGTCCTGCTGCTGGACGTCACTCCGCTGTCCCTCGGTATCGAGACCAAGGGCGGCATCATGACCAAGCTGATCGAGCGGAACACGACGATCCCGACGAAGCGCTCGGAGATCTTCACGACGGCGGAGGACAACCAGCCGTCGGTCCAGATCCAGGTCTACCAGGGCGAGCGCGAGATCGCGGCGTACAACAAGAAGCTCGGCATGTTCGAGCTGACGGGCCTGCCGCCGGCCCCGCGCGGCGTCCCGCAGATCGAGGTCGCCTTCGACATCGACGCCAACGGCATCATGCACGTCACGGCGAAGGACCTCGGCACGGGCCGCGAGCAGAAGATGACCGTCACCGGCGGCTCCGCCCTGCCGAAGGACGACATCGACCAGATGGTCCGGGACGCGGAACGCCACGCCGAGGAGGACCGGCGCCGGCGCGAGGCCGCCGAGACCCGCAACCAGGGCGAGCAGCTCGTCTACCAGACGGAGAAGTTCCTCAAGGACAACGAGGAGAAGGTCCCGGGCGAGGTCAGGGGCGAGGTGGAGGGCGCCCTCGCCGAGCTGAAGGAGAAGCTGAAGGCCGAGGACACCGCACAGATCCGCACCGCCACGGAGAAGGTCGCGGCCGTCTCCCAGAAGCTCGGCCAGGCCATGTACGCGGACGCCCGGGCCGCGGGCGGAACCGCCGGTGCCGGTGCCGGTTCCGGTCCCGGCGAGGGTTCGAAGGGCGCCGCAGCCGACGACGAGGTCGTGGACGCCGAGATCGTCGACGACGACCGGCAGCAGCAGGGAGGCGGAGGATGAGGCAGGGCAGGCGCAGGCTGACCACGGTGAGCGGCCGCCCCGACCCGCCCCCGATGATCGCCCCGGCCACCCCCACCCCGTCGCGCCGGGACCCGGACGCCCCTGGGGCCACTCCGCCGCACCCGGCGCACGGCCCCGATCGGGGAGACCACGCCGAGTGGCAGGACCGCGCCGGCCGGCCGTACGGGGCCGAGCGCGATGACGGGGCCGACCGCGCCGGGCGCCAAGAGCGCGTCGATGGGGCTGACCGTGCCGGGCGCGTGAACCGGGCCGGGCGCAGCGACGGCGCCGACGGGGGCGACGGCGCCGACGGGGGCGATCGCGTCGAGCGCCATGGGCACCTCGATGGGGCCGAGGGTGCGGAGCGCTCCGACCGCGCCGAGCGCCACGACGGCGTCGGCGGGGCGGACCGCGTCGAGCGCCCCGAGCCCATGGACCGGCGCGACCGCGCAGACCGTGCCGGCGGGGCCGACCGTGCCGAGCGCCCTGAGCGCACGGATGGTGCCGCGCGCGCCGAGTGTGCCGACGGGGCGGACCACGACGGCCCCGCCGGGCCCGCCGAGAGCCCCGGCATCCGCGAGCACCGGGGCGCCCCCGGTCGCGCCGACCGCGCCGAGCGCGCCGGGCGCCACGAGCGCGCCGGGCGTGAGCGGTCGCTCCGGCCGGCGCCGCCGCCCCCAGGGGCGGCCGCGCTCGCCGTGGCGCTGGCGGAGCGGACCGCCGACCTGCAACGGCTGAAGGCGGAGTACGACAACTACCGGAGCCGGGTCCACCGCGACCGCCTCGCGGTGCGTGAGGTGGCCGTGGGGAACGTGCTGCGCCGGTTCCTGCCCGTGCTGGACGCCATCGCGGAGGCGGCCAGGCAGGGCGAGCTCACGGGCGGGTTCCAGCGCGTCGCCCTGGCCCTGGACAGTGAGCTCGCGGCCCTGGGCCTCGGGGCCTTCGGCGCGGTGGGCGACCCGTTCGACCCGCGCGTCCACCAGGCCGTCGCGTACCACCGCTCCCCCTTCGTCGAGCGGGCCGTGTGCAGCGAGATCGTCCGCCCCGGATACCGTGTCGGCGACCACCTCCTCCGCCCCGCCGAGGTGACTGTCACCGGGCCGCCGAGCGCCGGGTGATCACCGGTTCGTCGGACGTTGTCAGTCCCCGATGGCAGACTGTGGCGCGTGAGGAATCAGGTGCCGGGGGCGGAGGAGCGGTGAACATGCGGGTCGGAGCGGCATCTTGAGAATGCTGCACACATCGGACTGGCACCTGGGGCGGTCGTTCCACCGGGTGAGCCTGCTCGAGGCCCAGGCCGCGTTCCTCGACCACCTCGTGGCGACGGTCCGTGAGCACGACGTGGACGTGGTGCTGGTCGCCGGGGACATCTACGACCGCGCGGTGCCGCCGCTGCCCGCCGTGAAGCTGTTCGACGCCGCGCTGCACCGGCTCGCCGAGGCCGGCGTACCCACCGTGATGATCTCCGGCAACCACGACTCGGGCCGCCGGCTCGGCGTCGGCGCCGGGCTCATCGAGCGGGCCGGGATACACCTGCGGACCGACCCCGCCGGCGTCGGCACCCCCGTGCTGCTCGCCGACGCACACGGCGACGTGGCGTTCTACGGCCTGCCGTACCTGGAACCCGCTCTCGTACGCGAGCAGTTGGGCGCGAAGAAGGCGGGGCACGAGGCCGTGCTGACGGCCGCCATGGAGCGGGTTCGCGCCGACCTCGCAGGGCGCGCCCCCGGCACCCGTTCCGTCGTCCTCGCCCACGCCTTCGTCGCGGGCGGCGCGCCGAGCGACAGCGAGCGCGACATCACCGTCGGCGGCGTGGCCGCCGTCCCGGCCGGGGTCTTCGACGGCGTGGACTACGTCGCGCTCGGGCACCTGCACGGCAGCCAGGCCCTCACCGACCGGGTCCGGTACTCGGGCTCGCCCCTCGCGTACTCCTTCTCCGAGGCCGACCACCGCAAGACGATGTGGCTCGTCGACCTGAAGGGCGACGGGACGGTCCGCGCCGAGCGGATCGACTGCCCGGTGCCACGCCGCCTCGCCCGCATCGGGGGCCGGCTCGACGACCTGCTCGCCGACCCCGCGCTGGACCGCCACGAGGAGTCGTGGGTCGAGGCCACCCTCACCGACCCGGTGCGCCCCGCCGAGCCCATGGCCCGCCTCACCGAACGCTTCCCCCACACCCTCAGCCTCCTCTTCGCCCCCGAGCGGCCAGACGACGAGCCCCTCGCCTCGTACGCGCAGCGCCTGCGCGACCGCGACGACCAGCAGATCGCCGAGGACTTCGTCGCCCATGTACGCGGCGGGGCGGGCCCCGACGACCAGGAGCGCGCGGCGCTCCTGCGCGCCTTCGACGACGTACGGGTGGACATGGCACAGCGCGAGGTGGCCGGGTGAAACTCCACCGGCTCGACATCACCGGCTTCGGCCCGTTCGGCACCACCCGGACCGTCGACTTCGACGTCCTGTCCCAGGCCGGGCTCTTCCTCCTCCACGGCCCGACCGGCGCGGGCAAGACCTCCGTCCTCGACGCCGTCTGCTACGCCCTGTACGGGGCGGTGCCCGGCGCCCGCCAGAGCCCCGGGACCTCGCTGCGCAGCGACCACGCCCCGGCGGGCACGTCCACCGAGGTCGTGCTCGACCTGACCGTGGCCGGGCGGAGGCTGGAGATCACCCGGCGGCCCGCGCAGCCGCGCCCCAAGAAGCGGGGCGGCGGTTTCACCACCGAGAAGGCCCAGTCGTGGCTGCGGGAGTACGACCCGGAGAGCGGCGAGTGGCGGGGGCTGAGCCGTTCCCACCAGGAGATCGGCGAGGAGGTCACCCAGCTGCTCGGCATGAGCCGGGAGCAGTTCTGCCAGGTGGTGCTGTTGCCGCAGGGCGACTTCGCGCGGTTCCTGCGCGCCGACGCCGAGGCGCGCGGCAAGCTCCTCGGCCGGCTCTTCGACACCCGGCGCTTCGCCGCCGTCGAGGAGCGCCTCGCCGACCTGCGGCGCGCCGCCGAGCAGCAGGTGAAGGACGGCGACGAACGGCTCCTCGCCCTCGCCCACCGGATGGCCCAGGCGGCGGGCGACGCCGCCGAGGGCTGGCCCGCCCCGGAGGCGAAGCCCGGCGACCCGGGACTCGCCGGAGCCGTCCTGGCCTGGGCGGCCGTGGCGCGGTCGGGTGCCCGGGAGGCGCTGGACATCGCCGATTCGGCGCTCGTCGCCGCCGAGGGCCGGCAGGCCGCCGCGCGCCGCGCCCTCGACGAGGAGCGGGAGCTGGCGGCGCGGCAGCAGCGGTACGGGGACGCGCGGCGGCGCGGCGCCGAGCTGGACGCCCGGCGGGGTGAGCGTGACGGGTGGCAGGCCCGGCTGGAGCGGGCCCGCAAGGCGGAGCGGGTGGCCGGGCCGCTGAGCCTGCGCGACGACGCGGAGCGGGAGCACCGCGCGGCGCGTGTGGCCCACGAGCGGGCGGCGGCCGGTCTGCAGCCGGACCTCGCCGACGCGGGCGCCGAGCACCTGGCCGCGCTGGCGGGCCGGCTGCGGGAGGACCTCGGCGGCCTCGACACCGCCCGGCGGGCCGAGCGGCGCGCCGCGGAGCTCGCCCGCGAGCGCGGCGAACTGGACCGGCAGGACCGTGCCGACGAGGAGACCCTGCAGGACGCGGCCGTGTGGCTGGCCGGCTGGGACACCACCCGCCGCGCCCTCCAGGACCGGGTGGAGGCCGCCCAGGAGGCGGCGACCCGCGCCGAACACCTCGCGGGCCGCCTCGAACCCGCCCGCCGCCGGCTGGCCGCCGCCCGCCGCCGCGACGCGCTGGTACGGGACGTGGCGGCCGCCGCGTCCCGCCTGACGGCCGCGCGCGAACACGCCAACGCGGCCCACGAGACGTGGCTGGACCTGCGGGAACGCCGCCTGCGCGGTATCGCCGCCGAACTCGCGGCCGGGCTCGCGGACGGTGAGCCGTGCGCGGTCTGCGGCTCCGCCGACCACCCGGCCCCCGCCCGCGCCGACGCCGACCACGTCGACCGCACGACGGAGGACGCGGCCTACGAGGCCCACGCCCACGCCGACGAAGCCCGCTCGGCCGCCGAACGCGAACTCGCGGTCACGGAGGAGGCCTTGACGGCCGCCCGCGCGGAAGTCGCCGACCTGGGCGCCC
>NZ_NBCN01000003.1:238504-422491 GCF_002099185.1 Streptomyces sp. CB03238 | reverse complement strand
GGGTCACGCCCCGGGCCGCGACGGGGTCCCCGGCGGCGACGGTGTGACGGCCGAGGCCGGTGCCGACGCCCTCGGACGCGCCCGCGTGGAAGCCACCGCCGGCCCCGCCGCCCCGCAGCGCGGCGGCGGGGCGCTCGGGGGCGATGCCCCCGGGCGGGACGGGGTGACCCACCGTGGCGTGAGGGGAGAGCAGCCGACCGTCGAGGAACTCGCCGACGAGGTCGCGTGGTTGGAGCGCGAGTACGACGAGGCCCGAGCGGTGGCCGCGGGGATGCACGCGGCGCGGGAGGCGCTTCAGCAGGCCGAGCAGGAGTACCAGCGGCGCGTGGAGGTGCGGCAGCAGGTCGAGCGCCGTGCCGCCGCGCGGACGTCGCAGCGGGAGGCGCTCGACCGGGAGCAGACGGCCGTCGACGCGGAGCTCGCCCGCGTGCCGGGCGGCGCCGTGGCCGAGCACGCCGCGTTCCTGGAGCACCGGATCGCCCGCCTCGCCGAGGCCGCCGACGCCGTACGTACCGTCGAGGACACCGCCCGGCGCCTCAAGGAGGCCGACGACCGGCTCGCCGACGCCGCGTTCCGGGCCGGGTTCGACACGCCTGCCGCCGCGGCCGCCGCGCTGCTCGACGACGTGACGCAGCGCGACCTGCAGCGGCGGCTGGACGCCTGGCAGGCCGAGGCCGCGGCCGTCGCCGACCGGCTCGCCGAGCCGGAGACGCGGGCCGCGGCAGAGCGGCGGCCCGCCGACCCGTACGGTGCCGAGGCCGCCCACGCGGCCGCCGACCGCGCCGCCCGCGACGCGGACTCCGCCCTTGCCGCACACCGCGAGCGGTGCGCCGAACTGGACCGGCTGTCCCGGCAGGTGGCCAGCGAGGTGCGGCGCCTGGGGCCGCTGCGCGACGAGTACGACCGGGTGGCCCGGCTGGCCGGGCTGACCGCCGGCACGTCCGCCGAGAACGAGCGCAAGATGCGGCTGGAGTCCTACGTCCTCGCGGCCCGGCTCGAACAGGTCGCGGCCGCCGCCACCGCCCGCCTCCAGCGCATGTCGTCCGGGCGCTACATCCTTGTCCACTCCGACGCCCGCGCCGGCGCGAAACGGGCGGGCCTCGGCCTGCACGTCGTCGACGCCTGGACGGGCAGCGAGCGCGACACGGCCACGCTGTCCGGCGGGGAGACGTTCTTCGCGTCGCTGGCGCTGGCGCTGGGCCTCGCCGACGTCGTCACCGACGAGGCCGGCGGCGTACGGCTCGACACCCTCTTCATCGACGAGGGCTTCGGCAGCCTCGACGACCAGACCCTCGACGAGGTGCTGGACGTCCTGGACTCCCTCCGTGAACGGGACCGCAGCGTCGGCATCGTCAGCCACGTCGCCGACCTGCGCCGCCGTGTCCCCACCCAGCTGGAGGTCGTCAAGGAACGCGGCGGTTCGGCCGTGAAGCTGCGCGCCGGGGGAGGGCTCAGCGGCTGATCGCGCGGCGCGGCAGCGGCGACGAGTAGACGACGCTCGTCGTCACCGCGCCCAGCACGGCGACCTTCCCGGAGATCTCCTCCAGGTGTCCCATCGAACGGGCGGCGACCTTCAGTACGAAGCAGTCGTCGCCCGTCACATGGTGCGCCTCCAGGATCTCCGGAGTGGTGTCCAGCATGTCGTGGAACGGCTTGTAGTTACCGTTCGGATAGCGCAGCCGTACGAAGGCGAGGATCGGAAGCCCGAGCCGTTCCTGGTCGACGACCGCCGTGTAGCCGGCGATCACCCCGGCCTCCTCCAGCCTGCGGACCCGCTCGGTGACGGCACTCGCGGACATGGAGACGGTACGGGCCAGTTCGGCGAAGGTGGCCCGGCCCTGGTCCTGGAGGGCCGCGAGGATGCGCCAGTCGGTGGCGTCCGGTGAATATCCGGTCATGGACGAGGAATAGCAGGGGAATCCCCGGCCGAACAAGACAACCACCGGGGATCGTCACTTCACTGAGATGATCAACGACCCGTAGATTTTTGGCCATGACGACGACGTCGATCACCAGCGCCCCTGCCGCCGCCAACGCCGTTCTGCGCGTCCCCCCGGCCTCGCCGGCCGCGGCCTCCGTGTACTTCTCGGCGAGCCTCGCCTTCCACGCGGACGTCTCCGACGTCGCCTCCGCGCTCGCCGCCGGCGGTGACCCGGGGTTCGTCGTCCTCGACTCGCGGTCGACGGAGTCCTGGGACCAGGGCCACATCCCGGGCGCGGTCCACCTGCCGACGGCGCTCATCCCCGAGCAGGCGGAGCAGCTGCTGGACAAGGCGGTGCCGGTCGTCACGTACTGCTGGGGCCCGGGCTGCAACGGCGCCACGCGCGCCGCCCTCGCCCTCGCCCAACTCGGCTATCAGGTCAAGGAGATGCTCGGCGGCTTCGAGTACTGGGCGCGTGAGGGCTTCGCGTACGAGACGTGGGAGGGCGTCCGCAAGCGCGACGCCGACCCGCTGACGGCCCCGATCGACGCGGACGACTGCGGCTGCTGACCACCCCTGCCGCGCGCCGCCCGGGCCGGACGCGGCCCGGCCCGGCACCGTCACCGGGGCCGCGGGCGGCCCCCGTCGCCGTCACAGCCGGGCCAGTTCCTCCACCAGGTCGTCCAGGCCCAGCGGGCCCTGGGACAGCGCGGCCATGTGCCACTTCTTGGCGTCGAACGCGGCGCCGTGCGCCTGGCGGGCCTTCTCGCGGCCCAGCAGCCAGGCACGCTCGCCCAGTTTGTAGCCGATGGCCTGCCCCGGCATCGACAGGTAGCGGGTCAGCTCGCTCTCGACGAACGCCGGCGGGCGGCTGGTGTGCATCTGGAAGAACTCCTGCGCCAGCTCCGGCGTCCACCGCTCGCCCGGCCGGAACGGCGAGTCCGCCGGGATGCGGAGCCCGAGGTGCATGCCGATGTCCACGATCACCCGGCAGGCCCGCATCATCTGGCAGTCCAGGTAGCCAAGGCGCCGCTCCGGGTCGGGCAGGAACCCCAGCTCGTCCATGAGCCGTTCCGCGTACAGCGCCCAGCCCTCCGCGTTGGCGCTCACCAGGCCGATCGTCGCCTGGTAGCGGGACAACCGGTCGGCGACGTGCGCCCATTGCGCGAGCTGGAGGTGATGGCCGGGCACGCCCTCGTGGTACCACGTCGACACCAGGTCGTAGACGGGGAACCGCGTCTCGCCGTCGACCGGCAGCCAGGTGCGGCCCGGGCGCGAGAAGTCCTCGGACGGGCCGGTGTAGTACGGGGCGGCGGCCCCGCCCGGCGGGGCGATCCGCGACTCCACCTTCCGTACCCGCTCGGCGAGTTCGAAGTGCGTACCGTCCAGCGCCTCGATCGCCTCGTCCATCAGGGCCTGGAGCCAGACCCGTACCTCCTCCACGCCCTCGATATGGGTGCCGTGCTCGTCGAGGTGGGCGAGCGCCTCCCACGGCCCGGCGCCCGGCAGGATCTTCTCCGCCTCGGCCTTCATCTCGGCGAGCAGCCGGTGGTATTCGCCCCAGCCGTACGCGTACGCCTCGTCCAGGTCGCAGTCGCTGCCGTTGAAGTAGCGCGACCAGCGCGCGTACCGCTCGCGGCCCACCGTGTCGGGCGCACCCTTCACGGCCGGGGCGTACACCTCGCGCATCCAGTCCCGCAGGGCGGCCAGCGCCCGGGTGGCACCGCCCGCCGCCGCGTCCAGCTCCGGGCGCAGCCCGGCCGGGGCGGGCGCCACGAACTCCTCGAACCAGCCGCGTCCCGCCCCGTCGTTGCCCGTCCACTCGGTGAGCTGCTCGATGAACGTGGCCGTCGCCCGAGGGCCACCCAACAGGCCATGCTCCAGGCCCAGTTCGAGCGACTCGCGGTAGCCGGCCAGCGCGGCCGGTACCGCCCGCAGCCGCTCGGCGACCGCCGCCCAGTCGTCGCCGGTCTCGGTGGGCATCACGGTGAAGACGATGCGTACGCTGTGCGCCGGGGAGCGCATGTTGCTGACCGTGCACAGCCCCTCGCCGGCCTCGTGCACGGCCAGTTCGGCCGTGAGGCGCTCCCGCAGGAGCCGTCCGCAGCGGCGCTCGGCGTCGCTGCGGGCACCGGACAGGCGCTCGGCCTCGTCGAGCCGGGTGAGCGTTTCACGGGCCAGTGCGGCGATCTCTTCCTGACCGGCGGGCGAGAAGTCCGGAAGGAGTCCGGCGCTCTTCTGGACACCCAGGTAGGTACCGGTGATCGGGTCGAGTTCGATGAGCGCGTCGACATAGGCGTCGGCGACCATGCGGGGGAGCGCGCTGCTGGAGGTCTCTGGCATGAGGCCATCCTGGTATGCCACGGGCCTCGTCGTCATCCTCATCCGTCCCGGTCGGCTGACAAATGAGCGGGCGCGCCGGGCGGCAGCAGCGGCCCGCACTCCCACTGCTGGAAGATCAGCCGGGTCTCCACGCGAGCCACCTCCCGCTGCGAGGTGAACTCGTCCAGGACGAGTCGCTGCAGGTCGGCGGGGTCCGACACCGCCACATGCACCAGATAGTCATCAGGACCGGTCAGATGGAACAGGGCCCGCGACTCCGGCAGGGCCCGGATCCGGTCGACGAACGGGCCGATCAGCTCCCGGCGGTGCGGGCGCACCTGGACCAGGAGCAGCGCCTCCAGGCCCCGGCCGATTTTGGCCGGATCGAGTCGCAGCCGGTTGCCCAGGATGATGCCCGTGCGGCGCAGCCGTGCCACCCGGTCCAGGCAGGTGGAGGGGGCGACCCCGACCTCGGCGGCGAGCTCGCGGTAGGTGGTCCGGGCGTCGTTCTGCAAAAGGCGAAGTATGTGCAGATCGACCGTGTCCAGGACGACAGAATCGGTCATTCATCGAACGTAACACGGCGATTTTCGGCTACCTCCCGGTACCTGTTCACAGTGCCTCCATGGATGCCCTGTCTTACGACGCCTCTCACGACGCCTCCTTCGCCCCGGCCACCCCGAGGGCGCTGGCCACCGAAGCCGTGCACGCCGGGCGCGACGATCTCGCCGCCCTGGGTCTGCATGCCGTGCCGCTGGATCTCTCCACCACGTACCCGTCGCACGACGCGAGAGCCGAGGCCGAGCGGATCGACGCCTTCGCCACCACCGGCGCCCGGCCGGAGGGCCCGCCCGTCTACGCCAGGCTCGACAACCCCACCACCGCCCGCTTCGAGACCGCGCTCGCCCGGCTGGAGGGCACCGAGAGCGCCGTCGCGTTCGCCAGCGGCATGGCCGCCCTGACCGCCGTCCTCCTCGTCCGCGCGAGCATGGGCCTCCGCCACGTGGTCGCGGTCCGGCCGCTGTACGGGTGCAGCGACCACCTCCTCACCGCCGGGCTCCTCGGTACGCAGGTGACCTGGACCGATGTGGCGGGCATCGCCGACGCCATCCGCCCCGACACCGGCCTGGTGATGGTCGAGACCCCCGCGAACCCGACCCTCGCCGAGGTCGACATCCGGGCCGTGGCCCACGCCTGCGGCTCGGTGCCGCTCCTCGTCGACTCCACCTTCGCCACCCCCGTACTCCAGCGTCCCGTCGAGCACGGGGCGCGGATCGTCCTGCACAGTGCCACCAAGTACCTGGGCGGGCACGGGGACGTGCTGGCGGGCGTGGTGGCGTGCGACGAGGAGTTCGCCGGGAAGCTGCGCCAGGTGCGGTTCGCCACCGGTGGCGTCCTGCACCCGCTGGCGAGCTACCTGCTGCTGCGCGGGCTGTCCACCCTGCCGGTACGGATGCGGGCCGCGTCCGCCTCCGCCGCCGAGCTGGCGCGCAGGCTTGCGGCCGATCCCCGGATCGCGCGGGTGCACTACCCGGAGATCGGCGGCGCCATGGTCTCCTTCGAGGTGTACGGAGACCCGCACGACGTGATCGCCGGGGTACGGCTGATCACGCCGGCGGTCAGCCTCGGCAGCGTCGACACCCTGATCCAGCACCCGGCCTCCATCAGCCACCGCATCGTGGACGAGGGCGACCGGCGCTCGGCGGGCGTCAGCGACCGGCTGCTGCGCATGTCGGTCGGCCTGGAGGACGTCGAGGACCTGTGGCGGGACCTGACGGAGGCGCTCAGCGCTCGGCCCGGCCGGTCTGCCGCTGAGGGCGCGGTACGGGAATCCCGTTCAGCCGTGCGGTGATCACCAGGGTGCCCTCCTCGATCTGGTAGTCGAGCGGCAGGTTCAGCCCGCGCATCGCCGCGACCATGCCCGTGTTGGACGACTGCGTCACGGCGTACACGCTCTCGCAGCCCGCCTCGAGCGCCAGCCCCACCAGTCGGTTCAGCAGCTCCGAGCCGATGCCGCGGCGCTGCCAGTCGTCCTCGACGATCAGGGCCACCTCGGTCTCGTCGCCGTCCCACAGCAGGTGGCCGAGGGCGACGAGCCGGCCGGACGCCGTCTCGACGGCGAGCGTCCGGCCGAACCGGGGGCTCAGGAGGTGGTTCAGGTAGCGGCCCGCGTCGCCGACCGGGCCGTGGTAGCGCAGGCTGAGGGTGCGGTCGGAGCAGCGCTCGTGCATGGCCCGGGCGGCGTCCAGGTCGCCCTGGTCGGCGCGGCGGACCGTGATCTCGTTGCCCTCCGGGAGCGTCAGCACGTCCTGGCTGCGCGGGATGCGAGGCCCGAGGCGGGCGTCCAGCTCCACCAGGGCACGGGCGCGGGCGAACTCGGTGGGCGTGAACGGCAGGTACGGCCGCTCGATGGTGATGGCGCCGCCGTTCGGGTCGCGCAGCCGCATCACGGTCTCCCCGTCCTCCAGGACGCCCTCGACCGGTGCCGTCGCGCCGGTGGGGCGGCCGGTCGGCGAGACGGCCGGCAGCGAATGGATGGTGCACCGGCCGAGCAACTGGCGCAGCGCGAGCGGTAGTTCGGCGGCGTCGAGAGCGGTACGGGTGGCCAGGCCCAGCATCCGCGTCGGGGTGTCCACCAGGTCGTGCGCGTCGGCGCGCTCGGTCCAGGTGCCGGTGCCGCCCGCAGCGGTGACCTCCCGGGTCAGGGTCGCCGCCTGGAGGGAGGCGGGCGCCCGCAGCAGGAACTCGTCGACCGTGCCGTCGGCCAGCGGATGCGTCTGCAGGGTCAGGATGTCGACGTGCAGGTGCGCGAGCGCCGTGCACAGCGCGGCGAGGCTGCCGGGTTCGTCGCGCACGGTGGTCCGCATGCGCCACAGCACTGTCTCGCCCTTCTCCGGGCCGCCCCCGGTATGGGGGTCGGATGTGGCCGGCGGGGCATGGCTGTGGCGGCGTGCCCACCAGGTGTGGAACGCCGCCGTGGCGATCAGGGCCACCGCCGACACGGCCAGGAGGTACGGGCCGTCCGGGCCGTGCACGATGGTGTTCGCGACCGCGTCCGCGACGGCGACGGCGGTGAACAGGGCGGCCAGTTCGACGAGGTCCCGCCGCCAGTGGTGGTGGCGGCGGGGGCTCTTCGCAGAAGTCACATCAGTCATGGCATCACTGTGACCCAGTGGTGTTGCGTGATCACGAACGCTTTGTGACTGACGGGTTAAGTATGCGTCTGGACGCATAAGTCCGGTTTTCAATAGTTTGGGGTCAGAGGTTCACTGTCCGACCCGGCCCGGCTGGAGCGTCTTCGTGAAGAGCGTCGTCCCGCCGGTCGCCCGCAGCCGTACGGTCATCTCGCCGCTGTCGCCGTCGATGTCCACCTCGCCGAAGTACTGCGGCGACTCCATCGGCGAGACGTTCGCGCGCTCCGGCGCCCGGACGAACACCCGCTCCGGGCCGAACGTACCGTCCAGCGCGTTCGCCGGGAACCCTCCCGCGGCGAGGGGGCCGGAGACGAACTCCCAGAACGGCGCGAAGTCCCTGAACGCCGCCCGCTCGGGCGCGTAGTGCTGGGCGGACGTGTAGTGGACGTCCGCCGTGAGCCATACGGTGCCGGTGATCCGCCGGTGCTTGATGAACCGGAGCAGTTCGGCGATCTGGAGCTCACGGCCCAGGGGGGCACCCGGGTCGCCCTGCGCGACCGCCTCGATGTTCGTGGCGCCGTCCGGGACGACCAGGCCGAGCGGCATGTCGGCGGCGAGCACCTTCCACACGGCGCGGGAACGGCTCAGCTCCCGCTTCAGCCAGGCCAGTTGCTCGGCGCCCAGGATGCCGGTGGTGTCGTCCGTCTGACGGCCCGGCGAGTTGGCGTTGCGGTACGTCCGCATGTCGAGGACGAACACGTCCAGCAGCGGCCCGTACCGCACCACCCGGTGCATCCGGCCGCTGTGGAGCGTCGATACGGGGAAGTACTCGCCGAACGCCCGCAGCGAGCGGTCGGCCAGGACGTCGACGTCCTTCTCGGTGTAGCGCGGGTCGTCCAGGAGCTGGCCCGGATACCAGTTGTTGCGCACCTCGTGGTCGTCCCACTGCACGATGGAGGGGACCTGCGCGTTGAACGCGCGGACGCCCGGGTCCAGCAGGTTGTAGCGGAAGACGCCGCGGTACTCGTCGAGCGTCTCGGCGACCTTCGCCTTCTCCTCCGTCATGACGTTGCGCCACACCCGCCCGTCCGGAAGCGTCACCCGGGCCTGCAGCGGGCCATCGGCGTAGACGGTGTCGCCGCTGCACAGGAAGAAGTCCGGGTCCAGGCGCCGCATGTCCTCGTACGCGTAGAACCCGCCGATGTCCGGGTTGATGCCCCAGCCCTGCCCGGCGATGTCGCCCGACCACAGGAAGCGCACCCCGTCCCGGCGCCGCGCGGGAGCGGTGCGGAAGGTGCCGAGGACCGGCTCGCCGGCGCGCCGGGGGTCGTCCGGGTCCAGGAGCGTGACCCGGTAGTGGATCTGCTCGCCCGGAGGCAGGCCGCGCAGGGCGGTGGTGCCGGTGAAGTCGGTGTCGGGGCCGAGCAGCGGGCCGGGGTGGCGGCGGACGTGCCGGAACGATTCGGTGGCCGAGGTCTCCACGACCATCCGGGCCGCCCGGTCCGACCGTACCCACACCAGACCGGACGACGCCGTGACGTCCCCGGTCTGCACGCCCCACGCGGCGCGCGGCCGCCCGGACCGGGCGAGTGCGGGCGCGGCGGCGCCCAGCGACAGTGCCGCCGACGCGGCCAGCGACCCGCGCAGGACGGTACGGCGGGCGGGGTACGGGTTCGGACGGTGCGACGCCATCGGTACGCCTTTCGCGGAGGGACGGTACGGGAGCCATGCCTAACGCCCGGCGGCGGCGCGCACGCGAACCCCGCGTGAACAAACCGCCTCCAGGCGCCCCCTTTGAACGCCCCTCCTAGGCGCCCTCCTGGACGCCCGCCATCAGCCGCACCCCCAGTGCGATGTCCCCCGGCGTCAGATGGGCGTACCCCAGGACCAGCCGTACGTCCCCGTCGTCCGGACCCGTGGCCGTCACCGTTCCGTAGCCGGTGAGCGGCCGCAGCGCCACCCCGGCGGCGCCCGCCCGCTCCAGGAAGGCCGCCTCCGTCCCGTAACGCCCCGGCACGCGCGCGATGACGTGGAGCCCGGCCGCGATGCCGCTGACCTCCGTACCGGGGAAGCGCTCCTCCAGGGCGGTGACGAGCGCGTCCCGACGCTCCCGGTAGGCGCGCCGGCAGCGGCGCAACTGGCGGTCGTAGCCGCCGTTCGTGACGAAGTGGGCGAGGACGGCCTGGTCGAGCGACGGGTTGCCCAGGTCCATGGTGCGCTTGCGTTCGACGACCTCGTGGGCCAGGGATTCCGGTACGAGCATCCAGCCGAGACGGAGCCCGGGCGCGAGGGACTTGCTGACGGAGCCGGTGTATACGACGCGCTCCGGGTCCAGGCCCTGGAGGGCGCCCACGGGGGCGCGGTCGTAGCGGAAGTCGCCGTCGTAGTCGTCCTCGATGAGGTAGCCGTCCACCGTACGGGCCCAGTCGAGGAGTTCGGCTCGGCGCCGTGCGGAGTAGGCGATCCCGGACGGGAACTGGTGGGCGGGTGTGGTGACCACCGCCCGGAGTCCGGACGCGGCGAGCGGGCCGGGTGCGAGGCCTTCCGTGTCGAGCGGTAGCGGCACGGTCCGCAGCCCCGCCGACGCGAAGAGGGCCGTGGGCTCGGGACTGCTCGGATCCTCGACGCCCAGGGCGCGCAGACCGCGGGCCCCGAGGACGAAACCGAGGAGAGTCAGCGCCTGCGCCACTCCCGAGCAGACGACCAGCCGCTCGGGGTCGGCCACCACCCCGCGCCGCCGGGCCAGCAGCGCGGCGAGGGCGGTGCGCAACTCCGGCAGCCCGCGCGGGTCGGGATAGCCCAGCGCCCGGTGCGGCAGCCGGGACAGGACGGCCTTGTGGGCGGCCGCCCAGGCCGTACGGGGGAACAGCGACAGGTCCGGCGTGCCGGGGCGGAAGTCCACACAGGCGCCCGCCGTGCCCGGCGCGAGGTCCCGCGCCGTGGGCGCCGCCTGACGCACCGCGTCGCCCACCCAGGTGCCCGCGCCCCGGCCGCTGCGCAGGTACCCCTCGGCCGTCAGCTGCTCGTACGCCTCCGTCACCAGCCCCCGGGAGACGCCCAGATCGGCCGCCAGCTCCCGGCTGGACGGCAGCCGTGTCCCGGCCGCGAGCCGCCCCGACCTGACCGCCTCGCGCAGCGCCGACTGGAGCATCCGGCCGCGTCGCCGGGGCGGCGCGGCGACCGCAGGGAGCAGCAACTCCCAGCAGCCCCCGCCCCCTTGATGCGTCATGGCCCGAACCTTACAAGTGGTCCTCCAAGGCGGAAGGAAAGTGGCCCTCCAACCGGACCGCCGCCCCGCCTAGCGTCGACGCCATGAACGCGAATCGAACGCGGGGCGCGTTGCTCGCGGCCTTCGCCTGCGTCCTCGTCGGCGCCTCCTTCACCGCCAACAGCGTCCTCGGCGACTATCCGTACGCGGGCGGGCAGGCGCTGCGTTACGGCCTCGCCTTCATGTTGCTGCTGCCCCTGGTGGGGCGGGGCGGAGCCGCTGCTGTGCGAAGGCTCACGGCGCGCCAGTGGGTGCGGGTCGCGGTGCTCGCGGCGGTGGGGATGGTCGGGTTCAACCTGGCGGTGCTGGCCGCCGAACGTACCGCGGAGCCCGCCGTCCCGGGCGTCTTCGTCGGCTGCGCGCCCGTGGTCGTCACCGTGCTCGTCCCGGTGCTGGACGGCCGCCGGCCCACGCGGCCGGTGCTCTACGGGGCGCTGCTCGTCGCGGCCGGGGCGTTCACCGTGCAGGGATGGGGGCGTACCGACCTGGCGGGGATCGCCTGGTCGGTGGGGGCCCTGGTGGGGGAGGTCGGTTTCGCGGTCCTGGCGGTGCCCGTACTCAAGCCGCTCGGGCCGAAGCTGCTGTCGGCCACCGTGTGCGGCGTCGCCGCGCTCGAATCGGCCCTCGCGGGGTTGCTGATGGACGGCACGGAGATGCTGCGCGTACCGACCGGGCAGGAGGCGGTGGCCTTGCTGTGGCAGGCCGCCGTGGTCACGGTCGTCGGGTTCGTCTGCTGGTACATGGGCGTCCAGCGGATCGGGGCCGAGCGCGCCACCCTGTTCTCCGGGCTCATCCCGGTGTCCGCGGCGATGACCGCGCCGCTCGTCGCCACCGGTTCCTACGGTCTCGCCCAGGGCGTCGGCAGCGCGCTGGTGGGCGCGGGTGTCGCGCTGGGCTCGGGTGTCCTGGGGCGCCGGTCAGCGGCTCCCGTCCAGGAGCACGCGCGCGACCAGGGCGGGGTCGTCGTTCATCGGCACGTGGCCGCAACCGGGCAGGCGCACCAGCCGGGCCGCGGGGACGGCCCGCTTGGCGCGGACGCCCTGACGGCGCAGCAGGAGCCGGTCGCGGGTGCCCCACGCGACGGTGACGGGCAGGCCGGGGACGTCGTGCGTGAACAGGACCGCGCGCCCGGCGGCCAGCGTGTGGCGGAAACCGGTGGCGTCGCGCAGCGCGAGCGTCTCGGCGACCACCGCCTCCGGTGAACGCCGCCCCGGCCGCGCGTAGATGGTGCTGGTCAGCGCGGCCCGTCCGGCGGGCGACCGGGACAGCCACTCGATCATCGGCAGCGGCATGGACTCGGCGCCCTGACGCATGGCGAGCAGCGTCCCGAAGGCGTACCGGCGCTCGCTCTCCGTCCAGAAACCGGCGGGTGAGAGCGCCGTCACCGACCGGACGAGCTTCTTGCGGCCCAGTTCCAGGGCCAGCAGCCCGCCCAGCGAGTTGCCCGCCACATGCGGCCGGTCGATGTCCAGGGCCTCGCACAGCGCGCCCAGCACCGGCACGACCGTGGACAGGTCGTACGCGAAGCCGTCGGGCAGGGCGGGGGAGCGGCCGAAGCCCGGCAGGTCGACGGCGATGACATCGCGCTCGGCGGCCAGGATCTCCAGCACCGGCTGCCAGGCCTGCCAGTGGTGCCCTATGCCGTGGAGCAGCAGCAGCGGCTCCCCGTCACCCATCCGCTCGTACTCCACCGACACCGTGCCGGACCCGCGCGCGGATTCGACCGGGAACGACACCTGTGCGGCCATGCTGCTGCTCCCTGTCCTTGCCCTGTCCATGTCTTAGACGCCTTGTCAGCAACAATTACCGTTCGGTAGATCGGAGTTCAAGGGGCCGGGCCGCATCCCATCCGATCCGTACCGCATGATGGGACGGTGGCAACCGACACAGAACCAGCAGCCGGGACGGACGCCGCCGACGTCACCGGCGTCTTCGAGGAACACCGGCCCGTCCTGACCGGAGTGGCCTACCGGATGCTCGGCCGCGTCGCCGACGCCGAGGACGTGGTGCAGGAGGCGTGGCTGCGCTGGTCCGCCGCCGAGCGCGCGGACATCCGCGAGCCGCGGGCCTATCTCGTACGCGTCACCACCCGCCTCGCCATCGACCGGCTCCGCCAGGTGCAGGCGCGCCGCGAGGCGTACGTCGGTCCCTGGCTGCCCGAACCGGTCGTCACCGACTTCGGGCCGACCGTCCCCGACACGGCCGAGCGCGCCGTGCTCGCCGACTCCGTGTCGCTCGCCGTCCTGGTCGTCCTCGAATCGCTCTCGCCGCTGGAGCGGGCGGTGTTCGTGCTGCGCGAGGCCTTCGGCTTCCCGTACGCGGAGATCGCCGCCACCCTCGACCGGTCGGAGGCGGCCGTGCGGCAGCTCTCGGGCCGCGCCCGCCGTCATGTCGACGAGGGCAGGCCCCGGTACGACGTCGACCCCGCCGAACGCCGCGAGCTCACCGAGCGCTTCATGGCCGCGGCGGCGGGGGGCGACCTGGAGGGGCTGCTCGCCCTCCTCGCCCCCGACGCGCGGCTCATCGGCGACAGCGGTGGCAAGGCCAAGGCGCCGCTGCGGGTCATGGAGACCGCCGACAAGATCGGCCGCTTCCTGTGCGCGGTCGCCCAGGATCCGGCCGCGTCCGCCGAGTTCGGGACTGTCGAAGTCAACGGCGGGCCGGCACTGCTCGTACTCGTCGACGGCAAGCCCGACTCGGTGATTCAGGTGGACGTCAGGGAGGGCCGAATCCAGTCCATCTATATCGTAAGAAATCCGGACAAGCTCACCGCGTTGGCGCCATAACCGGCACCTATAGGCACACCCCAGGCCCCGTGTCCTCAAGGACGCGGGGCCTTTCGCCGTCCCCTCCATGGGTACGCGAACAGCCTGTGAACGCTCTGCGACAGGGCTCGACCCCACTGCGTGACCGGCCGACGATTGGTCTTGACCAAGGGTGTGTGCCGCCTTATGGTCGCAGGGTTAGTGCAGGAACCTTTAATAAACAAGGCACGGAAAGCCGCCGGGAGACCGGCGATTGCGGAGGATCAGGGTGGGGACCACGCAGCTGGAATCGGTGCCGGAGCCCAAGTACTGGCACCTGAAGACCGTGATCGGCGAAGCACTGGACACGGATTTCTCGGTGGGGGAGATCCTGCCCAACGAGCGTGAGCTGGCCGCTCGTTTCGGCGTCGCCCGCGCCACGCTCCGTCAGGCGCTCGAACAGCTGGAGCTGGAAGGCCGGCTGCAGCGCCGTCGCGGCGTCGGCACCACCGTCGCACCGCCCCGCATGGGAGTGGACGTCTCCACCGCCCAGCATCAGTGGCCCGGCGCCGGTGAGGAGGCCTGGCAGCCCGTGGACTGCACCCTCGCCGCCCCGCCCATCGCCGTGGCCCGCCTCCTCGACCTCGACCCGGGCGCCGACGAGCCGGTGCACACGGTGCGCCGCCTCCGTGTGACGCACGGTCAGGCCGTCGCCGCCGAGCAGCTGTACGTGCCCACCGGCTCCGTCCCCGACCTCACCGCCATCGACGCCCCGTCCGGCGCGGCCCGCGCCCGCTGCGTCCTGCGCGAACTGCAGCGGCTCACCCTGGAGGGCCAGGACCGCGCCGTCGAGCTCGGCTCCGCCCGCGCGGACGACGCCAAGGAGCTCGACCGGCTGCCCGGCGCCCCCGTCCTCGTCGTCACCACCCGGTACCTGTCGGACGGCCGCACCGCCGCCGTCTCCGTCGCCACCTACCGCGCCGACACCTGCCGGCTCACCTTCGGCGACGCGGGAGACTTCGGTATCGCGTCCTGAAGAACCCGTAGCGCACGGCCCGTCGCTCAGCGGCGGGCCGTCACCGTCCCCTCGACCGCGAACAGCTGCTCCTCCACATGGTCGAGCGCCAGCCGCAGCGCCCCCGTCGCCACCGCCGCCTCGCCCAGCAGCGACAGCGCCACCCGGGGCGGCCGCAGACAGAACCGCGCCAGCTCGTCCCGTAGCGGCTGCAGTACGCCGTCCAGGCCGGCCGCCCAGCCGCCGACCACCACCAGCTCCGGATCGAGCGCCAGCACCAGCGCCGCCACGTCGTGCACCAGCCGCTGGATGAACCGGTCCACCGCCGCCCGGGCCCGCGCGTCGCCCTCCCGCGCCAGCGCGAAGACCTCCGCCACCGCCTGCTCGTCCAGTGGGTGCAGCGGCTCGTCCGTGGTCGACAGCAGCGTCTCCGGCGTCGCCCCCTGCCCCAGCAGGTGCAGCGCGCCGATCTCCCCGGCCGCCCCGCCGAACCCCCGGTGCAACCGCCCGCCGATCAGCGCCCCGGCCCCGGGACTCAGCCCGGCCAGTACGAAGACGATGTCGTCCGAGTCGGTCGCGGCACCCTTCCACTGCTCGGCCACGGCCGCCGCGTTCGCGTCGTTCTCGACCAGCACCGGACACCGGAACGACCGCCGCAGCCGCTCGCCCAGCGCCAGCCCCGTCCAGCCGGGCAACGCCGTACCGAGCCGGACCGTCCCGTCCGCCTCCACGATCCCGGGCGTCCCGACACCGACCGCCCGGAGGCTGCCGCGTGCCACGCCGGTGCGCCGCAGCACGTCGGCGACCACCGCCCGCACCCGCTCCAGCCGCTCGTCCGCCGACGCCGTCTCCGACACCTCCCGGGACCCGGCGCCGATGATCCGCCCGTCCAGCCCCGACATCAGCGCGGCCACCCGGTGCGGGCCGATCTCCACGCCCAGCAGATGCCCCGCCTCGGCCCGGAACCGGAACCGCCGCGCAGGCCGCCCCTGGCGCCGCGCCTCGCCCTCCTCCGGCGCCACCTCGACCACCAGGCCGTTGCCGATGAGCCCCTCGACCACACCTTCGACGGTCGGCCGGGACAGCCCCGTGATCCGGGTCAGGTCGGTGAGCGTACGCGCGTCGGCGCCCCGCAGCGCATGGAGTACCACTGCGGAATTGATCCGCCGCAGCAGCGACGGATCCCCGCCGGTCAGCCGCCCCACAGTTTGTCCTCCCAGCTCGCGCGTGTCTGCCGGATGGTACTCAATGACCCGGCCGCGTTGTCAGACCCCTCGCCTACGGTGGCACCGGTCGTGAAAGCGGTGACAAGGAGGGCGGGACGATGGGTGCCAGCGCGTGGGACTACGTGACGGCGTACGAGGGCGGCGTCGAGGAATCGCTGCACGCGCTGCAGACACGGGTGTTCAAGGAGAGTTACGGCCCCGGCACCGCATACCGGACCCTGAAGCAGCTGCGCGCCGACCACGAGTTCATGGGCCACGAGGGCACGCATTCGATACTCGACATCGACCGCGTGGTCCACACGGCCGACGCCCCGGATCCGCACAACCCGAGGGACTACGGCACGCTGCGCCCCTTGGCCGCCGACCGCGTCCTCCACCACTTCGGCACGGATCGGCCGACGGTCCGCCAGTACGAGGAGTCGGTGGCCGCCGCGGTGCGGATGCCCCACCAGGAGTACGTACGGAGCCTCCCCGGCGAGTGCCGCATGCGGTGGACCGGGCTGTACGTGCTCCTTCACACGGGGGATGAGCCCACCCACGTGGGCATCTTCGGTTTCTCGGGCGACTAGGAGCGGCTCGCTCCGGCGCGACGAACCCCGACTCGTACGCGGCGATCACCGCCCGCGTGCGGTCCCGGGCGCCCAGCTTCGCGGGCCACCGCTGGGACGCCTGAGGAGGGCCTGACGGAACGCCAATTGTCAGTGGTGGGGGCTTTACTGGAGTCATGACCACCGCACGGCACCTGGCGACCATCGATCAGCTGCGCTCCCGCCCCTTCCCCGGGCAGCGCGGCAGATCGGACGTGGGTGACAGCGGCCCGGGGTACCACATCGCGGAGCTCAGCACGAGCGAGGAGTTCTGGGACGACGACGGAACGCGGCGCGCGATCGTGGAAGAACAGTACGAGGCGGAGCGCGACGGGCTCGCGGTGTTGCTCGCTGCGCGCTGGGGCGAGCCGCAGACGTTCAGCCTGTGGTCGGTGTTCGACCGGGGTATGGCCGGTGAGGAGATACCGGACCCCTGGGACATCCTGAGCAGCTCCGTGCCGGACGTCCACCTCTGGCGCGCGGACGGCCTCTGGATAGCCCTGGGGGTCTCGCACTGGGACAAGGAGCTGCCGTTCCAGCTGCTCGCCGTGGTCACGGAGACCGACCCGCCCTGACCGTTCAGTGCCGTCCGGACCCGGTCGGTGAGTGCTGGATGCCGATCGAGACCAGGACGAGCAGGGCGCCGAGGACTTGGGTGCCGTCCAGCTGCTCATGGCGGAGAGGTACGGCGAGCAGCGTGGCGGTGAGCGGTTCCAGGAGTACGGCGACGACTCCGGCAGGAGGGCCGGCGCGATGCAGGCCGGCGAAGTAGACGGTGTAGGCGACCGCCGTGGGGACCAGTCCGAGGAACATCAAGGTGCCGACGGTGTCCGCGCGGAGCGGCAGCCCCATCCCGGACAACAGGCCGGCGGGCAACAGGAGAAGGCCCCCGGTCAGGAAGCCCAGACCGGTGGCGGCGGCCGGCTCCAGGCCCGGAACCGGCGCGCGGCCGTACAAGGTGAGCACGGCGAACCCCGCCGCGGCCAGGAGCGCCAGGAGCGTCCCGGCCGCCCGGTTGCCGCCCCCGCCGGCCGGGGAGCCGAGCAACAGCATCAGCCCGGCGACGGCGACCACGACCGCTCCGAGCGCGCGAGGTGTGGGCGGGCGCCGGTCGAGGACCGACGAGCCGGCCGTGACCAGGACGGGGACGGCGACCATCGTGGTCAGCGTCGCCAGGCCGACCGAAGTGGTCTCCACCGCCGCGAAGCAGGCGGCCTGGAACAGGGCCGGCAGTATGCCGGAGACGGCGACTCGGGCCGCCGCCCTGGGCGTGCGGGGCAGGCGCCCGAGCCGGCCGGTGGCCGCGGCCGCCCGTCCGACCGGGGCGGAAGGCGAGCCGACGGCGGAGGGGGAACGGAGCCGGACGGCAGCGCCCGTGGCGTATGGTTCCTCGGCCACGCCCTGCTCGACGCGGGGGAGGACCTGGCCCGCAGCGAGAGGCTGGTGAACCGCGCCCTGACCGGCTTCCCCCCGACCGGCGACCACTGGGGCGTCGCCGCCGCACTCGACACCCGTGCCACGCACGCGCTGCTGCGGGGAATCGACCTCGCCGAGAAGTACCTGCACAAGGCGCTCGCGTGGCACCGTGAGGTCGCATTCGGCCCGGGCCCGGCTCTCCTGCTCGCCGAAGTGGGATTCGTCGCCGAACAACGCGGCGAAGCGCCCGAGGCCCTCGCCCTGCACCGCCAAGGCCTCGCCGCCGCCCGTGACAGCGGTGACCCCCGGGCCCTCGCCCTCGCCCACGAAAGGCCTCGCCGGGACGTACGCCCTCGTGGGGGAAAGTGCGGCCCGCCCGCCTCCTGGGCGCGGCTGCCCGTGCCCGGGAATCCGCCGGCGCCCCGCTCCCACAGGCCGAGCGCGGCGACGTCGGCCGGATCACGGCCGGGCTCCGCGCGACCCTCGGCACGGAAACGTGCGCCGCCGAGTACTCCACCGGGTGCGCCGCCGGCGTCGACGACGACCCCGCGTAGCCCGGCCACGAGGACCGGACCTCACCACGTCCCGGTGCTGTCCCCCGTCGCGGCCTCCCGCAGCCGGGCGAACTCCTCCGCCATCGTCTGCAGCGTCCAGTGGGCGTTCAGGCCGCTGGGGTTGGGCAGCGCCCAGATCCGGGTGTCGCCGATCATGCGGTCCTGCGGCCCTATCCGCGCCTTGGGGTCGTGGAAGGCCGTGCGGTACGCGGTGACACCCGCCACCGCCAGCCAGCGCGGCCGCAGCCGCTCCACCTTGAGGGCCAGCAGCCGTCCGCCCTCGCGGAACTCCTCGTCGCTCAGCTCGTCGGCCCGCGCGCTCGCCCGCGCGACGACGTTGGTGATGCCGAGCCCGTAGTCGAGGAGCTCGTCCTGCTCGGACGGCTTCAACTGCCGTGGGGTGAAGCCGGAGCGGTGCAGCACGGGCCAGAAGCGGTTGCCGGGGCGGGCGAAATGGTGGCCCGTCGCGGCCGACATCAGGCCCGGGTTGATGCCGCAGAACAGCACGGACAGGCCGCCCGCGATCACATCGGGGACGATGCGGTCGCGAGCGGCCTCCAGTTCCTGGGGTGTCATACGGGACGTGTGCCCCGCGTCAGAGGATCGCACCGGGGACGTAACCGGCGGCTTCCGGGTGCTGCTTGGCGATCTCCTCGATCCGGGCGATCACCGCGCCGACCTGGTCGGCGGCCGCGCCCGTGAACGACAGCTTGTCCGCCATCGCCGCGTCCAACTGCTCCCGGTCCAGCGGGATGCGCTCGTCGGCGGCGAGCTTGTCGAGGAGCTCGTTGCGCTCGGCACCCTGCTCCCGCATGGCCAGCGCCGACGCCACCGCGTTCTCCTTGATGGCCTCGTGCGCGACCTCGCGGCCCACCCCGGCACGCACCGACGCCATCAGCACCTTCGTGGTCGCCAGGAACGGCAGGTAGCGGTCCAGTTCGCGGGCGACGACCGCCGGGAACGCGCCGAACTCGTCGAGCACGGTCAGGAACGTCTCCAGCAGCCCGTCGAGCGCGAAGAACGCGTCGGGCAGCGCCACCCGGCGCACCACCGAGCACGACACGTCGCCCTCGTTCCACTGGTCGCCCGCCAGCTCGCCGGTCATCGAGGCGTACCCGCGCAGGATGACCATCAGGCCGTTGACGCGCTCGCAGGAGCGGGTGTTCATCTTGTGCGGCATGGCGGACGAGCCGACCTGGCCCGGCTTGAAGCCCTCGGTGACCAGCTCGTGCCCGGCCATCAGCCGGACCGTCTTGGCCAGCGACGAAGGGGCGGCGGCCAGCTGCACCAGGGCGGTGACGACCTCGTAGTCCAGCGAGCGCGGGTAGACCTGGCCGACCGAGGTGAAGGCGTGGGCGAAGCCCAGGTGGCCGGCGATCCGCTGCTCCAGCTCGGCCAGCTTCGCGGCGTCACCGCCCAGCAGGTCGAGCATGTCCTGCGCCGTGCCGACCGGGCCCTTGATGCCGCGCAGCGGGTAACGGCCCAGCAGCTCCTCCAGCCGCGCGTACGCCACCAGCAGCTCGTCGGCCGCGGTCGCGAAGCGCTTGCCGAGCGTCGTGGCCTGCGCGGCGACATTGTGCGAGCGCCCCGCCATGACCAGCTCGCCGTACTCGCCCGCCAGCTTGCCCAGCCGGGCCAGGACCGCCACCGTACGGTCGCGCATCAGCTCCAGCGAGAGCCGGATCTGGAGTTGCTCGACGTTCTCGGTGAGGTCGCGCGAGGTCATGCCCTTGTGGACGTGCTCGTGCCCGGCGAGGGCGTTGAACTCCTCGATCCGCGCCTTCACATCATGGCGCGTGACCTTCTCGCGCTCGGCGATCGACGCCAGGTCGACCTGGTCGAGCACCCGCTCGTAGTCGGTGAGCGCGGCGTCCGGCACCTCGATCCCGAGGTCCTTCTGGGCGCGCAGCACGGCGAGCCACAGCCGGCGCTCCAGCTTCACCTTCTGCTCGGGGGACCAGAGGACGGCGAGCTCCGCGGAGGCGTAGCGGCCGGCCAGGACATTGGGGATGCGGGGCTTGGCAGTCACGTGACCAGATTCTACTGGCGGTTTCTGCAGGTCGGCGCCGCGGTCCGGATTGTGGCTTGCTACGAGTACGACGACTCCGCGTCGAGCGGATACGGCAACAGCTCCGGCCGCTTGGCCGGCCGCCCGTCGCCGGAGGACCGGCCGGTGAGCCGCCGCCCTATCCACGGCCCCAGGTGCTGCCGCGCGAACCGTACGTCGCTCACCCGGCGGGCGAGCCAGGCGGCCGGCACGGCAGGCGGAAGCGGCGCCCGCCAGTCCTCCTCCGGCTCCAGGCCCAGCGCCTGCCACACGGCCTCGGTCACCCGCCGGTGCCCCTCCGTGGTCAGGTGCAGCCGGTCCAGGTCCCACAGCCGCGGGTCGCCCAGCACCTCGGCGCCGTACAGGTCGACCACCAGCGCACCGTGCCGGACGGCCAGTTCGTCCACGTACGCGAAGAGCTCCTCCATGCGCGGCCGGAACCGCTCCATGACGGGGCCGTTGCGGCCGGGGCTGCGCATCAGCACCAGCCGCCCGCACGACGGGGCGAGTCGCTCCACCGCCTCCTCCAGCAGCCCGCGCACCCGGCCCATGTCGCACTTCGGGCGCAGGGTGTCGTTCAGCCCGCCGACCAGCGTGACGACGTCCGCCTTCATGGCCGCGGCGACGTCCACCTGCTCGTCCACGATCTGGCCGATCAGCTTGCCGCGCACGGCGAGGTTGGCGTACCGGAACCCGGGCGTACGGGCCGCGAGGCGGGCCGTCAGCAGATCGGCCCAGCCCCGGTAGGAGCCGTCGGGCAACAGGTCCGACATGCCCTCGGTGAAGCTGTCGCCCACCGCGACAAAACTGTTGTAGGTGGCATTCATCTCCATGGCGGAGTGATCGTACCGCGCGGTAGCCTGACCGCCGGCCGCGCGTGCCTCCTACACCGCCGGCCGCCCCACCAGCTCCCGCAGCACGTCCTCCATGGTGACCAGGCCCGCCGGCCTGCCGTCCTCGTCCACCACCGCCGCCAGGTGCGTACGGCTGCGGCGCATCGCCGTCAGGACGTCGTCCAGCGGCGTGGCCGCCCGCACCCGGGCGATCGGCCGCATCGCCGACACCGGGAACGGCAGGTCGCGCGGCATCGCGTCCAGCGCGTCCTTCACGTGCAGGTAGCCGAGGATCCGGCGGGCCGAGTCGATCACCGGGAAGCGGGAGAAGCCCGACTCGGCGGCCAGTGCCTCCAGCTCCTCGGGCGTCGTGCCGGCCCTGGCGTACACCACCCGCTCCACCGGCATCACCACGTCACGCACCGGACGGCGCCCCAGCTCCAGGGCGTCGTGCAGCCGCTCGGCCGCTCGGTCGTCCAGCAGGCCCGCGTCACCGGCGTCCTTCACCATCCGCGCCAGTTCGTCGTCCGAGAACGTCGCGGACACCTCGTCCCGCGTCTGGACCCGCAGCAGCTTCAGCAGGGCGTTGGCGAACGCGTTGATCGTGAAGATCACCGGCTTCAGCGCCCGCGACAGCGCCACCAGGGGCGGGCCCAGCAGCAGCGCGGTACGGGTCGGCTCGGCCAGGGCGATGTTCTTCGGCACCATCTCGCCGAGCAGCATGTGCAGGTACGTGGCCAGCGACAGCGCGATCACGAACGAGATCGGGTGCACCAGCCCGTGCGGCACGCCGACCGCGTCGAACACCGGCTCCAGCAGGTGGGCGATGGCCGGCTCGGCGACGACACCGAGCACCAGGGTGGACAGCGTGATGCCCAGCTGCGCCGCCGCGAGCAGCGCCGAGACGTGCTCCAGGCCCCAGATGACGCTGCGCGCCCGCCGGTTCCCGGCCTCCGCCTCCGGCTCGATCTGACTGCGGCGTACGGAGATCATGGCGAACTCCGCGCCGACGAAGAAGGCGTTGACGACGAGCGTCAGGAAACCGATCAGCAACTGGATCGCGGTCATCGTCCCGCCTCCCCACCCTCATGGGCCCGCGATCCACGCGTGCCGGACTCACCGGTCCCCGGTTCGTCGGCCCTCGGTCGGTCCGACCCCGGCCCGCCGGCCCTCGGCCCGCCGGCCTCCGGTCCGCCCGGCGGGGCGTGCAGCAGGACGCGGGCGGCGCGCCGCCCGGAGGCGTCGACCACGTCGAGCAGCCAGCCGCCCAGGACGACACTGTCGCCGACGGCCGGGATGCGGCCCAGCTCGGTCGCGACGAGCCCGGCGAGGGTCTCGTACGGGCCGTCCGGCACCCGCAGGCCGATGGTCTCCAACTGGTCGGTACGGGCCGCGCCGTCCGCGGACCACAGGGACCGCCCGCCGGCGTCCTCGCCCGCCGGCGCGAGGTCCGGCGTCTCGTGCGGGTCGTGCTCGTCGCGCACCTCGCCGACGACCTCCTCGACGATGTCCTCCAGCGTCACGACCCCGGCCGTACCGCCGTACTCGTCTATGACGACGGCCATCGTCGTCTTGCCCGACAGCCGGTCCAGCAACCGGTCCACGGTCAGTGACTCCGGTACGAGCAGCGGCTCGCGGAGGATCTCCGAGACCGGCTTGAGGCGCCGCTGCGAGGCCGGGACCGTCAGGACGTCCTTGATGTGCGCGATGCCGACGACCGAGTCCAGGCTGCCCCGGTAGACGGGGAAGCGGGACAGCCCGGTCGCGCGGGTCGCGTTGGCGACGTCCTCGGCGGTGGCCTGCGCCTCCAGCGCGGTGACCTGGACGCGCGGGGTCATGACGTTCTCCGCGGTGAGTTCGGCCAGGTTCAGGGTGCGGACGAACAGCTCGGCGGTGTCGGGCTCCAGGGCGCCCTCCCGCGCGGAGTGGCGGGCCAGGGCGACCAGCTCCTGCGGGCTGCGCGCGGAGGCCAGCTCCTCGGCCGGCTCCATGCCGAGCCGGCGCACGATGTGGTTGGCCGTGTTGTTGAGGTGGCTGATCAGCGGCCGGAACGCGGCGGTGAAGATCCGCTGCGGGGTGGCGACCACCTTGGCCACCCCCAGGGGGGAGGAGATGGCCCAGTTCTTGGGGACGAGTTCGCCGACGACCATCAGCACCACCGTCGACAGGGCCGTACCGATGACGAGCGCCACCGAGGACGCCACGGACGCCGACAGGCCGATGTCCTGGATCGGCCCGCGGATGAGCTTGGCGATGGACGGCTCGGACAGCATGCCGACGATGAGGTTGGTGACGGTGATGCCGAGCTGGGCGCCGGAGAGCTGGAAGGTGAGGGAGCGTACGGCCGCGAGGGCGCCCGCCGCCCCGCGCTCGCCCCGTTCGACGGCCCGCTCCAGCTCCCCGCGCTCGACCGTCGTCAGGGAGAACTCGGCCGCCACGAACGCGCCGCACGCGAGGGAGAGCAGCAGCGCCACGAGGAGCAGGAGCACTTCGGTCATCGGTTCACCTCCGTCCCATGGTCGGCCACGGACGGCAGGGATGCGCGATGTCGGCTACGGGGACTACTGGGAGGCTCGCCCATGGGCGGACGCTCACACCTTTCGATTGATGGTGAATGCTCCGCCCATGGTAAAGGAACAGCAAAAATGATCACCCTTCTAGGGGCTTGACCCAGCGGCTCCACTCCGGCTGCGGCGCATAGCCCGCCGCCCGCCAGGTGTGGTGGGCGAGCTCGTTGCGGTCCAACACCATGGCGTCGCCGCGCCGCCCGCCGAGGCGTACGAACCGCTCCTCGGCGGCCGCGAGCAGCGCCGCGCCGATGCCCCGGCGGCGGTGGTCCGGGTGGACCGCGAGCCGGTAGAGGTGACAGCGCCAGCCGTCGAAGCCGGCGATCACCGTTCCCGCGAGTTCACCGCCGCGCTCGGCGAGGATCAGCGCCTCCGGGTCGCGGGCGACCAGCCGCTCGACGCCGTCCCGGTCGTCGCTGATGCTGGTGCCCTCGGCCGCCACCTTCCAGAAGGCGAGGACGGTGTCGAGGTCGGCCGGCGAGGCGGCCCGTATGTGAAGATCATCCATGGCCTCCATCATGGGACACCTGTTGCCCCACTCGCCCCGCAATAACCATGGCCTTGCCGGTGCTAGCGCGGTCGCGCTAGCGTGGTGGTGTGGCGAAGACCCAGCTGAACGTACGCGTCGACGAGACCACCGCCGAGGCCGCCCGCCGCAGGGCGCAGCAGCGGGGCGTCAGCGTGAACCGGTACATCGAGGAACTCGTCCAGCAGGACGCGGGCGAGGCGGGACGCACCTTCGTGGAGGCGGCGGCCGATTTCATGAAGCAGTACGAGTCGGTCTTCGTGGAGGAGTTCGGCGCCCCGGACCGCCGTACGCCCGGCACACGATGACGTACGCGCCGTTGGTGTACGCGCCGAAGGCGGGCACCGCGCCCGTATGAACCTCTCGATCGACCTCGCCTGGCTCCTCATGGTCGCCGAGCAGAAGACGCCCGGCGACCCCCAGGTCACCGACTGGGGCGCACTCGTCGCCGCCGTGAGCCGGCACGACGCGGAGATCTTCGGCGTCCCCGTCTACGGTGACCCGCACGCCCGCGCCGCCGCGCTGCTGCAACTGCTGGTGCACGTGCCCGCGCTGGAGCACTCCAACGCCCTGTACGCCTCCGCCGTCGCGTACGGCTACCTCGTCGCCTCCGGGCTCAAGGTGAGCACCTCGCCCGAGAAGGTCAGGGACCTGGCCCGGCTGGTCAAGGCGGGGGAGGCGGACGTCCGGGCCATCGCTGCCGAGCTGCGCCGCTGGAGCCAGTGACTCCCTTTGTGCGGGATCACCGGAAGCCCTCCGTCCGTCCCGGCGCGCCGCTACCTTTCGCGCCATGGCACCCACACGGAACGTACGTACGAGACGGATCGCCGTCGCCGTCGCCGGTACGGCAGCGGCAGTGGTCCTGAGCATCGGCGGCGCCCTCGCGGCCGGAGACACCGACGAACCGTCCCCACCGCCCGCGACCTCCCAGCCGCAGCCGACCATCCCGCCGGAGGGCGACAGCGGTGGCACGGCGGGCGGCGACAGCGGTGGCACCGTGGGCGTCGACAGCGGTGGCAGCGCGGACGGTGGCACCGCGGGTGGGGACCCCGACCCCGTCAGCGGTGGCACCGCGGGCGGGGACCCCGACCCCACGCAGTCCCCCGAACCCACGTACCCGGGCCCCACCGACCCGGGCACCCCGCCCGACCTCGCCGGGCTCACCAAGCGCATCGACGAGCTCAACAAGAAGGTCGACGAGCTGCCCACCAAGAAGGAACTGGCCGACGCGCTGCGCGCCTTCGCCGACGAGCTGGACAAGGAGTGACCGAGCGGTCCGGGTGGGGTCGTCGAAGCCGGGAACCTCCTACCGGGTGGACGCCCCGCTGATACCCGGGCTGCCCCGGCCTGGCAGAGTGGTCCGGTGCTTCAGAATCCCGAGAACACCCTGTTCGTTCGTGGTGCCACGCCCGTCCTCCTGCTGGCCGGCGCACCCGTCCACGACCTCCTGCCCGTCCTCACCGCGCCCGGCGGGGCAGTGCCCCGGTGCGAGGGGTGGACCATCGTCCCCAGGCTCACCTTGTGTGTCGTGGACGGACCCGGAGAAGCCGGGATGATGATCCCCTCCCTCGCCGCCCCCGTGATCGACGGAACGGGAGGGACGGACGGGACCACCGTGCCGGGAGAGATGACCGACTGGTGCGCGGACGCCGAACAGGCGGGCGGAGCGGTAGTCCTGTCACTCGACCAACTGCCCGAGGTGCTCGACTGGGCCGTGCTGCTGGGCTCGGGCACGGCCCGCGGCGGCTTCGTGCCGAGCCTGGGCTGACCGGCCGGCCGCATCGCGCGGACCCGTGGGCCATCCGTCCTGTCGTACCCCACTGCGATGATGACCGGCAGTGCCAACAGGACGGGAGCAGGACATGGTTGAGCGGGCCGCGCGACGGATCGCCGAGGAGATCGTCGCGAGCGCGCCGACGGGCTGGACGCGTGCGGAGCTGGCCAGTACGGCAGGCGGGGGCAGCGTCTCGGTGGCCGGTGGTTACGCCGTCCCCGGCGCGCCCCTGTGGCGCAACCCGGTGCCCAGCCCCTTCAGGGAACTGACCGGTCTGGCGGAGGCCGTGCGCGAGGTCCGGGACTGGGAGCGCATCACCGTGGAGATCGTGTGCCGGCCGTCCGGAGAGTACCGGCTGGTCGCGACCACGGACGCGATGACCAGCCTGCGCGGACGGGCCGGTGGTTTCCAGGCCGTCCTGGACCCCGGCTACCGGCTGCCCCAGCCCGGTTCCTGGCAGCAGGACGGTACGGCGGCCCCGGCCGGGGATCCACACCTGGCGGTGGCGCGGTTCCGCGCGTACATGGAGCGCCGCGCCGCGATCCTGGGGCGGCCCGAGCAACTGCCGCCCCCCGCGTCCGCCGCCGCACTCGACGAGGCCGAACGCCGCATCGGCCGGCCGCTCCCCGCCGACCTGCGGGCGCTGTACCTGATCGCCGACGGCGACGGCATGGACCACGAGCAGCGCTACCTGTTCGGCAACAACGCCTGGATGCCGCTGAAGAGCCTCGTCGCCGTCCACGCCCAGCAGCGCCAAACTGCCTGGTACAGCTGGGAACTGGCCTGGCACTCGGTCGTCTTCGACGCCGACCCGCCCCACACGGTCCGGCGCTGCGACGGCCACGCGGCCTGGTTGCCCTTCGCCACCGGCGAGGACGGCAACTACCTGGCGGTGGACCTGGCCCCTGCCCGCGACGGCCGTCCCGGCCAGGTCATCCGCATCGGCCGCGACTACGACCGCGGCCCCGCCCATGTCGCCGACTCGGTGACCTCGCTGCTCGGCCACTACCTGCGCCTGATCGAGCGGGGAGCCTACGAGAAGGAGGACGACTACATCTGGCTGCTGGAGCCCGCCGGCAGGTTCGGGCCCGAGAGGATCGTCGGCGAGATCCCCGCCGAGATCCCGCCCGCCCTCCAGGCCATCCACATCCACGACGTCACCGGCCCGGTCGACCTCACCCCCCTCACCGCCGCCCCGCACCTGCGGCAGCTGCACCTCAACCACTCCGCCACGGCCGGCCTGGCGCCGATGCGCGCGCTGCCCGTCGAGTCCCTGTGCGTCACGCTCGACGGCGGTGACCTGTCCCCGCTCGAAGGCCACCGCCACCTCACCTCCCTGAACCTCGGCACCACCACCGCCCCGGTCGACATCACCCCGCTGCGCACCGTCCCGAACCTCCGCTGCCTGGACCTGTCCCGGGCCGCCGTCCGCGACCTGACCGTCCTCGCCGACCTGCCCGACGTGCGCTACCTGGCCCTCACCGAGCGGCAGTGGACCATCCTGCTGGACCGGGGCAAGGCACCGCTCACCCTCGCCGCCGCCCGCCTGGCCGACGAAGACGCCCCGCTCGACCAGGCCCTGACCTGGGCGGCCCGTCTCGGCCTGAACACCGAGGACGCGCTTCGTACCACCGGCACCCTCGCAACCGGCAGCGGATGAGCCCACGCGTGGCGCAACCCGACGGACGTCCCACCGCACTGGAGAGGTGAGACGGTCCGCAACCGCGGACCCGGAGAGAGGCGGGGAATGCGGACCGATGACGATGCCGCGCTGCGCGCCTTCGTCGAGGACAGACGTACGGCGCTGTTCCGCAGCGCCTACCTGTTGTGCGGCGATCGGCACGAGGCCGAGGACCTGGTCCAGACGACGCTGGTGAAAGTCGTGCTGGGCAGGCGGCGGCACGGGCGGCTGGACAGTATCGAGGCGTACGCGCGCAAGACCCTGGTCAACACCTACATCGCCGCCCGCCGCCGCTTCTGGCGGCGCGAGCAGGCGTACGGCGAAGTTCCCGACCGCATGGGCGACTCACCCGACACGGACACCGGCCTGATGGTGCGGGCCGCGCTCGCCACGCTCACGGCCCGACAGCGGGCCGTGCTGGTGCTGCGCTACTGGGAGGACCTGAGCGTCGAGGCGACGGCCGCCCTGCTCGGGATGCGGGAGAACACGGTCAAGAGCCACACGGCTCGCGGATTGGCGGCGCTGCGCGCCGTGATGACGGAGGAGCGGGTATGAGCGACGTCAGGGACCTTCTGGGACGGGCCGCGGAGGACGCCGGCCGGCCGGTGATCAGCACGGAGGCGGTGTACGCGAAGGCTGCCAGGGTGCGGTGGCGACGCCGGACGGCCGCCTCGGTGGCGGCACTCGCCGTCGTCGGCGCGGGAGCGTTCTCGTTGCCCGGACTGATCTCCCGGGAGACGGGCCAGGCGTCCGTGGCCGCGCCCACCGAGCTGGTGGGCGACAACGGCCAGGGCAAGCGACTGGCCCGGCTGCTCCCCCCGGACGCCGGGGCGGTCGAGCAGGTGTCGTGGGCCGTGCTCCTCAAGGGGGCGGGCGCCGAACAGGCCGAGGTGAAGCACCTGGGCCCGCTGGACGGCGAGTACGCCATCCGCAAGGACGGCGGCGTCGGCTACCTGGCACTCCACACCAGGAGCGCCAAGGACATCGCGGCGAAGACCGGGGGCAAGGGGATGGCCGGCGACCTCTGCGAGAAGACCGGACCGGAGGACGACCGGGAGGACTGCGTACGCGAGAAGCTGCCCGACGGGAGGGTCCTGACCATCTGGCACCAGCCCGCCGCCTCCCCGGGCGGCGGCGAGCCGCGATGGGCCCAGGAACTGACCGGACGCCTGACGCTGAACGACGGCTCCGTCCTCTTCGTCCGCGACAGCGCCGGCATCCTCGGCAAGCACGCCCAGGGGCGCCCGCTCACCTCGCCGCCACTCACCCGTGAGCACCTGCGCGCACTGATGCTGCGCCCCGAGCTGCTGCCGAAGAACTGACCCTGCTCCCCGGGCGCGAGACCGGCATCAGGCGGTGCCACGTGCACGACGTGGCACCGCCAGGGCCAACGGACCCGCAGGCCACAGGCCCGGCGAGGCTCCGCGTCAGGACCGGGCGAGCACGCAGAACGCGTGGCCCTCCGGGTCGGCCAGGCACCTCCACGGGACGTCGCCCTGGCCGACGTCGAGGTCGGTGGCGCCGAGGGCCCGCAGCCGGGCCACCTCCGCCTCTTGATCGTCATCGGGGTACCGCAGCAGGTCGAGATGGACGCGGTCCGGCACGGTCTTCACATCGGGCGTGCGGAGGAACTCGAGATACGGGCCGACACCCTTGGCGGAGCGCCACACCGCGTGATCGTCAGTCACCTCGTGGAGGGTCCAGTCCATCGCCTCACCCCAGAATCGCGCCATGGCCCGCGGATCCGCGCAGTCGACCACCACCCGGGCGATCGGCCCGGTGTCCCGGTAGACCTCCCGAGGCTCCAGCACGCAGAACTCGTTGCCCTCCGGGTCGGCGAGGACCGTCCACGGCACGTCGCCCTGGCCCACGTGGGCGGGCGTCGCACCGAGAGCCTTCAGGCGCGCGACCAACTCCGCCTGATGGGCCGCAGAGGTGGTGGCGAGATCGAGGTGCACACGGTTCTTCGTCGTCGTCTTGCGTTCCGGGACGGCAACGACGTCGACGCAGACGGTGACCGGGTCCAGCCAATCGAAGCCGACGGGTTTAACGGCGGTCTCGCCGGGTCCCCCGCTGGAAACACCCCAGCCGAGCGCCTCCCCCCAGAACCGGCCGACGGCCGAGTCATCAACAGCCTTGATGTTCACCAGAACAGGTCGCAGCGTCATGCCGGCGATCCTATGCACCCCCTCTGCAACGCCATCCGCAGGTACCGCCGCCACGGGCAGGGTCCTCTGTACAACGGGACGACCTTCCACCGGGTCATCGACGGTTTCATGATCCAGGGCGGTGACCCCCTGGGTACGGGCAGGGGCGGTCCCGGATACGAGCCAGAGCTGATCGCCTCTCATCTGGCTGCCGGTCTCCAGGGCTACTACCGAGCCCTCAAGCCGCTACTCGACGCGACGCCTGATCTTGGTGGCTGGCGCCACTGTGAGACACACCGAAGCCATAGCGGAGTTCTGCTGTGCCTGTTCCCGCGGCCCGCACGACGCTAGCGTCGAGTCTCATGATCGTATGGCTCAACGGCACCCATGGCGCAGGCAAGACGACGACCAGTGCGCTCGTGCAGCAGCTGATCTCGCATTCACGGGTGTTCGACGCCGAGAAGGTCGGCGAGACACTCATGGACATCACGCCAGGGCTGCCCACGACGGACAACTTCCAGCACTGGCCGCCGTGGCGACCGCTCGTAGTCGAGACCGCCCGACGCGTCCTCGACTACACCGGTGGCACTCTGGTGATGCCCATGACCGTCCTGGTCGAGCAGTACTGGCGCGAGATCAGCTCGGGCCTTGCCCAGCATGCCATTCAGGTCCGGCACTTCGTCCTCCATGCCGACCAGGACACCCTCCGTGCGCGCATCGCGGGTGACACTGTTCTTGGCCCCGACTCCCCGTTCCGTCTCCAATACCTTGAGCCCTACGCCGAGGCGGCCCGCACGTGGCTGCACGCCGAGGCCGAGGTCGTCGACACCACGCACCTCACACCCGCCGAAGCCGCCCTGCAGATCGCAGAGGCCGTCAAGAGTTGAGAGAAACGACCTGACAACTGGCGTGCTTCGGCTCACCACACAGGGACAGACGGCGGACGCTCGCGAGGTCGTCAGAAGTCCAGCTCCACGTAGTCGATGTCGGTGAACTCGACGTGCAGGCCCTGCGCGCGGCGGCCCCGGTCCTTGAAGTACTGCTCCTGCAGGCCCTCCGCCGCGATCTCCCGCAGCCGCTGTTCCTCCGCGCCCGCCTCCTGGGCCTCGAAGAGGCGCGCCGCGTACTCCGGGGGGAGGTGCTGGGTGATCAGGCGCAGCCGGCTGTCGTCGGTGGAGCCGGGGGCGGCGGTGAATCCGAACCTGGCCCGCGTCTCGATCACGATGCCGCCCGTCGTGGCGGCGGCCTCCCGGGCCCGCCGGCGTACGCGCGGCTGCCAGCTCTTGCGCACCTCCTCCACGAGCCGGGCGGCCAGCTCCGGACGCGGGTGCCTGATCTGGTTCTTCACGTACCGCTCCACCGTCCGCTGCGAGACGCCGAGGCGCCGTGCGACGGCCCTGGTGGAGCCCTTCTCGCTCTTGACGAGGAACCTGACTTGCGCGCCCGCCGACTTGGGGATCGGCCGTGTGAACGCGTTGGCCGTCGCCCGCTCGAGGCTCTCGCCCAGGATGCCCATCGCTCGCTCCTACTCCCCGCCCGCCGCCGCGTCCGTGCCCTTGATGTGACGGGCCGGGTTGTGGCCCTCGTCCAGCAGCCGCACCGCCCACATCAGGGACTGCGTGCCCTCGTGCTTGACCATGCCGGGCGAGACGCCCACCCGGAAACCGCCGGGAAGAGGCGCGCCGTCGGTGGTGCGCGGCAGGAAGTCCAGCGGGCTCGGGCCGTCGGAGAGGTAGACGGCGCAGTCGGACAGGACCGCGATGGGGAACAGCCCCGCCCCCTCGGCGAGACGGCGCATCTTGCGGTGCATGTTGACCCGGGCGGCGGAGATGACGGCCGCGCGGATGTCGGGCCGCCAGGTGGGGCGGTCCAGCGCCGGCCACCGCTCCCCGGGGCGGTAACCCGCACCCTGCGGGCGCTCCCGGAGCTTGCCGATACCGCCCTTGACGGTCGACTTGATCGCCGACAGGACGGCGGCCCGCCCCGGGTCCTCCACCTTGAGCCGGTCGACCGCCTCCATCGCGGCGAGGAACTCCGCCTCCGGCATACCGGCGCGTACGCCCAGCTCCTCCATGGTCGCCAGGTAGGCGTCGCGCAGCCGTGTGTACCAGGCGTCCAGGTACGCGCCGTTGTCGGGGCGCAGGTACGCCTCGGCCGGCCGGACCTCGTGGCCCAGCTCGATCGCGTACGCCACGGTCGGCGTGGCGTACCAGGCCGGTCCCTCGGGCCGGGCGCCGTGCGGCGTGAACGGGTTCGGCAGGCGGGGGTCCACGTCGACGCCGGAGAGGTCCACCAGCCAACAGCCCGGCGTCTTCTTGTCGAACACCGGCGACGTGACGTGGACCGGCGCGCCGAGGCCGACCGTGAGCCGGTTCGCGGCCGCCGCGAACGCCATGTTGACGTCGATGCCGACGGCGTACGGCTTCGCGCACTCGGCGTCGGTGAGCAGCTCCGGGTCGCGGATCCAGTCGTACGCCTCCTCGTCGAGGACCTCGTCGGGCGTACGCCGGTGCCCGCGCGGGTACAGCCGCGCGACGACCGGGTGCTCGTCCGGGGCCTCGGGTGGCGCCGGGTCCACCGGCTCGGTGAGGGTTCCGGGGCTCGGGGCGGACACCCATGCGCCGGTGGCCTCGTCCCGCACGGCCCGGGTCGGCGGGCGCAGCGCGGTCATCAGCTCCAGCCCGCACACGGCGGTGGTGCCGCGCGGGGTGATGACCCGGGCGGCGTATGTGGCGAGTACGTCGGCCAGCTCGGCCGGCGGCAGCGCGGCGGCGTCGCCCCACGCGCGGGCGTCCAGCGCCCCCCACGGCAGGACGGCGAGCTGCACGCAGACGCGACGGCTGCCCTGCGCCGGGCGGTACACCCAGGCCCACGGACCGAACCCCCGGCGCGTCAGCCGCCACTTGGCCTTCGCGACCTGGCGTACCACCTCGTGGTCCTCCGGCAGCCGCAGCCCGCGCCGGTCGGCCAGTTCGGCCGGCAGCCCGAGGCGCACGGCCGCGGGCTCGGTGAGGACGACGAGGGGGTCGGCGTCCCTGCCGTTGCGGTGCAGCCGGGGCGCGCCCAGCCGCGCCTCGCCGAGCGCCCATTCGACGAGCGCCGGGACGTCCCGGGCGGGGCAGTCGAGGATTAGGCCCCCGGCGCAGTACGCGTTCCCCTCCCCGTCCAGCACGGCGACCGGCCCGTTCACGAACCGGCCGTCGGCCTCGTCGGTGTGCGGCTGCGCGGCCACCGCCCGCCGGGGCGGGGGCGCCACGCGCCGGGCGGGCGCCTGGGCGAGGGGCGCGTGGTCGGCCGGGACGGGGCCGGTGGCGGCTGCGCCGGGCACCTGAACCACCAGGCCGGTGGCCGGTGTGCCGGGCGGCACCTGATGAGCGGGTGCGCCCGAGCCTCCGCCCGAGCGCGAGGCGGCGGCCGTGCCGGTGCTCGGTGCTCCGGATGCTTCGGCCGCGGTGCGCGGCGAACCGCCGGCCGGCGGCGACGCGGCGGGCCCGGGCGCGGCCACCCGCTGCGGGGGAGTCGTGCCTGCCGTGCCCGACGGGGACGCCGCGGGGCGCTGCGTGCCCGGCGAATCGCTGGCCGGTGGCGACGCGGGTCCGGCGGCTTCGGCCCCGGGCGCCGGGGCCCGCTGCGGGGAAGTCGCGCCCGGTCCCTCGGGGGCCGCAGCGTGGCGTGGCGTGCCTGGCGCCTCGGGGGGCACCGCCGGGCGTGGTGGGGCCGGGTCCTCCGGGGCCGCCGGCCGGTGACGTGGGGCGGGGTGGCGTTCGGCGAGGCCCGACAGGAGCCTCGCGTAGGCCGCCCGCTTCGGCGCCCGGGGCTCGGTGCGGCCCGTTTCCCAGCCGGTGACCGTCTCGCGGCGTACCGACAGCGCCTTCGCGATCTGCTCCTGGCTCAGCCCGGCGGCCTCCCGCAGCCGCTTCCGCTCGTCCGGCTCGGGCAGGGCGTCCTGCGCCGCCTGCTCCAGCAGCGCGTCGACCGCCGCGAACAGGTGCTCCTGCTCGTTGGGCACGGTGCGTCACCTCCAGTGACGATCACCCTAGCGCGAAACGCACACCGCACCGAACGCCGGACACACACGGTCAGTGGACGGACAGCCCGCCGTCGACGAAGAGCGCGTGCCCGGTGACGTACGCCGACGCGGCACTCGCCAGGAACACCGCCGCGCCCGCGAAGTCGTCCGCCAGCCCGTTGCGCCCCACCATCGTGCGCGAGGCCAGCGCCGCGACCGTCTCCGGGTCCTCCTGGAGCCGGGCGTTGAGCGGTGTCAGCACGAAGCCGGGCACCAGCGTGTTGCAGGTGACGCCGTACGCCGACCACGCCTCGGCCTGCGAACGGGCCAGCGACTCCAGGCCGCCCTTGGACACCCCGTACGCCCCGCTCTGCACGAACGCCCGGTGCGCCTGCTGCGAGGTGACGTGGATGATCCGCCCGAAGCCCCGCTCGGCCATACCCGGGCCGAACCGCTGCCCCAGCAGATAAGGGGCCTCCAGGTTCACCGCCATCGTGGCGTCCCAGACGTCCTCGCCCAGCTCGCCCATCGGCGGCCGCAGGTTGATTCCGGCGCTGTTGACGAGGATGTCGGGCTCCCCGAAGACCCCGGCCGCCTCATCCGCCGCCGCCCGCACACCCTCGCGGGTGGAGAGGTCACCGCTCACCCACGCGGCCCGGCAGCCGTCGGCCACCAACTCGTCGACCGTGGCCGCCAGCTCCGCCTCCCGGCGCGCGACGATCACGACGCTCGCCCCCGCCCGCGCGAGGGCACCCGCGATCGCCCGGCCGATGCCGGAACTGCCGCCCGTCACCAGGGCCACCCGGCCGTCGAGCGAGAAGAGGTGCGAGAGGTACGCGTGCGATGTCATGTCCGCACCCTAATCCGAGCGTCGGCGCCGCCCCTGGGCGGGAAGGCTCAGGCCGGCCGCCGTGCCACACCCAGCACGCACGGCGACGTCGGCATCTGCGGCCCCTTCTCCGGGATGCGGAGCCGGCGGTACGTGACGACCTCGAACCCCGCCGCCTCGATCGCGGCCAGCGGATCCCGCGCCGTGTGGCAGCCCCCGAACAGCAGCGGCCACACCGTACGGTCCAGCGCCCGCTGAGCCGTCGCCAGTGCCCGCCCCTGGGCCACCCCGTGCTCGAAGAACCGCAGCTCACCGCCCGGCCGCAGCACCCGCCGCAGCTCCCCGAGCGCCCGTGGCAGGTCCCGTACCGTACACAGCACCAGCGACGCGACCGCCGCGTCGAACGCCTCGCTCTTCACCGGCAGCGCCTCCGCCACGCCCGGCACCACATCCACGGGCACCTCGGCGCGCAGCCCCGCGCTCGCGGCCAACTGCCGCAGTCGCCGCTCCGGTTCGATCGCGACGACCTCCGACACGGCGCCCGGGTAGTGCGCGAAGTTCAGCCCGTTGCCGGCGCCGACCTCGATGACCCGGCCGGAGAGCCCGGCGAGCAGCTCGTCCCGGTACGCGGCGACGCCGCCCTTGGTGTCCATGGCGACGCTCATGCGCGCGTAGAAGCGGGCGAACAGCGGGTGGTGGACGGTGTCCCGCATCGCGGACCTCCCGGCGGAAGGGGGCTGACACCGTCAGTGTCCCCCCGTCAGCCGCTGACGAAGCAGAACTCGTTGCCCTCGGGATCCCGCAGCACCTGGAAGTCGCCGTAGTCGTCCGCCACGACGTCGCCGACCCGCACCGCGCCGAGCCGTACCGCCTCGGCGGCGGCGGTGTCCACGTCGCCCGCCTCCAGGTCCGGATGGAGCCGGTTCTTCGCGGCCTTGCCCTCCGGTACGCGCTGGAAGGCGACCCGTACGAAGCCCGGCGGATCCACGTACGACCAGTCCGGGCTCCGGTCGACGGGCTCGCCGCCCAGCAGCGCGGCCCAGAAGCGGACCAGCGCGGCCGGGTCGGCGCAGTCGAACACGATCTCGCTGACAACAGCTCGCATGGCAGGCACGATCAGGAGCGTACGGCCGCGGCGAACGCCTCCGCATCCCACGCGCCGCCGAGCGCCGGGGCGAGCCAGCCCCCGGCCGCCGCGCGGAACTCGCCGACCGCCAGCGCCGCCGCGCCCGACGGCACCGCGCCCAGCAGCGGCGCGCCCGCCACCTCCGGCAGCTCGGCGACGTTGCAGCGCTCGGCGAGCCCCGGCTCGTCCGGCCAGCTGCCGATGACGACGCCCGCCTGCTCCAGCCCGCGCGCCCGCAGCGCCTCACCGGTGAGCGTCACCATGTTGAGCGTGCCGAGCCCCGGGGGCGCCACGACCAGCACCGGCGCGTCCAGCAGCCGGGCCGCGTCAGCGAGTGTGCCGCCCTCCTCGTCGTACCGCACGAGGAGCCCGCCCGCGCCCTCCACCAGGACCAGGTCGTGGTCGTCGGCCAGCTTCCGCGCGGCCCGCGCCACCTCCTCCGGACCCACGGGGGCCATGCCCGCCCGCCGCGCGGCCGTCACGGGCGCCAACGGCTCCGGGAAGCGTGCCAGTTCCACCGGCGTGACACCGCCCCCGGCGAGCCGTACGACCTCGTCCGCGTCGCCCCGCTCACCCGGGCCGACCCCGGTCTGCGCGGGTTTCAGCACGGCCACCGACCGCCCCGCCGCCCGCGCCACCGCCGCGACGGCCGACGTGACGACCGTCTTGCCGATCTCCGTCCCCGTACCGCTGACCACCAGTACCGACATCTCAGCCCTCCCGTGCCGCCGCGCACACTCCGCGGCAGATCCGTGCCAGGTCCTCGTCACCCGTGACGTACGGCGGCATCACGTACACCAGGTCCCGGAACGGCCGCAGCCACACGCCCTCGCGCACCGCCGCGGCCGTCGCGGCCGCCATGTCCACCGGACGGTCCAGCTGGACGACGCCGATGGCGCCGAGCACGCGCACCTCGCGCACCCCCGGCAGCTCGGCGGCCTGCGCCAGGCCGTCCCGCAGTCCCGCCTCTATCCGCTTGACCTCCCGCGCCCAGTCCTGGCCGAGCAGCAGGTCGATCGAGGCGCACGCCACGGCCGTGGCCAGCGGGTTGCCCATGAACGTGGGTCCGTGTGCCAGCACCGGCACCTCGCCCCGCGAGATGCCGTCCGCCACGCGTGTGCTGCACAGGGTCGCCGCCAGCGACAGGTAGCCGCCGGTCAGCGCCTTGCCCAGGCACATCACATCCGGCGCCACGCGCGCGTGCTCCGCCGCGAACAGCGTGCCCGTGCGCCCGAAACCGGTCGCGATCTCGTCGAACACCAGCAGCACGTCGTGCGCGTCGCACGCCTCGCGCAGCACCCGCAGATACGCCGGGTCGTGGAACCGCATCCCACCCGCGCCCTGCACCACCGGCTCGACGATCACCGCGGCCAGCTCGTCCGCGTGCCGCCCGATCGCCTCCCGCAGCTGCTCCGCGTACGACTCCTCGTACGTGACCGGCGGCGGCCCCGCGAAGATCTGCCGCGGCAGCGCCCCCGACCACAGCTCGTGCATCCCGCCCTCGGGATCGCACACCGACATCGGCTGCCACGTGTCGCCGTGGTAGCCGCCGCGCCAGGTCAGCATCCGCCGCTTGGCCGGGCGGCCCACCGAGCGCCAGTACTGCAGGCACATCTTGATCGCGACCTCGACCGACACCGAGCCCGAGTCGGAGAGGAAGACGTGCCGCAACGGCTCGGGCGTGATCTCCACCAGCCGGGTGGCCAGCCGCACGGCCGGCTCATGGGTGAGCCCGCCGAACATCACATGGCTCATCCGGTCCAGCTGGTCGCGCGCCGCCTCGTTCAGCACCGGGTGGTTGTAGCCGTGGACGGCCGACCACCAGGAGGACATGCCGTCGACCAGCTCGTCCTGCCCGTACGCCGGTTCGGCGAGCCGCAGCCGTACCCCCGAGGCGGACTCCACGACGAGCGGGTCCGTACGGCCCGGCATGGGTCCGTACGGATGCCAGACGTGGGCCCGGTCGAGGGCGATCAGCTCGGCGGTGTCGAGGTCACGCATTGGGGGCGAGGTCCGTGCCGGCGCCGCGACGGCGCACCGCCACCAGGTCGGGACGGGCGGCCGAAACCTCCGGCTCCTCGTCCGACGAGCACACGGAACCGGAGCCGCAGCCGCCGCCGGTTCCGCAGGAGGCGGCGTCCGCCCGGTGCTCGGGCAGCGTGGTGGTGTCCGTGCCCTCCACCTCGAAGCCGGCGTCCGCGATCATCTCCAGGTCCGCCTTGCCGGCCTGGCCCTCGCTGGTGAGGTAGTCGCCCAGGAAGATCGAGTTGGCCAGGTGCAGGGCGAGCGGCTGGAGCGTACGCAGGTGCACCTCGCGCCCGCCCGCCAGCCGGACCTCCACGTCCGGGCAGACGAACCGGACCATCGCCAGGATGCGCAGCGCCCGCTGCGGGGTCAGGTTCCACTCCTTGGCCAGCGGAGTGCCCTCGAACGGGATCAGGAAGTTCACCGGCACCGAGTCCGGGTCCAGCTCGCGCAGCGCGAAGACGACGTCGACCAGGTCCTCGTCGCTCTCACCCATGCCCGCGATCAGCCCGGAGCAGGCCGACAGGCCCGCCGCGTGCGCCTTCTGCACGGTGTCCACACGGTCCGCGTACGTGTGCGTGGTCGTAATGTCCCCGTACGTCCCCTCGGACGTATTGAGGTTGTGGTTGTACGCGTCGGCCCCCGCCGTCCGCAGCCGCTCCGCCTGGCCGTCCGAGAGCAGCCCGAGGCACGCGCACACCTCGACGCCCTCGTTCTCCTCCTTGATGGCCTCGATGGTCTTCGAGACGCGGTCGACGTCCCGGTCCGTGGGGCCCCGGCCGCTGGCGACCAGGCAGACCCGCTTCGCGCCGCCCGCGACGCCCGCGGCGGCCGCCTTCGAGGCCTCCTCCGGCTTCAGCCAGGTGTACTTGAGGATCTCCGCCTTGGAGCCGAGCCGCTGCGAGCAGTACGAGCAGTCCTCCGGGCACAGACCGGACTTGAGGTTGACCAGGTAGTTCAGCTTCACCCGCCGCCCGAACCACTGACGGCGTACCTTCCCGGCCGCGGCCACCACATCCAGCAGCTCGTCGTCCGAGGTCGCCAGCACGGCGAGCGCTTCTTCGCGGGTCGGCAGCTCGCGCCGAAGCCCCTTGTCCACCAGCGTGTTCAGCAGGTCCATGGCGCTGATCCTGGCCTACGGCACGGCCCGCGGCCAAGGAGGAACCCCACAGGAGAGCCGCTTTCGAGTGTGTGTATAACCACACTCCGGCCCGTCGCGACCACAGTTAGGGTCTGTTCGCTGTCTACAAAAGGGACCAGACATGCCCCAGGCTCCGCTCGACCCGCCCGCCGACCCGCCGGTCGCTCAGCCGCTCGACACCTCTCCCGCCTCGCCCTTCGACTGGACCGACGAGGAGGCGCGCCGCCGCGCGGACGCCGGTCTGGTGCGTACGCTCCGTCCGCGACCGGCCGTGCCGGAGCTGCTGGACCTCGCGAGCAACGACTACCTCGGCCTCACCCACCACCCGGACATCACCGCCGCGGCCGCCGACGCCGCCCGCCGCTGGGGCGCGGGCGCGACCGGCTCACGCCTGGTGACCGGGACCACCGAGCTGCACGCCGAGCTGGAGCGGGAGCTGGCCGGTTTCTGCGGTTTCGAGGCGGCGCTGGTGTTCTCGTCCGGGTACGCGGCCAACCTCGCCGCCCTGACCGCGCTGAGCGCCCCCGGCTCGCTGATCGTCTCCGACGCGGGCAACCACGCCTCCATCGTGGACGGCTGCAGGCTCTCGCGCGCCGAGACCGCGGTCGTCCCGCACGCCGACCCCGAGGCGGTGGCCAAGACCCTCGGCGCCCACCCCGGGCGGCGGGCGCTGGTGGTCACCGACTCGGTCTTCTCCGTCGACGGTGACGCGGCGCCGCTGGGCGGGCTCGCCGCGGCCTGCAGGGCCCACGGCGCGGCGCTGGTGGTGGACGACGCGCACGGCCTGGGCGTGCTCGGCGAGGGCGGGCGGGGCGCGCTGCACGGGGCGGGGCTCGCGGGCGGCCCGGACGTCGTCGCCACGCTCACCCTCTCCAAGTCCCTGGGCAGCCAGGGCGGAGCGGTCCTCGGGCCGGCCCGGGTGATCGACCACCTGGTCAACGCCGCCCGGACGTTCATCTTCGACACCGGCCTCGCCCCGGCCGCCGCGGGCGCCGCGCTGGCGAGCCTGCGGCTGCTGCGCGCCGAGCCGGGCCTGGCCGGCCGGGCGCGTACGGTGGCGGCCACTCTGCACGCACGGCTGACGGCGGCGGGCCTGACCGCCGTGCGGCCGGACGCCGCTGTCGTCTCCGTACGCGCTCCCTCGCCGGAGCAGGCCGTGCGGTGGGCGGCCGACTGCCGGGCCGAAGGGCTCGCGGTGGGGTGCTTCCGGCCGCCGTCGGTGCCGGACGGCATCTCACGCCTCCGGCTGACCGCCCGCGCCGACCTGACGGAACGTCAGATCGATGAGGCGGTCGCGACGATCCTCCGTACGGCGCCGCCGGTCCCGGTCAGCTGACCTCCTCCTTCAGGGAGGTGACGAAGGAGGTCCAGGCCGTCGCGGAGAAGCGCAGCGGCGGCCTGGCGGTGTTCTTCGAGTCGCGTACGGCCAGTCGCGCGGCGTCGAGGCGGGCGGCCTCGACGCAGTTGTTCATACCCACGCTGCGGCTGCTGCGCCGCCAGGTGAGGTTGGTCTGTGCGAGGTAAGCAGACATGTGGGGTGCCTCTCCCCACGCGCCGTCACCGATCCCGGCGATGAGTTCCGACGACTCCTCGGGCGACAGGGCGTGCGCCTGCATGGTGCGGAAAGCGGCGCAGTACGCCTCGAGGTCTTCCATGCGTTCGAGATAGAGGCTACTCGTCAAGTGGTCAAGAGCAACCACGTCCAGATCAGAAATGTTCGGAAAGGAGAAGATAACGAAAGACCCGGAGAGCCCGACGTACTCGCCCGCGGAGAACGGCAGTACCTGCAACCGCACATGAGGCAACTGAGCCCAATCCAGCAACTGCCGCAACTGCTCCCGCATCACCCCTGGGCCGCCCACCTGCCGCCGCAGCACCGCCTCGTCGAGCACCGCGTCCAGCCGCAGCGGCGGATCGGCGTGCAGTACTTCCTGCCGCGCGATCCGCACCCGTACCAAGGACTCGACCGTCGCCGCCGGCACCCCCGCCAGCGCCGCCCGCGTCACCGCGCGTGCGTAGTCCGCCGTCTGCAACAGGCCCGGCACCACTGACGTCTCCAGCGTGCGCGCCGTACACGCCTGCGCCTCCAGGCTGATGAAGTCCTGGTACGGGGGCGGGATCACACCCCGGTACGCATGCCACCACCCCGCCCCGCCGCCGTCCGCCGCCGCGCCCGCCAGCGCCTCCAACAGGGCGCGCAGCCGCGGCTCGTGGACGCCGTAGGCGTCGAGCAGCCGCGCCACGTCCGCGCCCGACACCCCGCTCGTACCCGTCTCGATCCGGCTCACCTTCGACTGGTGCCAGCCCACCAGCAGCGCCGCCTCCCGGCTGGTGAGGCCCGCGGCCAGGCGCAGCCCGCGCAACTCCTCGCCGAGCTTGCGCCGACGCACCGCCGGGCCGTGCCGAGTGCCTCGCATGACCGCCTCCTCCCGTTGCCGGCATCCCCCCCGCCATAGGGCCAGCCCGTCAGTTTGCCGCCCAAATCCGGTCTCGCGTGGCAGAGTTCACCGCTTCGAGCGACAGATATATGCAGATCTTGGTGGATCGCCCCCATCGAGGGCGACATAAGTGGCACTCTGGCGCGAAGCACAATCCGAGGCCGTCCTCACAAAACATCCGGTACGTGTCGGAGTCCGGCCCCGGTGGGAAAGGGACAGCGTCGCCATGGCAGACCATCAGGAAGCATCCGTCACTCTGCCGAGCGATCCCGCCTCGGTCTCCACCGCCCGGAGATACGTGGCGGACGTCCTCGCGGAATGGGGCCTCCCCGGCGAGGCCGAAACGGCCGACACGGTCCGGCTGATCGTCTCGGAACTCGCCACCAACGCCGTTCAGCACACCTTCGGCCAGTCGCCGACGTTCACGGTGGACGTCCGGCTGGAGCGCGACGAGCAGCTGCGCATCGGCGTCACCGACAGTCACCCGCGCTGGCCGCAACGGCTGCCCGCCGCCGTCCAGCAGGACAACGGCCGCGGCATGGTCATCATCCGCTGGCTCACCGCGGAATGCGGCGGCCGCCTCTCGGTCACCCCCACCGCCGAGGGGGGCAAGACGGTCTGGATCGCCCTCCCCTGGACCGTCCCCGTCCAGACCTGACCCCCCCACGCCCCGGCACTATGGCCCCCGGCCTCCCTGGCTTCCGGCCCGTGCGCCGCCTCCCTGACCCCCCAACCTCCGGCTCGCGGCTCCCCGGCTCGGCCCGTGGCCACGCCTCCCCGGCCTCCGCCACATGCCCCGGCTCCCTGGCCCCCAGCCTCCGGCTCGCGGCTCCCTTGGACGCCAGCCTCCGACTCGCGGCTCCCCGGCTCGCGGCCTCCGGCCCCGTGCCTGGCCTCCGCTCGGCTCCTTCGGCCCCGGCTCCCGGCTCGCTGCCGCCAGCCCCGCTTCCGGCCCCGTGCCCGGGCTCCCTGGCCCGGCTGCCCGGCCCCAGCTGCCAGGCTCGCAGCCCCCGGCCCAATGCCCCGGCTCGCGACTCCCCAGCTCGGCCCGTGGCCTCGCCTCCCTGGCCTCCGCCACATGCCCCGGCTCCCGGGCCCCCGGCCTGCCCGGCTCGCGGTCCCTTGGCCCCCGGCCGCTCGGCTCCTGGTATCACGCCCGACCCCGCCTCGCGGGCCGTTCCCTGGCCTCCGGCGTCTGGATGTGGCCCTCCGGGCCGTGCCGCCCAGGTGTCGCGGGGGCCTTACGTGGCGCCCCGGGCGAAGCCGCCGCGGAGGAGCGCGCGGAGTGACTGGGCGGCCGGGCCGGATTCGTCGCCGCGGTGGGCGACCGAGATGGTGCGGCGGAACGCTGCCGGGGCCAGGGGGCGTACACCCAGGGGCGCCGGGTCCATCGCGGCGACCATCTCCGGGACGACCGCCACGCCCAGGCCCGCGCTGACCAGGGCGCACACCAGGGCGTAACCGGGGGACTCGCAGACCACCGCCGGTCGCGCGCCCGCCTCCCGGAGCGCGCCCTCCACGCCACGGCGCGGCGGATGCGCCGGGGCGCTGCTGATCAGGGGCTGGTCCGAGAGCTCCGCCACCGGGAGCCGTCCCGAGCCCTCGGCGAGGACATGACCGGGCGCGGTCACCAGCACCAGTTCCTCGACCAGCAGCGGTTCCAGGAACACGCCCGTGGGGAGCGGTTCGGCGCCGGCCGGCTCGTACGCGTGCGTCAGCGCCAGGTCGACCTGCCCGGCCGCCACCGCGGCCACCCCGCGCGGCGGCTCGTACTCGGTGACCGCCAGCTCCACGTCCGGGTGGGCGCGGCGGAACGCGCTGAGCACCGGCGGCAGCAGGTGGATCCCCACCGTGGTGAAGGTGCCGACGCGCAGCCGCCCGCCCGTGAGCCCGCTCAGCAGTGCCAGCTCGTGCCGCGCCCGTTCCATCTCGTCCAGCACCCGGCGCGCCCGCGCCACCAGCACCTCGCCCGCCGCTGTGAGCCGGGCGCCACGGTGATGGCGTACGAGCAGCGGCGCGCCCGCCTCCCGCTCCAGCTTGGCGAGCTGCTGCGAGAGCGCGGGCGGCGTGTAGCCGAGCCGCCCGGCGGCCCGCGTGATCGAACCGGCCTCGGCGACCGCGACGAGCGCGGCCAGACGGACGGGGTCGTACATTAAGCGTTCCTTTAGACAGACCCTCAAGATTGCACGTACACGCTAAGGCCTTTCGCCCGTCAGGATGAGGGGCCATGGACGCACAGCTCATCGCCTTCATCGGGGTCGCGGCCGGCATGATCGCCATGCCCGGCGCCGACTTCACCGTCGTCGTACGAAACTCCCTCGCCTCCCGCCGCGCGGGCGTGGCCTGCGCCGTGGGCGTCGCGGGCGGGCTGGTCGTCCACACGGCCCTCGCCGTCGCGGGGCTCGCCGCGGTCCTGGTCGCGGTGCCGGTCCTCTACCGGACGCTCCAGATCGCCGGCGGCGCGTACGTCCTGTACCTGGGCGTCCAGGCGGTGCGCGGGGCCCTCAAGGGGACCATGGGGCCCGTGGAGGCCGAGGGGCGGGCGGGGCCGGGGGCGGGGCGCAGCCTCCGGCAGGGGTTCCTGACCAACGTCCTCAACCCCAAGGCGCCCGTCCTCTTCCTGAGCCTGCTGCCGCAGTTCGTGCCGGACGGGGCGGCCGTGCTGCCGCGCACCCTGCTCCTGGCGTCGATCGTGGTTGTCCTCGCCCTGGTCTGGTTCCCGGCCGTCGCGCTGCTGGTGGACCGGCTCGGGCGGTGGCTGCGACGGCCGCGTACCGCCAGGGCCGTGCAGGGCGTCACCGGTGGCGGACTCGCCGCCCTGGGTGTGTCGCTGCTGGCTGCTCCGGTGGCCGGCCGCTGAGCCCGCGCCGTACGAGATGGGGGAGGAGCCCCCACAGGCCGGCGCAGACCAGCAGGGTGAAGGCGCCCGCCGCCAGGCCCTCGGGCCGGCCGTGCACCACGTCCACGACCAGCGACACGGAGCAGGTGAGCGCCAGGGCCAGGACGGCGAGGCCGAGTCTCGCCAGGCGGGAGGACACGGCGACGATACGGGCCTTGGCGCCCTGCTGGAAGAGCGTGCGGTGCAGCGCGGCAGGGGCGGTGAGCAGCACCGCCGCCACGACGGAGAGCAGCAGCGTCCCGACGTACATCCCTCGCTGGTAGGAGTCGAGGGCGGCGAAGCGGGGTGTGAACGCCAGGGTCAGCAGGAAGGCGAACAGGATCTGGACGCCGGTCTGGGTGACGCGCAGTTCCTGGAGCAGCTCGGCGAAGTTGCGGTCGGCACGCTCCAGGGGCGTCTCGTTGCGCGCGGTGCGGGGGCTCTCGCCGGACATTCCCGACGAGTACCCCCGCACCACGGCTCATGCCCGCGGGATCACGGCAGGATCAGCGGACGCGTCCGTACCAGACCGACTTCGACCAGATCTTGTCCAGCTTCACGACCGACCCCGACTTCGGTGAGTGCCAGATCTTGTTGTTACCCGCGTAGATTCCGACGTGGTACACGTTGCTCCCACGATGGAAGAAGACCAGGTCGCCCTTCTGCCGACTGGAGGCGGAGATGTGGCGGGTCTTGTTGTACTGCTGCTGTGCCGTGCGCGGCAGCGTCTTGCCGGCCTTCTTGTACGAGTACAGCGTCAGGCCGGAGCAGTCGAACCGGGACGGGCCCGCGGCTCCGTACTTGTACGGTGCGCCCTGCTTGGACGCGGCGATGTTCAGCGCCTTGCTCGCGTGCGCCGGGACGGCCTGCGCCTCGGATACGGCGCCCGGCGCCAGCATCGGGCCGCCGACGGCGGCGAGGGTGAGTGCCGAGACGGCACCGGCCCGGGACAGCAGAGACGGGACATGAATCTGCGCGGTCATTGCGCAACCCTTCGTCAGCCGCCTGTGAAGGATGACCTGTCGGGTTCGGACTGGCGAAGTTGCCCGGCCGCTGACGCGGCTTCACCCCAAGGGCGACCGATGGGACGAACATCGTTCGGTCACCCGTACTGCTTGGGTCCTCCACTCCTGCCGATCCACTCCTGTCGACCAGTCATCCGGACGGCGGCAGGACTCGGCGTCCGCCCGGACCGCCCCGCCGCGGTGGCGGGGGCTTGTCGTCGTCAGGGATCTTGGCCCATGTCGGGGTGAAATTCCGAGTCGAAACGGCCGTTTGTGAGGCTCCTCACGACTGATCCATTCGGGTGGACAGGGTGGATTTGGGGTCGGGCGGCGAGACACCGACGATCCCCGTACCAGGGCCGGAAGCTGATATTCCGCCAGATGTGTACGGCGGGTGCGCAACTCGCGTCGTACGAAATTCGTCCGGTTGCGTACGCTGAACGAGGGATCGGTTCTCGTACTCCTGAGCCCATCCGGGGGAGAGCTACGGCGGTCCCACGCCCCGATTCTGAGGCACCGTCACGCGTCCCGCGCGCCGCTCGCCGTCAAGCACCCGCAACGCCCGCGCCAGCGTATGGGCATGCACGTCGCTCTCACCGCGCTCGTGCATCGAGGTCAGGGCGTCGCGCAGCGCGGTCGCACGCCCGACGAGGGCCTGTGCCGCGCGCAGGGCGCTGTAGGTGTGGGTGGCGCGCGCCGGGTTGATCCGCCCCAGCAGGTCGACGACTTCGAGCCAGCTGTCGACGAACGCGCTTTCGGCCCGGGTCAGCGCGGGGAGCGGCGGTGGTTCGTCCGGCCGCATCGCTCACCTCCCGCGGTTGGGGACGACATGGTCGACCAGGCCGTACGCCACGGCGGCGGGCGCGTCGAAGACCGTGTCCCGCTCCAGGTCGGCGTCGACGCGCTCGCGGCTCTGGCCGGTGTGGCGGGCGAGCATGCCTGCCAGTTGGCCGCGCAGCCGCAGCAACTCCCGCGCCTGGATGTCCAGATCCGACGGCTGTCCGCGCAACGGCTCCTCCATGGCGAGCTGTTGGACGAGCACGCGCGCGCCGGGCAGGGCCATGCGCTTGCCGGGCGCGCCGGCGGCGAGCAGGACGGCGGCGGTCGACGCGGCCTGGCCGATGCAGGTGGTCTCCACGTCGCACCGGACGACCTGCATGGTGTCGTAAACGGCCGACATGGCGCTGAGGGGGCCGCCGGGGGAGTTGATGTAGAGCGAGATGTCCCGGTCGGGCGCGGCGTACTCGAGGTGCAGGAACTGTGCGATGACGTCGTTGGCGGCGGTGTCGTCGATGGGGGTGCCCAGGAAGATGATCCGCTCCTCCAGCAGCTTGGAGTACGGATCGAGCGTGCGGGTGCCGGAAGTGGTGCGCTCGGTGAACTCGGGCAGGACGTGGCGCGCGGCAGGGCTCATGACGTGCCTCCTCAGGTCTCTGTAAAAAATGTACAGGACGTACAGGCGGTTATGATGGGAGCATGGCCTATGAGATTCCGGTGACGCAAGCCCGGGCGGAGCTCGCCGATCTGATCAACCGCGTGGTGTACGGCGGTGAACGGGTCGTCGTGACCCGTCACGGCAAGCCGCTCGTGGCGCTCGTATCGGCTGCCGACCTCGAACGACTCGAAGCGCCGGAGCAGGAGCCCGCGGAGGAGCAGGTGATCCGCTCCGTCGCCGCGGTCCGCGACGTCCCGTCCTCCGCCCCGGTCGACCGCGGCCGCTTCGGCATCGCCGCGGAACACCGCCCGGGCGGCCCGCACCACGGCCCGCACCACTGACCGGCCCACAGACCGGTCCCGACGCGAAAAAGAAACCGGGGGGAGCCGTCGATGGCTCCCCCCGGTTGGCCGGTCAGTACACCGGTCAGTACAAGGACCGGTAGTTCTGCCAGCCCGTGGCGATGGTCAGGGTCGCCCCGAAGGAGCCCTTGCCGTCGCCCTTGTTGCGCAGCAGCTTGCCGTTGGTGTCGCGCGACAACAGGTCGGGCAGCCCGTCACCGCTGATGTCGCCGACCCCGATGATCTCGGAGCGCCCGGCGCCCCAGTCCTGGAACACCAGCTGCCGGGGCTTGAACGTGCCCTGCCCCGTGCCGCTGTAGCGCCACAGCTCACCGGAGGCGTCGCGGGCGAGCAGGTCGCCGTGCCCGTCGCCGTCGACGTCACCCGCGCCGATCAGGCGGTAGCCCGTCCAGCCGGTGCCGACGCGGACCGCCGCGTCCAGGCCGCCGGACGCGTTCGCCTTGTACAGGAAGAGGTAGCCCGTCGTGGTCTGCCGGGCCAGCAGGTCCGGCCGGCCGTCGCCGGTGAAGTCACCTGGCGCCGCGAAGTCGTTGAAACCGTTCCAGCCCGTACCGATCTGCACGTGCGGGTTGGCGGTGGAGGACGGGGCGAAGTCGCCCTCGCACTTGCCGCCGCTCCGCCACAGCTTGCCGTCCGTGGTCCGCAGCAGCATGTCGTCGCAGCCGTCGCCGTCGATGTCGCCGAACGGGATGATCCGGGTCGCCGGGTCCCACGGCGAGCTCGACCAGTCCCCGCCGGTGGCGCCGATGCGGTGTGCGGCGAGCTTGCCGCCCTCGGTCATGGAGTAGTACTCGCCCAGGCCGTCACCGTTGGCGTCACGGTGGGCGGTGCGCCCGCCGAGCACCTGTGCCGTGCCGCGGCTGACGACCGAAGGGCCGGTGCCGTCGCCCAGGTCGGTGCTCAGCTCCCACCGGTGCGGCCGGCTCACGGCGGGCCTGCCGTCGGCGCCGAGGCCGTCCCAGGTGGCGCGGATCGCGGCACCGTCCCGGTCGGTGCCGGAGATCACCCGCACCGTGTCGCCGTAGGCGTCACGGAAGGTCAGCTTCCAGGACGCCACCGGGCGGCTCAGCCGCCACAGTCCGGTCCACGGCGACGGGGAGGCCGCGCGCAGGTCGACCGACTCGCTCGTGCGCGTGCCCAGGACCGCCAGGGGCGAGCGCGGCACGGTCACCGCCGGGACGCGGATACGGCGCGATTCGTCGACGTACGCGACGTGTCCGCCGAACTTGTCGACCGTCCACTCGCCGATGGACGGCCGCTGTGCGAGCACGGTCTCGGACGCGGGCTGACCGGCTCCTCCGTGGAAGTCCTTCATCCGCAGCCGGGTCGCGTCCGCGTCGGAGGCGTCCTTCCAGGCCACGAAGCCGTCGCCCAGCTGTGCCCCCAGCGGCACCGGTATGCCACGCCCCTCCGTGCGGTCCCACACCCCGGCGCGACCCTCGGCGTAGCACCCCCAGTACAGCCAGCGGCCGACCGCCTGCAGATGGTTCGGCACGCAACCCGAGCCGATGTTGATGTCGGCCGACTGCGTCTTCTTGCGCAGGTCGTACGAGTTGACGGTCCCGGTCGTGGTCCCTGGCTTCCACAGCGTGTCGCCCCAGACGGCGACTGTGCTCCCCGGCACGGAGTGGGGTGCCGGGTTCACGCCGGTCTCGGACGTGTCGAAGGACTCGACGAGCGACCCTGGCCCGTCGGAGTTCCTGACGACGATGTACGGCCCGGACGCCCCCACCACGTTGTCGTACGGGACGTACGAGGTGACGTAGATCTGTTCGGCGGGCACCTTCCCGCCGTTGGCCTCGTGGTACGCGAGCGGGGTGTCGAGCGGGGTCCGGTAGCCCACGCGCCCGTCGCCCAGCGGCCACAGGCGGGAATCGAACTCGGCGCACGAGTACTCGCTGCCCGCGCCCTCGCACGGATAGTCCATGTAGAAGTCGCCCTGCACCAGCCGCCGCGGGCCGGGCTCCAGGCCGCCGGAGGCCGGCAGGTCGTACTCGTACAGCCCGCGTCTGGTTCCGGTGTCCGCCCAGCCCACCACGGTGAGCCGACCGCCGCCCAGGGCGATCCCCTCCGGACTCCCGGTGCCGCTGAGCGTTCCGAACGTGATGACGGCCTCGCCCCCGTCCGTCGCGGCGGGTGCCGCCGCGGCCGGGGCCGGAGTGAGCCCGCCCACCGCCAGTGCGACGACGGCGAACCCGATGGTTCGGGCCGTGCGTCTTCTCCTGCGGATGGTCATGTCTGCCCCCCTCATGATTGCTTGATCGCCCCAGATACTACGGTCCGCCCGGCGCGCAACGCCCTGGTCACGTACGTGGGTGCTCCGTATACGACCCCGCACGACCGGCTCGCGACGGCGGTCCGGGCGGCGCCTCCGTCCATGAGCGAGCAAAGGGCCAGTTAACCTCCCGGAAAAACTTGTGCCCGAGATTGAAATATCTCTGCGCCACACTCGTTCCTGCAGGTCAACAGAGTGTTGAAGCCGGATAGTGTCCCGCTGCGCCCGGGATCACATCGGGCGGGAGACTGTGAGGTGAAACGTGCAACTGACGCCGCACGAGCAGGAGCGACTGCTCATCCACGTGGCCGCCGACGTGGCGGAGAAGCGCCGGGCACGCGGGGTAGGCTCAACCATCCCGAAGCCGTCGCCCTCATCACCTCCCACATCCTGGAGGGCGCCCGCGACGGCCGCACCGTCGCCGAACTCATGGCGTCCGGCCGCAAGGTGCTCAGCCGCGACGACGTCATGGACGGCATCCCCGAGATGATCCACGACGTCCAGGTCGAGGCCACCTTCCCCGACGGGACCAAGCTCGTCACCGTCCACGACCCGATCGTGTGAAGGGGGCGCTCTGATGATTCCCGGAGAGATCCTGTACGCGGACGAGCCCGTGCTCCTCAACGTGGGCCGCCCCGTCACCCGCCTCACCGTGCTCAACGCCGCCGACCGGCCCGTCCAGGTCGGCTCCCACTACCACTTCGCCGAGGCCAACCCGGGCCTCGACTTCGACCGTTCGGCCGCGCGCGGCCTGCGGCTGAACATCGCCGCCGGTACCGCCGTACGCTTCGAGCCCGGCATCCCCGTCGACGTCGAACTCGTACCGCTCGCCGGGCTGCGCGTCGTCCCCGGCCTGCGCGGACAGACCGGAGGCCCCCTCGATGCCTGAACTGATCCGGCCCGTGTACGCCGACCTCTTCGGCCCCACCACCGGCGACCGCGTCCGGCTCGCCGACACCGACCTGCTGATCGAGATCGAGGAGGACCGCTCCGGCGGGCCCGGCCGCGCGGGCGACGAGGCCGTGTTCGGCGGCGGCAAGGTGATCCGCGAGTCCATGGGCCAGTCCCGTACGACCCGCGCCGAGGGCGCCCCCGACACCGTCATCACCGGGGCCGTCATCGTCGACCACTGGGGCATCGTCAAGGCCGACATCGGCATCCGCGACGGCCGGATCACCGGCATCGGCAAGGCCGGGAACCCCGACACCATGGACGGCGTCCACCCCGACCTCGTCATCGGGCCGGAGACCGAGGTCATCGCCGGCAACGGCAAGATCGTGACCGCCGGCGCCATCGACGCGCACATCCACTTCATCTCCCCGACCGTCGTCGAGCAGGCGCTCACCTCCGGCATCACCACCCTCGTCGGCGGCGGCACCGGGCCCGCCGAGGGCACCAAGGCCACCACCATCACCCCCGGCCCCTGGCACCTCGCCCGGATGTTCGAGGCGCTGGAGACGTACCCCGTCAACATCGGCCTGCTCGGCAAGGGCAACACCGTCTCGCGCGAGGCGATGCACTCCCAACTGCGGGGCGGCGCCCTCGGGTTCAAGATCCACGAGGACTGGGGGGCCACCCCAGCGGCCATCGACGCCTGCCTGGGCGTGTGCGAGGAGACCGGCGCGCAGCTCGCCATCCACACCGACACGCTCAACGAGGCCGGGTTCGTCGGCGACACCCTCGCCGCCATCGCGGGCCGCACCATCCACGCGTACCACACCGAGGGCGCGGGCGGCGGTCACGCCCCCGACATCATCACCGTGGTCTCCGAGCCGTACGTCCTGCCCAGCTCCACCAACCCCACCCGGCCGCACACCGTCAACACGCTCGACGAGCACCTCGACATGCTGATGGTGTGCCACCACCTCAACCCGGCCGTCCCCGAGGACCTCGCCTTCGCCGAGTCCCGCATCCGGCCCTCGACCATCGCGGCCGAGGACATCCTGCACGACATGGGCGCCATCTCGATCATCTCCTCCGACTCCCAGGCGATGGGCCGTGTCGGCGAGGTGATCCTGCGGACCTGGCAGACCGCGCACGTGATGAAAAGGCGCCGCGGCGCACTGCCCGGCGACGGCCGCGCCGACAACCAGCGCGTACGTCGCTATGTCGCCAAGTACACGATCAACCCGGCCGTCGCGCAGGGCCTCGACCATGAGATCGGCTCCGTCGAGACCGGCAAGCTCGCCGACCTCGTCCTGTGGGAGCCGGCGTTCTTCGGCGTCAAACCGCAGACCGTGATCAAGGGCGGCCAGATTGCGTACGCGCAGATGGGGGACGCCAACGCGTCCATCCCCACGCCCCAGCCGGTCATGCCCCGCCCCATGTTCGGCGCACTGGGCAGGGCCGCGGCGGCGGGCTCGTTCAACTTCGTCACGCAGTCGGCCCTCGATGACGGTCTGCCGCAGCGGCTGGGACTCGCCAAGGAGTTCGTGGCGATCAGGAACACCCGGGGCGTCACCAAGGCGGACATGCGCGAGAACGACGCCCTGCCACGCGTCGAGGTCGACGCCGACACGTTCACGGTGACGATCGACGGCGCCCCGGTCGACCCGGAGCCCGCCGCCGAACTGCCCATGGCCCAGCGCTACTTCCTCTTCTGATGTCCCGGTCCGCTCTTCTCGTCCTCGCCGACGGCCGGTTCCCCGCCGGTGGCCACGCCCACTCCGGCGGCGCCGAACCGGCCGTCAAGGCGGGACGCATCCGTGACGCCCGTGACCTGGAGTCCTTCTGCCGGGGCCGCCTGCACACCAGCGGGCTCACCTCCGCCGCCCTCGCCGCCGCGGCCGCCCTCGGCCACGACCCCGCCGCGCTCGACGAGGCCGCCGACGCCCGCACCCCCTCGCCCGCGCTGCGCGCCACCGCCCGCAAGCTCGGCCGCCAGATGCTGCGGGCCGCCCGCACCACCTGGCCGAGCCCCGAACTCGACGCGCTCGCCCGGGCGTTCCCGCGCGGCGCCCACCAGCCGGTCGTCCTCGGGCTGGCCGCCCGCGCGGCGGGCCTCGGCCCCGAGGACGCCGCGCACTGCGTGGCGTACGAGACGGTCAGCGGCCCCGCCACCGCCGCCGTCCGCCTGCTGAGCCTCGACCCCTTCCAGGCCACCGCCGTCCTCGCCCGCCTCGCGCCCGACATGGATCAGGTCGCCGCCCGGGCCGCCGACGCCGCCCGCGGCGGCATCGACGCCCTGCCGGCCGCGTCCGCGCCGCTGCTCGACATCACGGCCGAGCAGCACGCGGCCTGGCCCGTACGCCTGTTCGCCTCGTAACAAGGAGCTCTCCCCATGCACCTCGACCACGACCACACCGGCCCCGCCGCCGTCAGCGCCGACGCCCACCGCCCCGACGGCACCCGCCGCGCCCTGCGCATCGGCCTCGGCGGGCCCGTCGGGTCCGGCAAGACCGCCACCGTCGCCGCCCTGTGCCGGGAACTGCGCGACCAGCTGTCCCTCGCGGTCGTCACCAATGACATCTACACCCGCGAGGACGCCGAGTTCCTGCTGCGCAACGCCGTCCTGCCGCCCGAGCGCATCCAGGCCGTGGAGACCGGCGCGTGCCCGCACACCGCGATCCGCGACGACATCTCCGCCAACCTCGAAGCCGTCGAGGACCTGGAGGACGCTGTCGGCCCGCTCGACCTCATCCTCGTCGAGTCCGGCGGCGACAACCTCACCGCCACCTTCTCCAAGGGCCTCGTCGACGCCCAGATCTTCGTCATCGACGTCGCGGGCGGCGACGACATCCCGCGCAAGGGCGGCCCCGGTGTCACCACCGCAGACCTGCTCGTGATCAACAAGACCGACCTCGCCCCGTACGTCGGCTCCGACCTGGAGCGGATGGCCCGCGACGCCAAGGAGCAGCGCGGCGACCTGCCCGTCCTCTTCACCTCGCTGACCGGCGAGCAGGGTGTCGCACCGGTCGCGCAGTGGGTGCGGGGCCGGCTCGCCGCCTGGAACACCCGAGGATGAGCGTCCACGCCACCGCGCGGATCGAGGCCACCCCCGCCGGGCTCCCCGTACTGGAGAGCGCCGGGCCGCTCGCCCTGCGCCGCACCCGCGCCACCGGCCCGTACACCCGCGTCACCGTCGTCGGCGCGATGACCGCGCCGCTCGGCGGCGACCGGCTGGCGATCGAGGCGGCGGTACGGGACGGGGCGCGGCTCACCGTCGACTCGGCGGCCGCGACGGTCGCGCTGCCCGGCCGGGACGCCGCCGGGCCGGCGACGTACGACGTGCGGCTGACGGTCGGCGAGGGAGCGGAGCTGCGCTGGCTGCCGGAGCAGCTGGTCTCCGCGTACGGCTCCGATCTCCGGATGCGTACGACGGTCGAACTGGCCGCCGGCGCACGGCTCGTCCTGCGCGAGGAGCAGATCCTGGGCCGCCACGGCGAACGGCCCGGCACCCTCGCCACCCGCCTCACCGTCCACCGCGCCGACCGCCCCTTGCTGGACCAGGAACTGTTCTACGGTCCGGGGGCGCCCGGCGGCTGGGACGGGGGAGCGGTGCTGGCGAGGCACCGGGCCGTCGGCCAACTTCTCGTGGTGGACCCGGACTTCGGCGACAAGCCGGCCGAGCCGCGCCTCATCGGCGACACCGCCGCCGTCACGCCCCTTGCCGGGCCCGCCGCCCTGGTGACGGCGGTCGCCCCGGACGCGCTGTGCCTGCGGCGCGTCCTGGACGAGGCGATGACGGCGCTGGTGTCCCTGTGACGGCCGCCGGTCAGCCGCCGACGTACCAGGTGAAGCCGCCGGACGACGCGGCGACGGCCAGCAGGATGGCGAAGACCACCAGGTCGACGATGCCGAGGACGATCGCGGCCTTCGCCATGCCCGCGCCGTTCTTGACCGGCGCCTGCTTGAGGCCGACCGCACCGAGGATGATGGCCAGCGGCCCGAGGATGACATTGAGGAACAGCACGCCGATGATGCCGCAGACGAGCCCGGCGATGGCGAGACCGTTCGTACGGGACTGCGCCTGCCCGTGCGTACCGCTGGTGCCGTAACCGGCCATGGGAACTCTCCCTGTTTCGGGGGGACTTGTGACCGTCCGTGTTGCCCGATGTGCCGATACCATGCCCGCCGGGTGAGAACTCCGTGCCGGTCCGCCCGCGCGATGTCGGTCCGCCCGCGCGATCGCGCGCCCGGCGGCGGCCCCGATCAGCGCCGGAACTTCGGGAACTTCCGTGGCTGGGAGCCCTGTTGGGCTTCCTTCACCCTGGCCGCGTAGTCGTCCACGTACTCCTGGCCCGACAGCGCGAGGATCCGGTACATGATCTCGTCGGTCACGGCACGCAGCACCGTCTTGTCGTTCTCCATCCCCGCGTACCGCGAGAAGTCCAGCGGCTCGCCGAACCGGATCGTCACCCGTTTGATCTTCGGTACGACCTGTCCGGGCGGCTGGATCTCGAACGTCCCCACCATCGCGCACGGGATCACCGGAACGCCCGCCTTCAGGGCCATGACCGCGACCCCGACCTTGCCCTTGTAGAGCCGCCCGTCGTGCGAGCGTGTCCCCTCCGGGTAGATGCCCAGCAGCTCGCCCTTGGCCAGCACCCCGAGCCCCTCGCGGATCGCCGCCTGGCCGGCCTCCTTGCCGGAGCGGTCCACCGGGATCTGCCCGGCGCTGCGGAAGAACGCGGCGGTCAGCCGGCCCTTGATGCCGGGGCCCGTGAAGTACTCCTGCTTCGCGAGGAAGGTGATGCGCCGCTTGAGGACGACCGGCATCAGGAAGTGGTCCGAGAAGGACAGGTGGTTGCCCGCGACGATCGCGGCGCCGTCCTCCGGGATGTGCTCCAGTCCCTCGGTCCTCGGCCGGAACAGCAGCCGCAGCACCGGTCCGAGGAAGACGTATTTGAGCAGGTAGTAGAACACTGGGCTGGCTCCCCACTCTCCCGGCCGGGCCCATCAGCTGTGTGACCACCTCTGATCGGACCTCATGCTGACGTGCTGCCTTTTTAACGGAGCGTCAGGCCATTGTGGCCCATCCTCGACCGCTTACCCATGCATTGCCGCTGCAGGCATGACCGTCATCCATGGTCCCGCACACCCGGACGGTGGCTCACCGGCTCGGGTGGCCGAAAGCCTCCGCCCCTGGTTGCCGGGGATCGAACGCAGGCGCGGGTGCGGGCTAGGGTGTGCGCCTGCCGGAGCATCCCGCCCGATCTCTTCGCCGGAGGCTGAAGGGGGACCGTATGGTTGACACGCACAGCGCGTCCGGGCTCGCGTTGCTCGCCGCGGCCGCCTTCGGAACCGCCGACTACCTCGGTGGGCTCTCCACACGGCGCACGGGTCTCGCCTCGACCGCCCTCGCGGCGCAACTCGCCGGCTGTGTCGCCCTGCTGGTGGCCACAGCGGCGCATACGGGCAATCCGACGTTGCGGGACCTGCTGTGGGGAGCCGCGGCCGGGGTCGCGGACTGCGCGGGTCTTCTGCTGTTGTTCAAGGCGCTGTCCATCGGGGCCATGGCGGGGGTGGCGCCGGTCTCCGGGGTGGTCTCCAGCGCGTTGCCCGTCGTGGCAGGCGTGTTCTTCGGGGAACGCGTCGCGGGGGTGCAGTGGGCCGGGATCGTCGTCGGGGTGATCGCTGTCGCGGCTGTCAGCCTGCCCGGCAGGTCGTCGGGCGAAGCCGCGCCGGGCGGCGCCAGCGGGGCGGAGCTGTGGCGTCCGCTCCCCATGGTGCTGGGCGCGGTCGCGGGAAGCGGATTCGCCCTCTACTACATCCTGTTCAGCCGCATTTCGGACGACTCGGGTGTCGCCCCCGTCCTCAGCGCCCGCATCGCCTCGGCGGTGGTGGTCGTCGTGTGGGTCGGCTGGCTGGTCAAGCGGCGGGCGGAGCCCCTGGCACCCCCGCGCCGGCTGGGTACGGCCGTGGCGTCGGGGGTGCTGGCGTCGGCGGGGAACCTGGTGCTCGTCCTGGCCCTGCGGGAGGGGCAGCTCGGGCTGGTCGCCGTCTTGGCGTCGCTGTATCCCGCGGTTACGGTGCTGTTGGCGCTCGCCATCCTGCGTGAGCGGCCGGGTCCGTGGCAGCTGGTCGGCATCGGCGCGGCCGTCGCGGCGGTCGGCATGATCTCCGCGGCGTGACGGTCGCCCCGCGCCGACGGCTCCCCCCTCCGCAACGACGCGAGTCGTCCCGTCCCGAAGCCACCGCAGTATCACCGGGAACGCGAGGAGTGCGCAGTGAGCATCGAACGGCGAGTCCTGAACCCGTACCCGCTGGAGCGCGCTCCCCGGCCGGACGGCCATCCGCTGTCGGCGGGCCAGGAACGCCTGTGGTGGCAGCGCCAGTCGGACGACGGGGCCCGCTACCACGTCACCGGAGGCTGGCACTGGGGGACGGAGGTCGATCCGGACGCGCTCACACGCGCGCTGGACGCGCTGGTGCGGCGCCACGAGATCCTGCGCACCGCCTTCGTCCTGGGAGGGGACGGGACGGTGACCGCGCGGCTGCGGGACGGGGTGCGTGTTCCGGTGCGCTGGGCGGGCAAGGACTGGGCGGAAGCCGTGGAAGACGCCGCGCGCCGGCCGTTCGACCTGGCCGGGCCACCGCTCGCACGGGCGGTGGTGGCCCGGTTGGACGACGGGTACGGACTGTTCGTCGCCCAGCACCACATCGTGTCCGACCGCTGGTCCATGGACGTGTTCGGCCGTGACCTGTACGAACTGTACGAACTGTACGCGGCCGAGTGCCAGGGGCGTTCCCCCCGGCTGCCGGTGCCGAAGCTTCAGTTCGGGGACTACGCGCTGTGGCAGCGCCGGTTGCAGGCGAGTGAGGCGCTGCGGCCGGTGACCGAGCGCTGGCTGCGGCGGCTGGACGGCTGCGAGCGTCTGGAGCTGGTGACGGACCACCCCAGGCCGGCGGCGGACGCGGACGACGACGCCGGGCGGGAGGTCGTCATGACCCTGTCCTCCGACGACACGGACGCCGTGTCGGCCCTGGCCTGGCGGAGCCGCGCGAGCCAGGCCGTCGTGGTCACCGCCGCGCTGGCCGCGACATTGAAGGCGTTCACGGGACAGCACGACGTCGTCATCGGCGCGATGCTCTCCGACCGGCCCAGCCCCGAGCTCCACGACGTGATGGGATTCTTCGTCAACACCGTGGTTCTCCGCGTCGACCTGTCGGGAGAGCGGCTGACGTTCCGCCAGATCATTCGACGTACGCGCGACGCGTGGATGTTCGCCGACGCCCATCAGGACGTGCCGTTCGAGCGGCTGGTGGCAGCGCTGGGCGCCGGGGCCGGCGCGGGCCGCCATCCACTGTTCGACATCACGGTCAACCACGCCGGCGGCCGACCCGGGGCGGAGGAGGGAGGTGGCACACCACCGGCCTGGGAGCCCCAGCTGCCGACGACGGCCCGATTCGACCTGTCCTTGCACACCCGGGTGGTGGACGGCCGCCTCCGGGCGGGTTTCCTCTACCGCCCCGCCCTCTTCCACCACGCCACCGTGACCGCCCTGGCCGAGCGCTGCGTACGGCTGCTGGAGCAGGGGGCGCGCGCTCCCGACGTACCCCTGGCGGACCTCGACCTGCTGGACCGCGCGGAGCGGGACCGGCTGTGGCGCCGCAACGATCCGGCGGACTGCCCCGGGGCCACGGTCGTGGAACTCGTACGGAACCAGGTGCGCCTGCGGCCCACGGCCACCGCCGTCACCGGGGCCCGGGAGGTGCTGTCCTACGCCGGACTCGAACGTCGCGCCGCCAGGCTGGCACACCGTCTGGTGGCGTACGGGGCGGGCCCCGAGCGCGTGGTCGCCGTGTGCCTGGAACGGACCACGGACACCCCCGTGGTGCTCCTGGCCGTGGCACTGACGGGCGCGGCCTACCTGCCGCTCGACCCGGGTCTTCCCGCCGAACGGCTGCGGTTCCTCCTCGACGACGCCGGGGCGGTCCTCATCGTCGTCCACCCCGCCCTGCGCGCACGGCTTCCCGGGACGGACGTACCGCTGCTGGTGTACGACGGCGATCCGGCCGCGACGACGGAAACGGCTCCGGACGCGCCGGCCGGGGACGACGTGCCGAGGGCGTTCCCGGCACCGGACCCCGACAGCGCCGCCTACCTCATCTCCACCTCCGGCTCCACCGGGACGCCCAAGTGCGTCACGATCACCCACCGCGCCCTGGGGCGGCTGGTGTCCGGCGCCCCGCGCTACCTGGATGTCGGTCCCGGTACGACGTTCCTCCAGACCGGTCCGCTCTCCTTCGACGTGGCCGTGCTCGAATGGGCGCCACTCGCCCATGGCGGCCGAGTGGCGGTGGTGGACACGGGCGCGCTGCTGGAGGAGCTGGGCCCCGCGCTGAGAGCGCACCGTGTCACCACCCTCAAGCTCGTCTCGCCCCAACTCGACCTCGTCGTCGAGCGTGGTCCCGCGGCACTCGCCGGGCTGCGTGAGCTGGTGGTGGGCGGCGACGTGGTCAACCCCCGCAGCTTCGAGGCGGTGCGGCGCGCGCTGCCGGGCTGTCGCGTCCTCGCGTCGTACGGCCCCACCGAGAGCACCGTCCTGGCGACCGTGTCCACGGGCCCCGTCCGGGCCGGGCGTGTTCCCCTGGGGCACGCCGTGCCGTACACCCGGGTCTACATCCTCGACGAGGACCTGCGGCCGGTTCCCGTCGGCATGCGCGGGGAGATCCACCTGGCCGGAGACGGGCTGGCCCGCGGATACCACCGCCGGCCCGGGACGACCGCGGCGGCTTTCCTGCCCGACCCGTTCGGGCCCCCCGGCTCCCGGATGTACCGCACCGGGGATCTGGGCCGGTACCTCGCGGACGGCACGATCGACTTCCTGGGGCGCGCCGACCGGCAGGTGAAGATCCGCGGCTACCGGATCGAGACGTCGGAGATCGAGCACGCCCTGGTGCGCGAGCCGGCGGTCGCGTCGGCCGTGGTCGTCGCCGCCGACCTGGACACGGGTCCGGCGCTGGTCGCGTACGTGGTCCCCGCCGCCTCCCAGCCCTTCGACCCCGGGGAACTGCGCCGGTGCCTGGCCGCACGCCTGCCCGCCTACATGCTTCCCGCGCACATCGTCCAGCTGTCGCGGCTGCCGCTGACGGTACGCAACAAGGTGGACCGCTCGGCACTGCCGCCGCCGCGCCCGGTACGCCCCTCATCCGTCTCATCCGTCTCCTCCGTCCCGGTGGCTCGCGCCGGCGCCGCGAACGCCCTGGAGGAGCGGGTCTGTGAGGCATGGTCCACGGTTCTGGGACATCCGCTGTCCGGGACGGACGACTTCTTCACATGCGGCGGGCACTCGCTGCTGGTGCCCCGGGCGACGGCCGCCGTGCGGAACCTCCTCGGCCGCGAGGTGCCGCTGCGGCTGATGCTGCGCCATCGCACCCCGGCCGCGTACGCCTCGGCGCTGCTGGAGGAGGGCGCACGCGGCCTTGACGGGGCACCCGGCCTTGACGGGACATCCCGGCTTGACGGGACACCCGGCCTTGATGGGACGGCGGACGCTCCGTACCGCCTGGAGCGGTCGACCTGGTGCGCCAAGGGCCTCGACGGCGAGCGCCGCGTCGACTTCTACGCCTCCGGCGCCGGACAGGGCGGGGACGTGCCCCGGTGGGGGCTCGTGGTGCTGGACGGTGGCGAGTTCGTGGACGTGGTCCGGCTTCCGGCCATCCTGCAAGGGCTGGTGGGACGGAGTGCGGTGCCCACTGTCGCAGCCGTCTTCGTCAGCCCCGGCTCCTGGCGGGGACGCCGTGAGGAACTCCTCGCCGACGGCTATGCCGATCTGCTCGCCGACGAGGTCGTCCCCCTGCTGGAGGCGTGGACGCCGGCGGTGCGGCCGGGGCCGGTGTTCTGCCTCGGGGCCAGTCTGGGCGGGGTGGCGGCGGTCCGCGCCGCGCTGCGCCGCCCCGACCGGTTCGCGGGCGCGATCGCCCTGTCGAGCCCGCTCTCCGACCACCGTCTGGAGCCGGTGGACGGCGTGCCCGCAGCCGTGTCGTCGCGCCTGTATCTGCACGCCGGCCGGGCGGAGGCGGACCTCGTCCTCGCCGATGGGACCGACCTGCCGACCGGGACGGCCAGGACCGGAGAGCGGCTGCGCCGCGCGGGCCACGCCGTCACCTGTGCGTACGGCCCCGGAGGGCACACCTACGCCGCCTGGCAGAACGCTCTGCCGGAGGCGGTCACCTGGCTCGCCGCGGGCGAGCCGACGAGGAGCTGATTCCCTTGGACGACACGAACGACATCATCCGGGCCGAGCCGGAACGGAACCAGGAGCGCCGCTGCCAGGTCGTCGCCAACGACGAGGAGCAGTACTCGGTGTGGCCCACCGACCGGGACCTGCCCGCCGGATGGCACCGCGCCGGTCCTTCGGGGACGCGTGAGGAATGCCTGGCCCACATCGACGAGGTGTGGACCGACCTGCGTCCACTGAGTGTGCGGCGCCGCATGGGGGGGCGAGACCGGCGACTCCCCGGAGTGCTGAGGGCGCTCACGGGAGGGCACTGACGTCCGGCGACGCCGTGGCCCGCCGGCCCCGTTCCCCGGTTTCGCCGGCGGAACGAACCGGGGCCACGGCATCGCGCGCACCGGGATCAGCCGCCCACCCGGTCCCGTCCTCCCGTGGCGTCCTGGCCCGCCAGCGCCTCCTCCACCGCCGCCGCGATGGAGCGAACGGTGCCGAAGGTGGCCTCGTTCAGGCGGTGTTCGGGCAGTTCGAGGTCGAAGCCGTCCTCCAGGGCAAGCATGATGCCCATGCAGTTCAGCGAGGTCATCCCCAGGTTCCACAGGTCGTCGTCGGGCCCGAGCACACCGCGTCGGAGGACGAAGCCGAGCTGCTCGCCGACAATGGCGCGTACGGTCTCCACCGTGGTCGGTCCCGGCATGGTCACCGCTCCCCTTCCCGTGCTTCCGTCGTCCGTGCGATCCCCGGTTCCCCGCTCGTGGCACCCGCCGTCGCCGGGGGGTGTGCCGCCCCGGTGAGGGCCTCGCCGCGGCGCAGGTAGCGGGCGATGCGGCGGGCACCCGTCAGGCTGCCGGCCGCGTACCACAGCACGTCCGGGGCGAGCCCGTAGTCGATGCCCAGCCGCTCGTACACCTGGGTGGCGTGGAGCCGGTACGAGTTGGCGAGCTGGGCGGTCGTCATCTGCGGGGCGGCCTGTGCGCCCGTCTCGAACCACGCGGCCAGGGTGTGTTCGACGTACTCCTCCACGGAGTACTCCAGGGTGCGGGTCTCGATGGGGCGGCGCACCGGGGCGAACATGGGGTCGATGACGCCGGGGCGCCCCTGCAGTTCATTGGCGACGTGCGTGGCGAGAAGTGGCGCGCAGTGGAAGCCGTCGCGGTACGTGCCGGTCATCAGGTACAGACCGGGGACGGGCAGCGCGCCGATCAGCGGGAACCCGTCGAGGGTCATCGGACGGTTGCCGGTGAGGTAGCGGACGACGTCGTGACGCGCGATGTCCTCGTCCAGTTGCTGCATGGCGTACTGGGCGAGGAACCGGACGTCGCCCACGGGAACGACGTCGGTGGGGCGGTCGACCAGGCGGTTGGTGGCACCCAGGTACTCCATGCCAGGACCGGCGGGTACGACGTGCAGTCCGCAGGCGAAACCGCGGTTGGGGGTGCGGACCACGCTGCGGAACGGTTCGCCGACGACCCGTCGGGAGAGCATCGCGAAGCCGAGTCCGGGAAACGTCGGCATCAGAGCACCGTCGAGGAAGGGTTGGACCAGCTGTTCGCTGGCAGCTCCGGCCGCGACGACGACGGTGCCGGCCTCGATGAGCCGGCCGTCGTCCAGTTCGACCCCGGTGACGGCGTCGGAGCCCTCGGTCAGCCGCCGCACGGTGGCGTCCACCAGGGTCACGCCTTCGCGGAGTAATCGTTCCTGCACGGCGTTGAGTACGGCACGGGCGTCGACGGCCCCCTCGGTGGGCAGCCGTACCGCGCGAAGGGCCCGGGATTCGGTCCTCGGCCGATAGCCCGGGATGGTGCGCGGATCCACTTCCTCCCAGGGCTGCTTGTACTCGTCGAGCGCGGCGAGCATCGCCTCGAAGTTGATCGAGTCCAGTTCGGCGCCGACGGCGTTCAGGATGACGTGGGTCTCGTCGGCCGTGCGGAGAGGCAGTCGGCCCGGGGCGTCGTCCTCCAGGCCGCCCACCACGTCCTCCCACCGCTCGTGGGCGGCGAAGGCCATCTCGAAGCGGCTGCGCTGTGGCCGGTTGCGCAGGGTTTCCCGGGTGACCTCGCCGAAGCAGCCGAGCATCGCCCCGGCGGCCTGGCTCGCGCCTCCTTCCCGCGCCCAGGGGCCTACGACGGTGACGGAGCCGAATTGTCGTCGCATCAGTTCATCGGCGAGGAACAGGCCAAGGGCGCCATTGCCGACGATGACGACGTCGGCCCGGCCGGGCGGTTGTCCGTCGACGGGGGTCGGGACCTTTCCGAGGGGCATAAATCCTCCGAGGAGTGCGTGGGCGTGCGATGTATTTACGGCCCGTACCGGGTATTACACGGGCCGCATTGCCGGAAAGTGGCTGAAAAATGTACTCGCGGTCATGGGTGATTCGGCTCGTCGTACCGCGACGCGGACGCCGCGCAAAGGACGGCTGAACGGCCGGACAAGCGACCGGACATGTGGAAATGACCGAGTCTCACCCCGCCGGATGTGATCCCGGCGTGAGCGGACCGGTCGCTGAGGACGCTTGCGGGATCGGTGCGGCGGTTCCGGATCGACTGGCGTCTCTTCATCGGCTCTCCACTCGACGGGAGTGCGATCCTGGCCGAGTATAGGGACTCCGTTCGAGCGCTGAAATGGCTCTGCCTACATGGTTGTCGCTCTACCCGGCCTTCCTGGAGGTGTTGTGCGCGCCGACCGCCCAAACGGAACGTTGTCGTCAACTCCCCGTACCGTGTGTGACCTCCTGTCATTGCAGATAAACGAACGTCCGCACGCAACGGCCGTCAAGACCCCGCACCATTCCTGGACCTTTTCCCAACTCCACGATTCCGTGCAGGACCTGAGCATCCGGATGTCCCGGTCCGGTGTACGGCAGGGAACGCTGGCGGGTCTTCTGGCGCGGCGGGGACCCGCCGCGCTGTTCGGCCTGCTGGCCGTCCTGCGGTGCGGCGCCGCCTGCCTTCTTCTGGACCCGGACGATCCGCCCCGACGTGTCCGCCGTGTGATCGAGGAGACCGGCTGCGGGACCGTGCTCGTCGAGGCCCCACTCGATTCGTACCCCGAGGCACTGGTCATCACGGGGTTCGAGGACCCCGACCACGGCGGCCACCGCTCCGCCGCCGGTCCGGACGTGGCCCCGGCGGCGGGTCCCGGCACGGCCGGTTCCCGCGCGGCCCCGTTCGCCGGTCCCGCACCGGACGATCTCGCGTACGCGATCACGACATCGGGGTCCACGGGGCGGCCGAAGGCGGTCGCGGTCCCACACGACGCCCTCTTCAACCTGATCACCACCTCGAAGGACGACTTCGAACTGGTCCCGGAGCGCGACGTGGTCCTCTGGACGTCCCGCCCCTCCGTCGACGTCTCGGTGCAGGACTGCCTGATGGCCCTCTGCCACGGCGCGACCGTGGCCATCCCGGAGGACCAGGGCTTCCTGCCCCGCAGCATCCTCAAAGCCGCGAGCACCCTGGGTGCCACGGTGGTGGACCTCCCCGCGGCGGTGATCGGCCCGTACGGCCGAGCTCTCCTGCCCCGGCTGGCCGAGGCGGGCGTACGGCTCGTCATCACCGGCGGCTCCCTGCTCGACGGAGCCGGTGTCACCGGGGCGCCCCCGTCCCTGACGGTGGTCAACGCCTACGGGCCGACAGAGGCGACCGTCACCGCCACGCTTCACCGCTGCGCCGCTGACCCGCCCCGGCGCGTCCCCATCGGGCGGCCCATCCGCGGCGTGCGGGCCCATGTCCTCGACGACGACCTGGCTCCCGTACCGGCCGGCCGGCCGGGCCAGCTCCACCTCGCCGGAGACGGCCTGGCCTGGGGCTACCTGGGGCGGCCGGCTCGCACCGCCGCCGTCTTCCTGCCCGACCCCTTCGCCGACCGCCCCGGCGCCCGGATGTACGCGACCGGCGACCGGGTACGCCGGCTGCCCGACGGGACGCTGGAGTTCCTCGACCGCATGGACAACCAGGTGAAGGTCAGCGGGTTCCGTATAGAGATCGGCGAGGTGGAGGAGGCGCTGCTGCACTGCCCCGGGGTGCGGGACGCCGCCGTGGTCCTGCGTGACGACGCCCCGGGAGGACCGGCGCTCCTCGCCTGCCTGGTGGGCGACTCCGGCGTCGACGGCACGCTGACGGAGCGTCTCCGTACCCGTCTGCCGGCCCACATGATCCCCGGACTCCGCCGCTGGCTGGACGTGCTGCCACTCACCCCACAGGGCAAGGTCGACCGCGGCGCGCTGAGCACGCTGCCGCTCATAGCCGGCGAGGGGCCGGCGGGCTGACGGCGCAGGGGGGTGATGGCCGCCGGGATGGGGGCACAAGAGGTGCATGACCGTACCCAAGAAGAGTGTCCTGGTCCTGGACAGTGCCGAACCCGAGGCGCTGGCGGAGTTCTACGCCAAGCTCCTCGACGCGACGACGCGGCGCGGAACCGATCCCGACTTCATCGAGGTGGCCGGCCACCACGGCGTATGCCTGGCCGTACGGCGCGATCACGGCTACGCGCCGCCGAGTTGGCCCCGGCCCGACGACTCCCAGCAGGCCCACCTGCACATCCTGGTGGCCCAGGACGACATGGACGAGGCGGAACGCGAGGCGGTCGGTCTGGGTGCCCGGCCGGTGGAGACCAGGGACAACTCCGGCCCACGGGACGTGCGGACGTACTCCGACCCGGCCGGTCACTCCTTCACCCTGGTCGCCCGGGAAGGCCGGTCGGCGACCTGAGGGATCGTCACGGGCGCGAAGTTACTCATGCGTTCCGCACGGTCGGTTGCTGACGGTTGTGACTGTTGCGGCCCGGCTCCCCGGTGACACGGTTGTCCCCGTCGCCGACCGAGGGAGCAGGTGTGATCAAGGGCTACGCCGCCTTCTGCGACGCGGACCGCCACTTCTACGACGCGCCGTACCGGCTGTCCGCCGAGGGCACCGACCGCAGGGGCGCGCTGTACGGGGCGGCGCTCGCCCCCGTACCCGAAGGGTGGCGCCGGCACCGCAGCGGTGACTGGCTGGCTCTCCGCCCGGTCGACCTCACGCTGCCCGCGCAGGGCTGGAAGATCCACGTTTCGGCCTGCCTGGCCAATGCTGAAACGATTCTTTCGAAGGTCATGGACTACTGCCTCGCCCGGGGCGTCGCCTTCAAGTTCGTACCGAGCCGCTACCTGCTGCACACCCGCAACGCCAAGTACGCCGACCGCGCCGCGAGCGGCAAGTTCATCACCGTCTACCCGGCCGGTGACGAGCAGTGCCACCGGATCGCCGACGACCTGGCGGCACTGCTCGACGGCGAGCCGGGCCCGTACATCCTCAGCGACCTCCGCTGGGGCGAAGGACCGGTGTACGTCCGGTACGGCAGCTTCACGCAGCGGCACTGCTACGGCGAGAACGGCGAACTGTGCCCGGCCGTCGAGCACCCCGACGGGCGGCTCGTCCCCGACCTGCGCGGTCCCGTCTTCCAGTTGCCCGACTGGGTCGATCCGCCCGCCTTCCTCAAGCCCCACCTCGACGCACGCGCCGCCGTGACGGTCACCGACATCCCGTACACCGTCGACAGCGCCCTGCACTTCTCCAACGGCGGGGGAGTGTACGTCGGCCACGACCGCCGCACCGGCGAGAAGGTCGTCCTCAAGGAAGCCCGCCCGCACGCCGGCCTGGCCGCCGACGGCGCCGACGCGGTGACCCGGCTGCGGCGCGAGCAGACCGCGCTGGAGCGGCTGGCGGGACTGCCGTACACCCCCGACGTGCGCGGCACGTTCGTCCTCGGCGACCACCACTTCCTGGCGATGGAGTTCCTGGAGGGCAAGCCCCTCAACACCTTCTTCGCCCGCCGCCACCCGCTGATCGAGGCCGACCCGACACCGGAGTCCCTGGCCGAATACACCGAATGGGCGCTGCGGATCCACCGCCTGGTGGAGGAGGCCGTGGAGGCGGTGCACGCACGCGGGGTCGTCTTCAACGACCTGCACCTGTTCAACATCATGGTGTCCGAGGACGAGACGTCCGTGATGCTGCTCGACTTCGAGGCCGCCGCGCACATCGACGAGGGACGGCGCCAGACCGTCGCCAACCCGGCGTTCGTCGCGCCGCCCGACCGGCGCGGGTTCGCCGTCGACCGCTACGCGCTGGCGTGCCTGCGGATCGCTCTCTTCATGCCGCTGACCAGCCTGTTCCCGCTGGATCCGGGGAAGGCCCGGCACCTGGCGGACATCGCGGCCGCGCACTTCCCGGTACCGCGCGGTTTCCTCGACGAGGCGGTCGAGGAGATCGCCGGACCCTCCGGGAGCGGGCCCTACCTGCCCGTCGAGCCCGGCGACTGGCCGCGCAGCCGCGACTCCATGGTGCGCGCCGTGCTCGCCTCCGCGACACCGGAGCGGGAGGACCGGTTCTTCCCCGGCGACATCGCCCAGTTCGCGGCGGCGGGCGGCGGGCTGACGTTCGGCTACGGCACCGCCGGCGTCCTGTACGCCCTCGCCGAGACGGGCGCCGGGCGCTGCGGGGAAGCCGAGGAGTGGCTGCTGCGCCGCACCAAGGAACCCGAGTCCGGCACACCGGTCGGGTTCTACGACGGCCTCGCCGGCCTCGCCTGGACGCTGGACCGCCTCGGTCACCCCGAACGCGCGCTGGAGCTCGCCGAACCGACCCTCCAGCGCCCCTGGGAGGACATCGCCCCCGACCTGCACAGCGGCCTCGCGGGCGTCGGCCTCGCCCTGGACGCGCTCGGGATGCGGGACGCCGCCCTGCGCTGCGCCGATCTCGTCGCCCGCGCCCTTCCCGGCATCTCCCGGGCCGGACTGCTGTACGGCGCGTCCGGGCCCGCCCTCCTCTTCCTCCGCCTGTACGAACGCACCGGTGACACCGGGCTGCTGGACCTGGCCGCCGACGCGCTCCGGCGCGACCTCGCCCGCTGCGTGACCAGCGCGGGCGGCACCCTCCAGGTCGACGAGGGCTGGCGGACCATGCCGTACCTCGGCGCCGGGAGCGTCGGCATCGGGATGGTCCTCGACGACTACGCCGCCCACCGGGACGACGCCGACTTCGAGCAGGCGCGGCGCGACATCGTACGGGCCGCCCAGGCCACGTTCTACGCCCAGCCCGGGCTGTTCCGCGGCGCGGCCGGCATGGTGCTGTACCTGAGCCGCACCACCGTGCCGGGGCCGGGCACCGAGACCTCCGACGTACGGCGTCAGATCGACGCCCTCGCCCGGCACGCCGTGCCGTACGAGGGCCATCTGGCCTTCCCCGGCGAGCAGATGATGCGGCTGTCCATGGACCTCGCCACGGGCACCGCCGGCTGCCTGCTCGCCCTCGGCAGCGCCGCGTCCGACGGACACGCGCACCTGCCGTTCCTCCCGCCGCTCCGGCGGCCCACGAGCCGGCCCCAGCCAGGGGCCGAGACAGAGCACACCGTCCCCATGAAGGAAAGGAATCAATCATGACGCTTCTCGACCTGCAGTCGATGGAGACCCCGAAGGAAGAGGCGACGGGCGACATCGCCACCGGCAGCCGGGCCAGCCTGCTGCTCTGCGGCGACAGCAGCCTGAGCGTCACCACCTGTAACTGACCCGCCCGGTCGCGCGGTGCCGAATGCCGCGCGCCCGTACGGATCACCCGGTCCCGGGCGGCTCACCCCGCCCGGGACCACCCGCATCCCGGCCCGTTCACGCCCCGGACCCGTTCACACCCGCCCCGCCGGGGACCACCCGCATCCCGGCCGCCCCGTTCCGCCCGCCCCGAGGAGGACACCGGCCCCATGACCTCCCCGCCCCCGGAACCGCCCCTGGGACCGCCCCCTGAACCATCCCCGCCACCGAAGCCCGGCGCCGCTCCCGCGCGGGGCGCCCGGCGCGCGGTGCGGGAGCCCCTGCCGGAGCCGGAGGTTCCGCCGGCGCGAAAGGACCACCCATCCGCAGACGCCCCGCCCGCCGACCAGCCCCCCGCGGGCGAGGGGGGCTCCGGGGCCGACCGGGTCCTGTGGGGGGCCGCCCGGCACAGTGGGGGGCGAGCCGGGGCCATCCTGGTCTGCTCCGTGGGCGCCGCGCTGGCCGCCCTCGCCGAGCCCGCCGTCCTCGGCCGGAGCCTCGACCTGCTGCTCGCCGGGTCCGCCGACGCACCCCGCTGGGTCGCCCTGTGCGGCGCGCTGATCGCGGCCGAGGTGGCCCTCGACGCGCTCGTGGCCCTGCTGACCGGCACCACCAACGCGCGGTCCACCGCCTGGCTCCGCCACCGCGCCCTCGGCCGCCTGCTCGCCGCCTCCCCATACCACGCGGCGGCCCGCTTCGCCCCCGGCGACCTCGCCACCCGGCTGACCGCCAACGCCACCGAGGCCGGCACCGTCCCGGCGACCGCCGCGAGCGCCCTCGCCACGGTCCTCCCGCCCGTCGGCGCACTGGTCGCGCTGCTGCTCATCGACCTGTGGACGGCGGCCGCCTTCGTGGCAGGCGTCCCGCTGCTCGTCCTCCTCCTGCGGGCCTTCGCCCGCACCTCATCCGACACTGTCTCGCGCTACCAGCGCGTGCAGTCCGGCATGGCGGACCGCCTCCTCGAGGCGCTGGCCGGCGCCCGTACCATCGCCGCCGCCGGAACCGTCGCACGCGAACGGCGGCGCGTCCTCGCCACGCTTCCCGAACTCGCAACCGAAGGGCGGACGATGTGGCGGGTGTACGGCCGCGCCGTCGCCCGCAGCGGCGTGCTGATGCCCCTGCTGGTGTGCGTCGTCCTCGCCGTCGGCGGCGCCCGGCTGGCCTCCGGCGCCCTGGGCGTCGGCGAGTTGGTGGCGGCCTCCCGGTACGCCGCGCTCGCCGCCGGCGTCGGCTCGGTCGCCGCGGCACTCGGCGGCCTGGTCCGCGGCCGGGCCGCCGCCCGCCGCACCGGAGAGCTCCTCGCCCTCCCGGCCGTACCGCACGGTGCGGAGAACCTGCCCGCCGACGGCACCGGCACGCTCGAACTGCGCGGCGTCACCGTCGTACGGGACGGGGTGGCCGTGCTGCGCGGGATCGACCTGCGGGTGCCCGGCGGGGCGACCGCCGCCGTGGTCGGCCGGTCGGGCGCGGGAAAGTCGCTGCTCGCGGCCGTCGCGGGCCGGCTGGTCGACCCCGACGAGGGGTACGTCCGCCTCGACGGCGTACGTCTGGACCGCGTGGAGCCCGGCCAGTTGCGCCGCGAGGTGGGCCACGCCTTCTCCCGTCCGGCGCTCTTCGGTACCACGGTCGGCGCCTCCATCGCGTTCGGGGCCGACCTGCCCGGGCCGGCCGCCGTGCGCTCCGCCGCCCGGGCGGCCGGTGCGGACGGGTTCGTCGTACGGCTGCCCGACGGCTACGACACCCCCCTCGTGGACGCCCCGCTCTCGGGCGGTGAGCTGCAACGACTCGGCCTGGCCCGGGCGTTCGCCCACGCGGGACGGCTGCTGATCCTCGACGACGCGATGTCCGGCCTGGACACCGTCACCCAGCGGCAGGTCGAGCGGGCGCTGGCCCACGACGTCCGGCCGGGCACCCGGCTCGTCGTCGCCCACCGGCTCTCCTCCGCCGCCCGGGCGGACCTGGTGGTGTGGCTGGACGGCGGCCGGGTACGCGCGGTCGGGCCGCACCGGACGCTGTGGCGCGACCCGGCGTACCGGGCCGTCTTCACCGCCGCAGGGGCGGAGGAGGGATGACGTCGGCACGCCGGGTCCGGCCCGAAGCGCGGCGATTCCTGCGGCGGCGCAAGCGCGACCTGCTGCGGCTGGCCGCCTGGTCCCTGCTGGAGTCCGCCCACACCTTCCTCGGCGGGTACGGAGTCGCCCGCGCCCTGGACGACGGTTTCCTCGCCGGGCGCACCGGCGTCGGCCTGCTGTGGCTGACCGTGGCCGCCGTCGGGACGCTGCTCGGCGGGCTCGCCGTACGCGGGGTCTTCGGCGGCCTCGCGGGCCTGGTCGAACCACTGCGGGACGGACTGGTCCGCCGGGCCGTGTCGCACGCCCTCGACGAAGCGGTGGCGGACCCGGCGCGCGCCGAGAGCGCGGCCGGCGGCGCGGCCGTCTCCCGGCTCACCCACCAGACCGAGATCGCCCGCGACAGCTTCGCCGGACTCGTCCTGACCGCCCGCTCCTTCGTCTTCACCGCCCTCGGCGCGCTGCTCGGCATGGCCGCCCTGGAACCCGCGCTGACGCTCGTCGTGCTGCCGCCGCTCCTGCTCGGGCTCGTGATGTTCCTCGCCACGCTCGCCCCCATGGCCGCCGTGCAACGCGCCTTCCTCGACGCCGACGAGGCGCTGTCGGCCCGCGTCGGCGCGGTCGGCGCCGGGCTGCGGGACGTGGTGGCGTGCGGCGGCGAGCGGCACGTCGCCGCCGAGGCCGGACGGCTGATCGACGCCGAAGCCCGGCTCTCCCGGCGCCTGGCGCGCTGGGCGGCCGTGCGCACGCTCGCCCTGGGCGCGGCGGGCCGGCTGCCGGTCGTCGCACTGCTGCTGGCCACCCCGTGGCTGCTGCGCGGCGGGGTCACCGCGGGCGCCCTGCTCGGCGCCCTCACCTACCTCGTACAGGCACTGCTGCCCGCGCTGGACGCGCTGATGACCGCGGTCGGGGCGGCCGGCACGCGGCTGCTGGTCGTCCTGGAGCGCTTCACCGACCCGCCGGCCGACCCGCCGGCACGCCCGGCACGCCCGCAGCCCCCCGCCCTCCTCCGCCCGGTCCCGCCCGCCGCCGAGCTGCGGGGCGTCACCTTCGCGTACGGTCCCGGGGCGCGCCCGGTGCTGGACGGCCTCGACCTGGTCGTCGAGCCGGGGGAGCACCTCGCCGTGGTGGGCCCGAGCGGCATCGGCAAGTCCACCCTGACCGCCCTGCTCGCCGGGCTGCTGGCCCCGACCGGCGGCACGGTCGCCGTGACCGGCGTACCCGCGCTCCTGCCCCAGCAGGCGTACGTCTTCACCGGCACCGTCCTCGACAACCTCCGCTACCTCCGCCCCGACGCCACGCCCGCCCAGGTCGAGCGGGCGGTGGACGCCCTCGGGCTCGCCCCCCTCGTGCAGCGGCTCGGCGGCCCGGACGCGGTGATCGACCCGCGCCGCCTGTCGCACGGCGAGCGGCAGAGGCTGGCGCTCGGCCGCGCCTACCTGTCGCCCGCCCCGCTCCTCCTCCTGGACGAGGCGACGTGCCACCTCGACCCCGACACCGAGGAGCACGCCGAACGGGCCCTGGCCGACCGGCCCGGCACCCTCCTCGTCGTCGCCCACCGCATCTCGTCCGCCGTACGGGCCGACCGGGTCCTGGTCCTGGACGGGAACCGCGCCCAGTGCGCCCCGCACGGCGAACTCCTCGCGCGCTCGGGCCTGTACAGGGACCTCGTCGGCCTCTGGCACCCCGACGCGGCCTGACTCCGGCGGCCCCCTACACCCACCCCGCGCCCTGCGAAATACGGATCGCGTCGATCCGGTTCCGCGCGCCCACCTTCCGGGTCGCCGACGCCATGTAATTGCGCACCGTCCCGTTCGACAGGTGCAGGCCCCGCGCTATCTCCGCGATCGACTCCCCCTCCGCCGCGCGGGCCAGCACGCTCAGCTCACGCGCCGTCAACGGCATTCTGGACGCCTCCAGAAACCCGAAGGCGAGCGACTCGTCCACGAACCGCTCGCCCTCGGCGACCTTGTGAATGCCCCGCACCAGCCGGTGCGGCGAGCCGTGCTTGTCGACGTATCCCAGCGCCCGTGCCTCGAACGCCCGGCGCAGCGCCCCCGGCCGCCCCGCCGACGCGAGCACCAGCAGCGCCGCCCGCGCGCCCAGTACCGCGCGGTCCGCCTCCGCGCCCCCGTCCAGCAGTTCCGCCGCCCCCGGACAGTCGAGGTCCACCACGCACACGTCCGGCCGTAAGGAATCGGCGTGCCTGCTCGCGGTGCGCCAGCCGGCCGAGAACACGTCGAACGATCCCTCCGATTTCAGCAGCGCCACCAGCGCCGACCTCAGCAGACTGACGCTGTGCAATACCAGCACCCTGGTCATGCCCGTCCCCTCCCTGTCATCCGCCCCGATGCGCGCATGGCGGGCACCCGTATGGTCACCCATCCGGCTTCCCCGGGCGGCGTGGGAGGAACATTGCCCGGGTACGTTCGGGGGCGCGCGCCCCACCGGCCCGAGCGCCCCCTTGCGCCGCTGTGCGCAGCGTGTGCGCCCTGCCGTGTGCGCCCCGAGCGGGGGGTGGGACGGCGGTCGCGTGGTGGGAACCCGCGCGTCGCCCGAAAATGGCTGGGTACGTGGTGGTCCTCCGCACCACGAGGCACCGAGGAGGGTGAAGCCCATGGCCCACACGGCCGGCCGGAGAGCGGCCCCCGACGGAGAGACCGTGCTGCCCACCGTGCGGTCCCTCGAGGAGCTCGGCGAGCTGGTCGAACGGCAGGGACCGCTCTACGTCCGCTGGTCCCGGGGACCGGCCCACGACCTCGGCGCGACCCGCAGCGTCGACGAACTCACGGGGATCCCGATGCCGGGCCTGTCCGCGAACCCGCTCCAGGTCGAGTCGTGGTGGGGCGACCGCCCGCTCCGGCTGTGGGTGGCCCGCCGGCTGTACGACTACTGCCATCTGCGCCGCGACCGGGACGGCGACGTACGCCCCTGGATGCTCCGCGGCCGCGAGGTCGCCCGGGGCCCGGACAACGAGCCGCTCCTGTCCGACATCGTGCCGGTCAGCTGGATCGACCTGGCCGTCATCGGCGAGGCGGAGGCGGAAGTGGCCCGCCAACGCCGCCCCTGGGGCCCCATGCGCCGCTGACCTCCAGCCCCTCGCCCGCCGCGCCTGCCGCCCCGCCGGGCCTGCCGCCCCGCCGGGCCTCCCTCCCCGCCACGCCTGCCGCCCCGCCGGGCCTCCCTCCCCGCCACGCCTGCCGCCCCGCCGGGCCTCCCTCCCCGCCAGGGCCTGCCGCCCCCACCCCGGGACGAACGTCCCGTCTGGCGCCCCCCGTCCGGGGAAGACGGGCCCTCATGTCGACGACAGCGAATGACCAGCCGCTCAAGCGCGCCCTGACCACACCCCTGCTCTACTTCTTCATTCTCGGCGACGTCCTCGGCGCCGGTGTGTACGTCCTGATCGGCCAGGTCGCCGCCGACGCGGGCGGCGCCGTCTGGGTGCCGCTCTCCGCCGCCCTCGCGCTCGCCCTGCTCACGGCCGCGTCCTACGCGGAGCTCGCCACCAAGTACCCCCGCGCCGGCGGCGCCTCGCACTACGCCACCCGCGCCTACGGGCCGTTCGCCGGGTTCCTCGCGGGCTTCTGCATGCTCGCCGCCGGGGTCGTCTCGGTCGCCGCGCTCGCCCGGGGCTTCGCCGGGGACTACCTGACGGCCTTCGTCACCGTCCCCGTCGCCGTGGTCGCGGTCCTGTTCCTGGCCGCCCTCGCCCTGCTCAACGCCCGCGGCATCCGGGAGTCCACGCGCGCCAACGTCGTCGCCACCGTCATCGAGGTGGGCGGCCTGGCGATCATCGTCGTGCTCGGTGCCCGGCTCCTGCTGCGGGGCGACGGCGACCCCGCACGCCTCACCCAGCTCGGTACGGCCGAGCAGGGCGCGGCCGGCGCCGTCCTGAGCGGCGCCGTCCTGGCGTACTACTCCTTCGTCGGCTTCGAGACCTCCGTCAACGTCGCCGAGGAGACCCGCGACCCCCGGCGCTCCTACCCGCGCGCCCTCTTCGGCGCGCTCATCACGGCCGGAGCGGTGTACGTCCTCGTCGGCCTGGCCGCCTCCGCCGCCGTACCGACCAGTACGCTCGCGAAGTCCAGCGGGCCGCTCCTGGAAGTGGTGAAGGCGGCGGGTGGCGTGCCGGTGTGGCTGTTCAGCGCCATCGCGCTGGTCGCCGTCGCCAACGGCGCCCTGCTGACCGGCATCATGTCCTCCCGGCTCGCCTACGGCATGGCCCGGGACGGCCTGCTGCCCGCCGCCCTGACGAAGGTGCTGCCCGGCCGCCGCACGCCGTGGGCGGCGATCGCGGCCACGACCGTCCTGTCGATGCTGCTCGCCCTCACCGGCAGCGTCGCCACCCTCGCCTCCACCCTGGTGCTGCTGCTCCTCGTGGTCTTCTTCCTGGTCAACACCGCCGCCCTCGTCCTGCGCCGCGACCAGGGGGTGCCCGGCCACTTCCGGGCGCCGACCGTGATCCCGGTGCTCGGCGCCGCCTCCTGCGTCCTGCTCGCTACCCGGATCGAGCCCGAGGTGTGGCTGCGCGGCCTGATCGTGCTCGGTGTGGGCCTGGTGCTGGCGGCGGTCGCGGCCGCCCGGCGCGGCAGGGAACGGGTGCCCGCGTGAGGCCGCTGTGGGCCGTACGCGCTACCGCGCGGCGCGTCGGCTTGGCAGGTGCGCCCGGCCGGGAGTGCTCTGGCCCTGCGTGTGCCCGCACCAGGAGCCCCGGGAGTACGAGATGTCCCTCCGCGTCACTGCCGCCGCAGCCGTTCTCCTCGCGCTCGCCGCTGCCGTTCCCGTCCACGCCGACACCCACGATCCCGCCCCCGACCCCCACCGCGACCGTGGCCTGTTCCTCACCGTCTCGGGCGGCGACGAGAGCTGGATCCGGGGCGTCCGGCTGCGCTGCTCGCCCCGTCCCGCCGGGCCCCATCCCCACGCCGAGGGCGCCTGTGCGGCTCTCGACACGGCGCGCGGGAACCTCGACCGGCTGCGCGGCGACCAGCACCCGTGCACCAAGAGGTTCGACCCGGTCACGGCCCGTGCCGTGGGCGAGTGGCGCGGCCTCCGGCTCGACTGGCGCAAGACCTACCCGAACGCGTGTGTCCTGGACACCGAGACGGGCCCGCTCTTCCGCTTCTGAACCCACCGGGCGTTGTGCGACAGTCACGTGAACAGGCCCTCATGGCCATGGACGTGTCAACATCGTCGTCCTAGCGTCACCGCATGCCGACCACGATCCGGCGGGGCGGTGTCACCGTGCTCGCCGCATTCCTCCTCGCCTGGGCGCTGCTGCCACTGACGGGCGCCCACGCCGACGACATCCCCCTCGCTCCCGGCCACCGGCTCGTGCCCGGATACACGGGCGCCGCCGCCACGCCCGGGCCGGTGCCCGGTGACGACCCGCCGCAGCATCCGTACCTCGCGCCCAACGGCCGCAGCGGAATGCACGCGGACGCGGCGGGCAGCGGCACGTACCCATGGAGCGGCCCGCTGGGCCATGCCCCCGTCGTACGCAGCGCATCCATGGCGGTGCTGGGCGGGGAGTGCGCGAACGTCACCTTCGACCGCGCCGGCCGTATCGTCACTGTCTGCGGCACGTTCTCGGGCTTCGTCGTCAAGCTGCTGGATCCCGCCTCGCTGGCCACACTCGCCGAGTACGCGCTGCCACAGCGCCCGTCCACCGTCGAGGCCATCACCCGGCTGGACTTCTCCCGGATCTTCAAGGACACCTCCGGCGGAGCGTACTCGTACCTCGACAACGAGGACCGGCTCGTGCTCGCCGACTCCCGCCAGCACATCGTGCGCCTGGCCCACACCCGGGGCGCCGACGGGACATGGCGGTTCACCGTCGACGCGGACTGGGACCTGACGGCGCACGTCCCGCACGACTGCGTGACGTGGACCAACCTCCGCCCCAGTGGCGAGTGCGACCCCGTGACATCGGTGATGCCGGACTGGGAAGGCCGCGTCTGGTGGGTGACCCGTCAGGGGAGGGTGGGCACGCTCGACCCCGCCGACGGCACGGTGCGGTCCTTCCGGCTGCCCGGCGAGGAGATCCAGAACTCCTTCTCCGTGGCCGAGGACGGCGTCTCGATCGTCTCCGACCACGCGCTCTACAGCTTCCGGGCCGGGCCCGACGGCACTCCGGAGGTGGTCTGGCGGCAGGTCTACGACCGGGGCAGCGGCGCCAAACCCGGCTCGGTGAACCAGGGCTCGGGCACCACGCCCGACCTGTTCGGAGCGGGCGGACACCGCTACGTGGCGATCACGGACAACGCGGACGACCGGATGAACGTCCTCGTCCACCGGCGCGAGCCCGGCGTGCCGGACGACCGCCGACTGGTGTGCACGGTGCCGGTGTTCACCCACGGCCGGTCGACCACCGACAATTCCCTGATCTCCTGGGGCAACAGCCTGGTCGTCGAGAACAACTACGGCTACGAGAACGTCACCTCGCTCACCTTCGGCCGCAGCGTGACCGGCGGCGTGACCCGGATCGACGTACGGGCCGACGGCAGCGGCTGCGACACCGTCTGGGAAAGCCCGGTCCGCTCACCGTCGACCGTCCCGAAACTCTCGACCGCCAACGGGCTGCTGTACTTCTACAGCAAGGACCCGCACCCGCTCGGCATCGACGCCTGGTACCTGACGGCCGTCGACTTCCGCACCGGCGAGGAACGCTGGCGCAGGCTCACCGGCACAGGCCCGCTGTACGACAACAACTGGGCCCCCATCACCCTGGGCCCGGACGGCACGGCGTACGTCGGCGTCTTCAACGGCCTGGTCGCGGTGCGGGACTCCACGCCAAGCAGCTGAACGTGCCACAGCACGTAGCGTCGTGCTCACGCTCCGCAGTGGTGAGCCGTGCCCACGGCCCGGCTCACGTGTCGCGCGTGGCGGCCATCCCGATCGTCACCAGCCCGAGCACCACCCAGCCGAACCACAGCCAGCCGTTGCTGCCGAGCGCCACCGTGTACGCCGTCGTCACCACCAGCGCCCCGATGGTGAGCCCACCCATGGTCTTCGTGGAACCGGACATGCGCGTCCTCCTCATGGCGGCCGTACCGCCATGGTCACCCCAGAACAGGGGTCCGCGCTACTGTCCGCGCGCCTGCAGCGAGGCCAGGTAGGCGTTGTACGCCGCCAGCTCCTTGTCCCCGTCCCGGTCGGCCGCCCGGTCCTTGCGTACCGCCTGGCGCTGCTCGGACCGGTACCACTGGTACACCAGTGCGATCAGCACCAGCACGGAGGGGATCTCGCTGAACGCCCAGGCGATGCCGCCCGCCGCGTTCTGGTCGGCCAGCGCGTCGATGCCGAGCGAGGCCGGCGGGTTCTCGTACACCTTGACCATCGGCTCCGTCGCCATCATCAGCGCGATGCCGAAGAAGGCGTGGAAGGGCATGCCCGCGAACAGCTCCAGCATCCGCATCACATAGCCGGGCCGGTGCGGCCCCGGGTCCACGCCCATGATCGGCCAGAAGAAGACCAGTCCGACGGCGAGGAAGTGCACCATCATCGCGATGTGCCCCGGCTTGGAGCTCATCAGGAAGTCGAACAGCGGCGTGAAGTACAGGGCGTACAGGCTCGCGATGAACAGCGGGATCGTGAACGCCGGGTGCGTGACGATCCGCATGTAGCGGCTGTGCAGCAACGCCAGCAGCAGCTCGCGCGGCCCCTTGTCCCCCCGCCGTGACGCGACCGGCAGCGCGCGCAGCGCCAGCGTCACCGGCGCGCCGAGCAGCAGCAGGATCGGCGACAGCATGCTGATGACCATGTGCTGCACCATGTGGACGCTGAACATGACCATGCCGTAGTCGTTCAGCCCGGTGCACATCACCAGCGCGACGCTCAGGACGCCGACGACGAAGAACACCGTCCGGCCGACCGGCCAGCCGTCGCCGCGCCCGCGCAGCCGGGCGACACCCCACGCGTACAGGCCGAGGGCCAGCAGGCAGCCGACGAGGAAGAAGGTGTCCGGCGAGAACGCGAGCCCGCGCCCCAGCGTGAAGGGCGGCAGATCCATGGGCATGCCGTGCATCCCGTGCCCGCTGTGATCCATCCGCCGGCTCCTGTCTCGTTTCGTGCTGGGTTGTCCGCTTGCCGGTCCAGACTAGAACCGCCCCCGGTCGCGGCTGCGACCGGGGGCGGTTCATTCAGCACACAACCGACATCACAGGACGGTCTCGGCCTCGTCGTACCGCTCCGACGGCACCGTCTTCAGCGTCTCCACGGCCGCGGCCAGCGGCACCATCACGATGTCCGTGCCGCGCAGCGCGGTCAGCATGCCGAACTCGCCCCGGTGCGCCGCCTCCACCGCGTGCCAGCCGAACCGGGTGGCCAGGACCCTGTCGTACGCGGTCGGCGTGCCGCCCCGCTGGACGTGGCCGAGGATCACCGCGCGGGCCTCCTTGCCGAGCCGCTGCTCCAGCTCGCCGGCCAGCTGCTGGGCCACGCCCGCGAACCGCTCGTGCCCGTAGATGTCCTTGCCGCCCTCGTTGAACTCCATCGTGCCCGCGCGCGGCTTGGCGCCCTCCGCCACCACCACGATCGCGAACTTCTTGCCCGCCTCGAAGCGCGCGCCGACCCGGGCGGTCAGCTCGTCGATGTCGAAGGGCCGCTCGGGGACGACGATCGCGTGCGCACCCGCGGCCATGCCGGAGTGCAGGGCGATCCAGCCGGTGTGGCGGCCCATGACCTCGACGATCAGCACGCGCTGGTGGGACTCGGCGGTGGTCTTCAGCCGGTCCAGCGCCTCCGTGGCGACCCCGACGGCCGTGTCGAAGCCGAAGGTGACGTCGGTCGACGCGATGTCGTTGTCGATGGTCTTCGGTACGCCGACGATCGGCAGCCCCGCCTCGGAGAGCAGGTTGGCCGCCTTGAGGGTGCCCTCGCCGCCGATCGGGATGATCGCGTCGAGGCCGAGGTCGGCGACGTGTCCCTTGGCCCGCTCGACGCCGTCGACGAGATGCGCCGGCTGGACGCGGGAGGAGCCGAGGATCGTACCGCCACGGGCCAGGATGCCGGCCACCGCGTCCAGGTCGAGCTTGCGGTAGTCGCACTCCAGGAGGCCCTTCCAGCCGTCGTGGAAGCCGATGACCTCGTCCCCGTGGTCGACGACGGCGCGGTGCACGACGGAACGGATGACGGCGTTCAGACCGGGGCAGTCGCCGCCGGAGGTGAGCACACCAATGCGCATAGCCCGAAATACCTTTGCAACGTGGGCCGACTCCCGGACCACGTCGTCCGGTTGGATCCCCGCCACCCTACCGGCGTTGGGTGACGGGGCCGAAACGAGCGTCCGACTACTGGACGGTAGTCGTACGAACCGACAAAACCTGGGGACCGACGGTCCGTCAGGCCGGCTGCGCGGCCGCCGCGATGCGCTCGGCGCGCAACGCCTCGTACCACCGGTCGTCGGTCGGCGGCAGCGCGTTCACATCGAGGGCCAGCTTCAGCAGCAGGTCCGCGATCTGCGGATTGCGCGCCATGACCGGTCCGTGCATGTACGTCCCGAAAACGGTGTCGTTGTACGCGCCTTCGGTGCCGTCCCCGGTGCCGTTGCCGTTGCCGAACACCGTCCGGGCGAACGGGCGGGCCGTCGGACCGAGGTGCGTGACGCCCTGGTGGTTCTCGAAACCGGTCAGCTGGGGCAGGCCCAGGCGCGGGTCGATGTCCGCCAGCACGTCACCGACGCACCGGGCGCCCTCGCCGCGCGTCGAGATCACGTCGAGCAGGCCGAGGCCCGGCTCCCGCTCCCCGAGGTCGTTGATGAACTCGTGGCCCAGGATCTGGTACCCGGCGCACACCGAGAAGATGATCGCGCCGTTCTCGGAGGCCCGGTTCAGGCCGCCGTCACGGCGCAGCCGCTCGGCCGCCAGCCGCTGCGGCCGGTCCTCGCCGCCACCGATCAGGTAGATGTCGCCGGACGTCGGGATCGGCTGGTCGCTGCGCACGTCCACCCGCTGCACATCCAGCCCCCGCTGGCGGGCGCGCCGCTCCACCACGAGGGCGTTGCCCTGGTCTCCGTACGTACTGAGCAGGTCCGGGTAGACCCACACGAGACGCAGACTGCTGTCGCTCATGCTCATCCTTCTGAGGGTCAGTTGCCGACGCGGCGGCGGACGTCCTGGAACGCGGTGTAGTTGGCGATCAGCTCGATCCGCCCGGGCGGGGAGAGCTGCGCCGCCTCGTCGACGGTCTCGCACACCCGGAAGTCCAGGCCCGCGACTTCGAGCCGCACCGCCAGGTCCAGCCGGCGGTCGCCGATCACCACGATCGGGTGCCCGGCCAGCCGCGTGTAGTCGACGTCCCAGAGCCAGGAGGTGTCCGTGCCGTCCGCGCCACGGGCGTTGACGGACAGGATGACCGGCGTCGGCGGCGGGTCGATGAGCGAAAACGTCTCGAGCCAGCCGGCCGGGTTCTTCGCCAGCAGCAGCCGCAGGTCGCGGCCTTGGAAGGAGACCACGTCGTACCGGCCGGCCACCGCCTGCACCTGGTACATGCGCTCCAGCGCCACCTGCGGCGGTACGCCGAACACGGCCGCGACAGCCGCGGAGGTGGCGGCGTTCGCCCGGTTGGCGCGGCCCGGCAGCTGGAGGTGGATCGGCCAGGCCGAGCCGTGCGGATCCAGCACGTGGTCGCCGCTGAGCGCCCAGCTCGGCGCGGGGCGGCGGAAGCCGCACTCACCGCAGAACCAGTCGTCGCCCGGCCGCTGCATCACACCGCCGCAGGCGGGGCACGACCAGGCGTCGTCCTTCCACTCCTGACCGGCCGCCACCCACACGACGTTGGGGCAGGAGGACGCGGCCCACACGACGAGCGGGTCGTCGGCGTTGGCGATGACGACCGCCTTCGTACCGGACAGGCCCTCGCGCCACTTCTCGGCGAGCATCCGGGTCTCGGCGGCGCGGTCCAACTGGTCGCGGGAGAGGTTGAGCAGCGCGATCGCCTTGGGCGTGACATCGCGCGCGACACCCGCGAGGTACTTCTCGTCCACCTCGATCACGCCGTACTTGGCGTCCGAGCCGCCCGCGAGGGCGGAGGTGATGCCCGCGGGCATGTTCGCGCCGAGCGCGTTCGAGACGACCGGGCCACTGGCCCGCAGCGCCTCGGCGATCAGCCGCGTGGTGGTGGTCTTGCCGTTGGTCGCCGACACCAGGACGACGTCCAGGTGCTGCGCCAGCCGCCCCAGCAGGTCGGGGTCGAGCTTGAGCGCCACCTTGCCGCCGATCACCGATCCGCTGCCGCGTCCCGCGGCGCGTGACACCGCCGCTGCGGCCTTTCCTGCCGTCACGGCCAGCTTGGCGCGCGGCGACAGCGGCTCCGTGTTGCCTGCCATCGTCCTTGTTCCTCCTAGCGTGGGTCCGGGCTCAGCCTATCCAGGTCCGGCCGGGCGCCCGAACCGCGCCACCTGCCTAAACCCGCGGTCCGGGTGGAACGTACGCTGGACGCCATGCGAAACCGGCCGATCCCCGGCAGTTCCGGCCATGTACGAGCCATGACCCTGCTCGGCGACCCGGTCCTGCACACCCCCTGCGAGCCCGTCACCGACTTCGGCCCGTCCCTGTCCCGGCTCATCGAGGACATGTTCGCGACGATGTACGCGGCGAACGGCGTCGGCCTCGCGGCGAACCAGGTCGGGGTGGGCCTGCGGGTCTTCGTCTACGACTGCCCCGACGACGAGGACGTCCGCCACCTCGGCCACCTCGTCAACCCGCGCCTGGTGGAGGCGGACGGCGTCACGCTGCGCGGCCCGGAGGGCTGCCTGTCCCTCCCGGGCATCGAGGCGGGCACGGAACGCTTCGACCGCGCGGTGGTCGAGGGTGTCGACCTCCTGGGTACGCCGGTGCGCGTCGAGGGCACGGGCTTCTTCGCCCGCTGCCTCCAGCACGAGTGCGACCACCTGGAGGGCATGGTCTACCCGGACCGCCTCTCCGGCTGGCGCCGCGCCCGCGCCCTGCGGGCGGCGAAACGCGCCCCCTGGGCGCGCGCCCACTGACGGCTGCGGGCCGCGGCCCCGCACCCGCCCTAGAACCCCGGCCCGCCCGCCCTGTCGTCGACCTGCTCCAGGCGGCCCCACAGCAGGTCCGCCAGGCCTCGGACCAACTCCTCCCGGGAGCAGGGGCGTTCGCCGAGCCACCAGTCGCCCGCCGCGTGCATCATGCCGACGATGCCGTGGCCCCAGACCCGCGCCAGCGCCTCGCTGCCCGGCCCCAGGTCGACGCGCTCGGCGATCACCTGCGCGAGCTCCTCGCCCATGCGGCGCAGCACGGGTGCCGAGTGGCGGCCTATGTCGAAGCCCTGCTCCGACTGCTGGCCGGTGCCGGTGTCCTCCGAGGGGTGCATCAGGAACCGGTACACCTGCGGCCGCGCCTCGATCGCGGCGAGGTACGTGTCGAGCGTCGCCTCCACCCGCTCACGCCGGTCGGCGGGCGCGTCCAGCGCGGCGCGCAGGGCGGACAGCAGGGCGTCCGTGTGGCGCTTGGCCAGCGCCCGGTACAGGCCGCCCTTGTCGCCGAAGTGCCGGTAGAGGATCGGCTTGGTGATGCCGGCCTCGGCGGCGATGGCGTTCATGGACGCCTGCGGCCCGTCGCGGAGGACCACCCGGTCCGCGGCCTCGAGCAGTTCGCGTCGCCGCTGGTCGGCCGACCGCTGCTGGTCGGTCCGGTGTGTGGTGTCCATAGGGTGTCTCCCCGCCCGTGCGATGTCCGTAAGACCCGCGCAACGTAACACCCACCCCGGCGGGCCGGCCGGTTGACAGCTGCTACTTACCAGTAACAGACTGCTGTTACCGCAAGTAACACGCCGGGAGGGAACATGGCCGAGTTCACGTTTGAACTCAACGACGACCAGAAGCAGGTCCGTGACTGGCTGCACGGCTTCGCCAAGGACGTGATACGACCGGCCGCCTCCGAGTGGGACGAGCGCGAGGAGACCCCCTGGCCCATCATCCAGGAAGCCGCCAAGGTCGGCATCTACTCCCTCGACTTCTACGCCCAGCAGTTCTTCGACCCCACCGGCCTCGGCATCCCCATGACCATGGAGGAGCTGTTCTGGGGCGACGCGGGCATCGCCCTGTCCATCGTCGGCACGGGCCTGGCGGCCGTCGGCGTCCTCGCCAACGGCACCGAGGAACAGATCGGCACCTGGATCCCGCAGATGTACGGCGACCCCGACGACGTCAAGGTCGCCGCCTTCTGCTCCTCCGAGCCCGACGCCGGCTCGGACGTCGCCGCCATGCGTACCCGCGCCGTCTATGACGAGGCCAAGGACGAATGGGTCCTCAACGGCACCAAGACCTGGGCCACCAACGGCGGCATCGCCAACGTCCACGTCGTCGTCGCCGTGGTCGACCCCGAGCTCGGCTCCAAGGGGCACGCCTCCTTCATCGTCCCGCCGAACACCCCCGGCCTCTCCCAGGGCCAGAAGTTCAAGAAGCACGGCATCCGCGCCTCCCACACCGCCGAGGTCGTCCTCGAAGACGTCCGCGTCCCCGGCTCCTGCCTGCTCGGCGGCAAGGAGAAGCTCGACGAGCGCCTCGCCCGCGCCCGGGAGAAGGCGAAGACCCAAGGCGAGCGCGTCAAGAACGCCGCCATGGCCACCTTCGAGGCGTCCCGCCCCGCCGTCGGCGCCATGGCGGTGGGCACCGCCCGCGCCGCGTACGAAGTGGCCCTGGACTACGCCAGGACCCGCGTCCAGTTCGGCCGCCCCATCATCGACAACCAGGGCGTCGCCTTCCAGCTCGCCGACATGCGCACCCAGATCGACGCCGCCCGCCTCCTGGTCTGGCGCGCCTCCTGGATGGCGACCACCGGCAAGCCGTTCACCTCCGCCGAGGGCTCGATGTCCAAGCTGTACGCCAGCGAGGTCGCCAAGAAGGTCACCGCCCAGGCCGTCCAGATCCTCGGCGGCAACGGCTTCACCCGCGAGTACCCGGTCGAGCGCATGCACCGGGACAGCGCGATCTACACCATTTTCGAGGGCACCAGCGAGGTCCAGCGCCTCGTCATCGCCCGCACCCTGTCCGGCATGCCGATCCGCTGAGCCGGGCACGGCGGGGCGCCTCCCCCGAGCGAGGCGCCCCTTCCGTACCCGTGACCTCACTTCACGGACCCCGCCATCACGCCCTGCACGAAGTGCCGCTGGAAGGCGAAGAAGACCACCACCGGCACGATCAGGGACAGGAAGGCGCCGGGCGCCAGGACGTCGATGTTGGAGCCGAACTGGCGGACCTGGGACTGGAGTTCCACCGTCAGCGGCTGGGAGGAGCTGTCGGCGAACAGCAGCGCCACCAGCATGTCGTTCCACACCCACAGGAACTGGAAGATCGCCAGGCTCGCGATCGCGGGCCGGCCCACCGGCAGGACCAGTCGGGTGAAGATCCGCCACTCGCCGCCGCCGTCCATCCGCGCGGCCTCCAGCATTTCGCGCGGGATGTCGGCGAAGTAGTTGCGCAGCAGGAAGACGGCGAACGGCAGCCCGTACGCGACGTGGAACAGCACCACGCCCGGGATCGTGCCGAACAGGCCCAGTTGCCCGAAGAGCTTGGCGACCGGTAGCAGGCCCACCTGGACCGGGACCACCAGCAGGGCCACCACCATCAGGAAGATCCAGTCGCGGCCGGGGAACTCCAGCCAGGCGAAGGCGTATCCGGCGAGGGCGGCGATGGCGACGACGAGGACGGTCGTCGGTACCGAGATCAGCACCGTGTTCCAGAACGCCCGGGTGATGCCCGCGTTGCCCAGCAGCGCCGTGTAGTTGTCGAGAGACAGCTGACCCGGGCTGGTGAGCGCGGTCCACCAGCCGCTCGCCGCGTTGTCGTTGGCCGAGCGCAGCGAGGACAGCAGCAGCCCGGCCACCGGGGTGATCCAGACGAGGCCGACCACCGCGAGGAACGCCTGCACCAGGCTGTTGCCCAGCCGGCGGCGGAGGCGGCCGCCCCGGGGCCGGGCGGGTGCCGGCCGGACGGGCGGGGGAGGAGCGGTCGCTTGCGAAGGAGGTGCGGTGACGGTCGCGCTCAAGACTGGCTCCTTCGGAAACGGCGGACGTTGAACACCATGGCGGGGATCACCAGCAGCAGGAGCAGCACACCGAGCGCACTGCCCAGCCCCTGGTTGTTCCCGCCGCCGAAGGAGACCAGCCACATCTGGGTGGCCAGTACGGTGGCGTCCTCCTGCACCGGGCCCGGCGCGATGATGTAGATCAGGTCGAAGACCTTCATCACATTGATCACCAGGGTCACGAAGACCACCGTCAGCACCGGTGCCAGCAGCGGCACGGTGATCCGGCGGAACACCTGCCACTCGCTCGCCCCGTCCATCCGCGCCGCCTCCAGCGCGTCGCGCGGCAGCGACGACAGTCCGGCGCCGATGAGCACCATGGCGAAACCGGTCCAGATCCACAGGTAGGCGCCGATGATCGCCGGGGTGACGAGGGCAGGACCGAGCCAGGAGACGCCCTCGTACGGCGGCGCGAAGTTCGCCGCGGGCAGCTTCACCGTGTACGTGCCCGGGGCCAGGTCCGCGAAGCGGAACGAGCCGTCGGGCGCCGTCGTCGCCGTGGCGACCGCCTTCCCGTCCCGTACCGCCTCCACCGTCATGCCCGGCAGCCCGCGCTCTTCGGGGTCGATCACGCCCGGCCGCCCGCCGCCGCCGGGCGTGAAGTCCAGGTAGACGGCACCGCGCACCTCGTCCGCGGCGGCTTGCACCGCGGCGGGCTTCGCCTCCCCCGGCACGTCCTTGGGCGGCACACCCACGAACCCCAGGCTCACGGCGCTGCCCGGCGCGACGGCCGCGGCCGTGCCGTACGACCCGTCCGGGCCCTTCTGAAGGCCCTGACCGTCCCGGGCCCTGGCCGTCGGGTACGAGGACGAGCCCTTGAAGGCGTCGTGCACACCGACCACCGCCGCGTTGAGCACACCCTTGTCGGGGTCCTCCTCGTAGGCGAGCCGGAAGATGATGCCGGCCGCCAGGAAGGAGACGGCCATCGGCATGAACAGCAGCAGTTTGAACGCGGTGGCCCAGCGGACCTTCTCCACCAGCACGGCGAGGATCAGCCCGAGCCCGGTGAGCAGCGTCGGGGCGACGACGACCCAGATGGCGCTGTTGCGGATGGCGGTCAGGGTGGCGGGGTCGCGGAACATCTCCGCGTAGTTCTCCCCGCCGACGAACCGGCTCCCGCCGGCGTCGAAGAAGCTGCGGCCGACCGAGAACAGGACGGGGTGGACGACCAGCGCGCCGAGGAGCAGCAGTGCGGGCAGAACGAAGGCGACGGCGATGGTCCGCCGGCGGCGCTGGGCGCGCCGCCGGGGACTCGCGGCCCCCACGGGAGTGGTGAGGGTGGTCATGTCGTCAGTCCTTGTACGCCTTGGCCGCCGCGGCTTCCAGCGCCGCCGCGGTCGCCGCCGGGTTCGAGGGGTCGCGCAGGAAGTCCTGGAGCAGCTTCCACTCGCCCACGCCCTTGGTGCCGCCGAACGAGGCCGGGGCCTGGTCCGACATGTCGAAGCGCACCGAGTCCCCGGCGAAGATCAGGGACGTGGCCGTCTCGCGCAGCGTGTCGTCACCGTACGAGGCGAGGTCCAGCTTCCGGTTGGGGGACAGGAACCCGCCCGCCTCCGCCCACACGGCGGCCGCCTCGGGCGTCGCCAGGTACTCCAGGAACGCCGTCGCGGCCTTCTGGTTCTTGCCGTCCTTCAGGACGACCGCCGCGTCACCGCCGCTGACCACCGGGGCCTTGCCGCCCGCGACCGAGGGAAAGGGGAAGAAGCGGGCGTCCTGGCCGACCTTCTTGCCGAACTGGTCCTTGGCGATCCCGGCGACGAAGTCGCCCTCGTACACCATCCCGGCCTCCGGCTCGGGGCCGAAGACCTTCTCGACGGAGCCGGGGAAGTCGGTGCTCAGCGCGCCCTTCTGGCCGCCCGCGATCAGCTTCTTGTCGGAGAACAGCTGCCCGAGCGTGGTCAGGGCCTTCACCACGGTGGGGTCGGTCCACGGGATCTCGTGCGTGGCGAGCTGGTCGTACTTGTCCGGCCCGGCCTGGGAGAGGTAGATGTTCTCGAACCAGTCGGTGAGCGTCCAGCCGTCCTCGCCGGCGACCGCGAAGGCGGGCAGGCCGGAGTCGGAGACGGCCTGCGCGCTCTTGAGCATCTCCTCGTACGTCTTCGGCGGCGTGACGCCCGCCTGCTCGAACGCCTCCGGGCTGTACCAGACGGTCGACTTGTGGGCCGCCTTGAAGTACAGGCCGTACAGCGTGCCGTCGACCGTGCCGTACTCCTTCCAGACGGGCGCGTAGTTGGCGTTGACGGCGCTCGCGGTCTTGTCGGAGAGCGGCCTCAGCCAGCCCTTCTTCGCGAACTGCTGGAGCACGCCGACCTGCGGGACCATCACGACGTCGGGCGCGTTGCCGCCCTCGATCTTGCTGCCGACGACCGTGGAGACGTTGTCACCGGTCGACGTGAACCGGGTCTTGGCCCCGGTCTTCGCCGTGAAGGCGTCCAGCACCTTCTGGAAGTTCTTCTGCTCGGCGCCGGACCAGACACCGGCCACATCGAGGGTCTGGCCGCTGAGCTCCTTGCTCCCGCCGCCCGCGCTGACCGGGCCGCCGCCACAGGCGGTCGCCCCCAGCGCCAGGGTCAGCGCCGAACAGCACGCCATCGCCATCCGTCGTCGCGTCATCATCGTGATACCTCCGAGGTGGTGTGGTCACCGGTCCACCAGGCGGCGGTGGATCCGGGCAGTACGCCGACCGGGCAAGGGCCGCTGGACAGCAGGGGGGCGCCGGAGACCGGCGCGGGCACCGGGTCGGCGGTGAAGTTGACGGCGCAGACGAGGCCCTCGCCGCGCTCGAAGGCCAGGACACCGGGCGGGGACTCCAGCCAGCGCATGGTTCCCTCGCCCAACTGCGGCAGCCCGTGCCTCAGTTGGAGGCCGTCGCGGTACAGGTGCCAGAACGAGCGCGTGTCGGCGAGCGCCCGGTCGGTGGCGTGCTCGGCGAACCAGCCGGGCTGCGGCAGCCACGGCTTGGCGCTCTCGGCGCCCGTGCTGAACCCGAACGGCGAGGCGTGCCCCGACCACGGCAGCGGTACGCGGCAGCCGTCACGGATCCGGGCCCGGCTGCCGGTGCGCCGGAAGATCGGATCGGTGAGCACCTCGTCCGGCAGGTCCACGACCTCCGGCAGGCCCAGCTCCTCGCCCTGGTAGATGTACGCGGCGCCCGGCAGCGCCAGCATCAGCAGCGCCGCGGCGCGCGCCCGGGCGGCGCCCAGGCCGCTGCCCTCGGTGCCGGACTCGCCGTAGCGGGTCACCGTGCGCACCTGGTCGTGGTTGTTGAGCACCCAGGTGACGGTGGAGCCGGTGCCCGCGATGTCCCGGATCGCCTCGTCGATGACCGTACGGAAGGTGGCGGCGTCCCAGGGCGCGCTCAGCAGGTCGAAGAAGAACGCCTGGTGCAGCTCGTCGGGGCGTACGTACTTGGCGTGTTCGCGGGCGCTGGGTACGGAGACCTCGCCGACGAGCAGCCGCTCGCGGCTGTCACAAGTCGTGTACTCCTCGCACACCGCGCGCCAGTGCCGCCACACGTCGTGCACCTCGGGCTGGTTCCAGGCGAGCGGGTTGACCGAGTCGCGGGTGCGGGCGTCGGCCTCGGGGTCGGGGGCGTCGGGCAGGTCCGGGTGCTTGAACAGCCCGGCGGCCACGTCGATCCGGAACCCGTCGACGCCCCGGTCCAGCCAGAACCGCAGCACGTGCTCGAAGTGGGCGGGCACCTCGGGATTGCGCCAGTTCAGGTCCGGCTGCTCGGGCGTGAACATGTGCAGGTACCACTGGCCGGGCGTGCCGTCCTCCTCGACGACCCGGCTCCACGCCGGACCGCCGAACATGGCGTGCCAGTTGTTGGGCGGCACGTCCCCGCCCGGGCCGCGCCCCTCGGCGAAGTGGAACCGGGCGCGGGCCTCGCTGCCGGGGCCGGAGGCGAGCGCCTCGCGGAACCAGGCGTGCTCGCTGGAGCAGTGGTTGGGGACGATGTCCAGCAGCACCTTGATCCCGAGCCGGTGCGCGTCCGCCACCAGCCGGCCGAACTCGTCCAGGTCGCCGAAGACGGGGTCCACATCGCAGTAGTCGGCGACGTCGTAGCCGTGGTCGGCCTGCGGTGACGGGTAGAAGGGGCTCAGCCAGATGCCGTCGACGCCGAGCTTCTTGAGGTAGGGAAGCCCGGCGCGGACCCCGGCGAGGTCGCCGATGCCGTCACCGGTGCTGTCCAGGAAGCTGCGGACGTACACCTGGTAGATCACCGCGTCGCGCCACCAGGGGTGGGTCGATCGGTGCGTGAGGCGCTGCGAGAGGCCGTCGCCGGCCGGAGCTGTGAGCATCACCCGTTGACCTGTTTCTTCGTGAAGGGGTGCGCGCCATCCAGAGCGGGTAGCGGTTATGCATACATGTTAAGTAGGCGTGACGGCAAGGTGTCAACGGTGGTGCAGAAATCGGCGGGAGTTGGCGGCGTATATCCCTTATGACCCACGGTCCGGTCAGGGTTTGGCCACCATGTGAATACCTAACTGGTAACTAGATCGCCGCGGGGAGGGTGAAGTGTCAGCGGCGGTGTGCGATGGCCGCGAGCTCCCCGGCCAGCCGCCGCACGGCCGCCTCGGGCGTCTGGTGCTGCGCCATCGCGTCATGCGCCACGGCCTGCACGGCCAGGCTGACCTGCTCGTAATGCGGGCTCTTGGGGCGCGGCGCCGCCGACAGCACGCTCGCCCGCAACGCGGGCAGGTACGGGAACCGCCGCACCAGCGCCGGGTCCTCGTAGAGCGCCGCCCGCACCGGCGGCAGCGCGCCCTCGCTCAGTACGCGGCGCTGCACCTGCTCACTCGTGAGGTACGCGATGAGGTCCCGCGCCGACTCCGGGTGCCGCGCATGGCTGCTCACCGCCAGGTTCGACCCGCCCAGCACGCTCGTGCCCGGCCCCTCCGGCCCCGGCAGCGGCACCGCGCCGAACTTCCCCGCCACCCGGGAGTCCTTGCCGGACGCGCCGGCGTAGGCGTACGGCCAGTTGCGCAGGAACAGCAGCCTGCCCTCCTGGAACGCCTGTCGCGACTCCTCCTCCGTGTACGTCAGCGCTTCCCGGGGGATCCAGCCGTCCCGTACGCCCCGGGCGAGGAACCCGATCCCCGAGCGGGCCGCCGCCGAGTCCACCGTGACCCGCTCGCCCTCGTCGCCGAGGATCGTGCCGCCCGCCGAGTACACGGCCTCGGCGGCGTTCACCGTCAGCCCCTCGTACGGCAGGAACTGGCCCGCGTACCCTCCGAGGCCGTACCCCGGGGCGATCGTCCGCGCCTGCCGCTCCAGCTCCGCCCAGGTGCGCGGCGGCCGCTCGCCCTCGCGGTCGAGGACGTCCTTGCGGTAGAAGAGCATCCCGGCATTCGTGACATACGGGACGGCGTACAGCTTTCCGTCGTACGTCGCCGTGTCGACCACCGGCGGCAGGAAGCTGTTCAACGGGAAACGCCCACGGTCCAGCGGCGCGATCCACCCGGCGGCAGCGAACTCCGACGTCCAGGCCACGTCGATGTTGAGGATGTCGAACCGGCCCGCCCCCGACCGGAGATCGGTGATCATCTGGGCCCGCGTCTCGTCCGCCGAATCCGGCAGCTCCACCAGCGTGACCTTCTCGCCCGGGTGCGCACGGTTCCAGCCGTCCAGCACCCGGCCCAGGTAGCCGGTGAGGTCCCCGGCCGTGGCCAGGGTCATCGGACCCCGTCCACCCTGGGGCACCTGGCCCGCCGGGGCGGTACCGGAAGCCGCGTACCCGGTCAGAATGACCATGACGACCAGGAGACCCCTACCCGCGGCACGTATCCACCGCATAGGTTCCTCCCTGTGCACCCGGCGCATGACATCGGCGTCCGCGTCTCGGGCATGTATACCCGTTAGGCATGGGCGATACTAGAGCCCCCATCACATCGGGAGCACGCGGAGGAGGACAGCACGAGTGCGCCTTCCTCTCCTCGCCCTCCTCGCCCGCGGCCCCGCCCACGGCTACGAGCTCAAGCAGGACCTTGAGCAACTGCTGGGCGCCGCGTACCCTCCCACCAACGTCGGCCAGATCTACGTGACCCTCGGCCGGCTGGAGAAGTCCGGCCTCATCGAGGGCGAGGAGATCGCCCAGGAGAGCCGGCCCAACAAGAAGATCTACCGCCTCACCGACGCCGGGCGGGAAGCACTGCGCGCCTGGTTCGAGGAGACGGCCGACGAACCGAGGGTCCGGGACGAGTTCTTCATGAAGCTCGCCCTCGCCCCGCGCACCGGACTCGCCGACCAGATCGCCCTCATCAACAAACAGCGACGCGAGTACCTCAACACCATGCGCAACCTCTCCAAGCTGGCCGCGACCGAAGACCGGGACAACCGCATGTCGCACCTGCTGATCGAGGGGGCCATGCTGCACCTCCAGGCCGACCTCGACTGGCTGGAGCGCTGCCAGGAGGAACTGGAGGACCTGCAGTGACGGACACCTCCATACCGCTCTTGCGGGCCGAGGGCCTCACCAAGACCCACTACGGTGAGGGCGCCCCCGCCCATGCCGTACGCGGCGTCGACCTCTCCGTACGGCACGGCGAATTCGTCGCCGTCACCGGCCCGTCCGGCGCCGGGAAGTCCACTCTGCTGCACCTGCTCGGCGGCCTCCAGCGCCCCGACAGCGGCTCCCTGTGGCTCGACGGCGAGCGGACCGACGGCTACAGCGAGGCGCGCTGGGCGGTCGAACGGCGCCGCCGCATCGGCATCGTCTTCCAGTTCTTCAACCTCGTCTCCAACCTCACCGTCGCCGACAACGTCGAACTGCCCGCCCTCCTCGCCGGCACCTCCGCCAAGCAGGCCCGCGCCGAACGCGAGAAGCTCCTCGCCGAGCTGGGCCTGGAAGGCAAAGCGCGCAGCATGCCGGGCCAGCTGTCCGGCGGCGAACAGCAGCGCGTCGCCCTCGCCCGCGCCCTGGTCAACCAGCCGCGCCTGCTGCTCGCCGACGAACCGGCCGGCAGCCTCGACAGCAAGGGCACCCGCGAGGTCATGCGGCTGCTGACCCGCTTCCACCAGCGCGGCCAGACCATCGTCCTCGTCACCCACGACGCCCGGCTCGCCAGCGCCGCGGACCGGGTGATCAGCTTCTTCGACGGCCGGATAGCCGACGACGCCGAGCTGGGCGGGACGCCGCCGCGCCGCACCGGCCCGGCCGGCGTCATCGCGCTGAACGAACTGAAGGACTGACCGGCGATGCGGGCCATGCTGCGCTGGGCGCACGCCGACCTCCGCACCCACCGGGGCGAGGCGCTCTTCCTCGTCGCCGCCACCGCCGGGATCGTCGCCTCGCTGCTCCTCGCGACCGCGCTGTTCGGGTACGCCACCAACCCCTGGCAGCGGGCCTTCACCCAGTCCCGGGGCGCCCACGTCTGGCTCCACACCCAGTCCGCCGCCGACACCGGCCGGCTCGCCGCCATCAACGGCGTCGCCGCCGTCTCCGGCCCGTACCGCACCGCCACCACCACCGTCGCCTCGCGCGGCGCCCGCGCGGGCGTGGAGCTACGGGCCACCGGCGCCGGCCTGCCCGCCACGGGCCGCCCGCTGGTGACGTCCGGCCGCTGGCTCGACCCCGCCGCCCCCGACGGCGTCGTCCTCGAAGCGGGCCTCGCCCGCGCCCTGTGGGCCGAACCCGGAGACCGGCTCACTGTCGCGGGACGCACGCTGACCGTCCTCGGCGTCGCCGAGACCGCCGAGCGCCGCTACCGTCCCGGCGAACGGCCCGGGACCGTCTGGGCCCTGCCGCGCGCCGTGCCCGAGGACCGCACCGCCGGACAGGTCGTCGGCCTGCGGCTCGCCGACCCCGGCGACACCGACTACACGGTCCAGCGCGCCGTCACCACGCTGGGAGCCGGTGCCGTCACGGACGTGAGCACCTGGCAGCAGGCCCGCGCCGACGCACAGGGCGACACCCGGCTGCTCGGCCAGGTCCTCGGGCTCTTCGGCCTCGGCGCCCTCATCGCCGCCGCGCTCGCCGTGTTCGGCGCCATCAGTACGCGGGTGCGCGGCCACCTCCGGGACATCTCCGTCCTCAAGGCCGTCGGCTTCACCCCCGGCCAGGTCGTACGGATCTTCCTCGTCCAGCACCTCGCCTTCGCCGTGCTCGGGGCCGCCCTGGCCGTCCTGCTCGTCCGGACGCTGGGCGGCCGGCTGCCGGGCCGGCTCGGTGACGCGGTCCAGGTCTGGCAGGGCCTGCCGGGCCACCTCCCGGGCCTCCTCCTCGTCCCGGTCGCGGCCGTGCTGTTCATCGGGGCGGCCACGTGTCTGGCCGCCTGGCGGGCGGGCCGCGTACCGCCCGTACCGGTGCTGCCGCCGGCCGCCGCCCCGGGCGGCGGGCTGTCCGGCGCGGCCAGGAAGGCGCTCGGGCTGCGCGTCCCGCCCGCGCTGGTCCTCGGCTGGCACCGCGCCTTCGCGCGGGGGCGCCGCGCCCCGGCCACCATCGTGCGCCTCGCCCTGCCGCTGCTGCTGATCACCGTGGCGCTCGGCGCGTGGACCACCATCGAACGCTTCGACAGCCGCCCCGAGCAGGTCGGCCTCGCCGCCGCGCTCACCGCCCGCCCCGACGGCACGCTCACCGACCGCGACGCGACCGCGCTGCTCCGGGCCAACAAGAACGTCACCGCCGCCCACCCCGGCCTGGAGGTCGCCGCACTGGTCCCCGGCCAGACCGGCACCATCGCGCTGCGCGGCCTCGGCACCCGCGAGCGGCCCTACCCGTACTCCATCGCCGAAGGCCGCGCGGCCCACGGCCCCGACGAGGCCGTTGCCGGACAGGGCCTGCTCGACCTGCTCGGCGCCCGCGTCGGCGACTGGGTACGGCTGACCGTCGGCGGCCACCCGCAGGTGCTGCACATCGTCGGCCGCAGCATCGAACCCGAGAACGCCGGCCGGGTCGTCTCCACCTCGCTCGACACCCTCCGCGAGAACGACCCCGGCCTGCGCCCCAGCCTCTACCAGCTCCAACTGCGCCCCGGCGCCGACCCCCGCACGGTGAGCGCCGAGCTCGCCGACGCCTCCGCCGGTCGGCTCGACATCCACGAGGTCACCAGCCCCGCCGACCGCCTCTCCGCGCTCCGCGGCGTCGTCTTCGGCCTGATCGCCGTCCTCGCCCTCATCGGCCTCACCGAACTGTCCACCGCCATCGGCGGCACCGTCCGGGACGGCGAACGCGACCTGCTCGCGCTCAAGGCCATCGGCCTGTCCCCGCGCCAGATCACCACCGTCACGGTCACCGCGATCGGCTGCACCGCCCTGGCCGCCGCGCTCCTCGGCACCGCCCTCGGCGTCCCCTTCGCCCACTGGCTGATCGACCACGAGGCCCACGCCACCGGCATCGGCGCCGGCATCGCCCACGCCCCGCCGCTGCCCCACCTCCTGGCCCTCACGGCCGCCGCCGTCACCGGCGCGGTCGCACTCGCCACCCTCCCCGCCGCCCGCGCCACCCGCCACCGCCTCGCGGACACCCTGAGCGCGGTCGCGTGAACGGCACGCCGGTGCTGTACTGAGAAGGACGGAAACCCCTGATGAGAGGGGGCGTCATGCGCCCTTCCTCATGGACGCGCCGCAGCAGGAACGGCGCGGTCGCGGCCTTCCTCGCCACCGCCGTGGGCCTCGTAGGAGTGGCACCGGCCGGTGCGGACGAGCCACAGCCCGGAGGGCAGCGCGGACCGGTCGTGCTGCGCATCATCGACGGCGACACCATCGAGGTGCGGGGCGACGGCCGGGTCATCCCCGACGGGGCCGTCGCGCGCGTACGCCTGCTGGAGATCGACACCCCTGAGCGCGGTGACTGCTTCAGCCGCGAGGCCACCGCCCGCACCGCCGAACTACTGCCCATCGGCAGCAGGCTGCGCACGGAGCGCGATGTCGAGCTCAAGGACAGGTTCGACCGGTATCTGCTCTACGTGTGGAACGACAAGGACGTCTTCGTCAACGAGTCCCTCGTCCGCAGCGGCCACGCCACCAAGGTGCTGTTCGAGCCCAACGACAAGTACTGGCCCACGATGACCAGGGCCGAGGAAGCCGCCCGCCAGGCCGGCGCCGGACTGTGGTCGGCCTGCCCGGCCCGCTGACCGTCCTATCCGGACCGACGGGCCGCCCGGATCCTACCCGCGCAGGAAGTCGATCAGCAGATCGGTCACCGCGGAGGTCCGCTCCACGCTGGGCAGATGACCGGCCCACGGCAGCTCGACATGGCGGGCGTCCGTCAGCACATCGGGGAGCCCGGCGGCGATCTGCCGGAAGTCCGCCAGGTCGTGCGCGCCCGACAGGACGAGGCTGGGCGCCTTGATCGCCGACAGGTCGAAGTCGACCGTGATCCGCCCGAACTCCTCCGTGACGGCCAGCTGCACATCGAAGGCGTTCCGCTGCATCCCGCGCACCGCCTCCCGCGTGGCCTCGTCCGCCTCCGGGCCCAGGAAGGTGTCGACGTTGAGTTCCACCGCTCCCGCGATGTCGCCCGCCTCCAGCAGCGCGTCCTCCCGGGCGCCGAACGCGCGCAGTTCGGCGCTCGGTTCGTGGCCGGGAAGCGCCGGACACAGCAGTGCCATGGAGCTCACCCGGTCCGGCCGGCGCGCGGCGATCTCCAGGGCGACGCGACCGCCATAGGAGGAGGCGACCAGCGTGGCCCGCTCGATGCCGAGGGCGTCCAGGAGGTCCAGTACGTCCTCGGCATCGTTGTGCGGCCGGTCCGGCGCGGGGGTCCGGCCGAAACCGCGGAAGTCGCAGCGCACCACCCGGTGCCCGGCGGCGATCAGAGCCGGCCACTGCGGGTCCCACATCCGACGGTCGCACACGCCGGAATGCAGGAGCACCACTACTGGACCGTCTCCGGCCACGTCATGAGAGATCGTCATCCGGCGGACCCTACGCGACCAGCGCCCCGCGCGCCTCCGGATATCAGGCGGGCAGCCGCGCCTCGATCGCCGCGACCAGCTCGGCGGACTCCGGCTCCGTACGCGGGCGGAAGCGGGTGACCTCGCCCTCCGGGGAGATCAGGAACTTCTCGAAGTTCCACTGCACGTCCCCGGCCTCGCCCGCCGCGTCCGCGGTCTTCGTCAGCTCCCCGTACAGCGGGTGCCGGCTCGGGCCGTTGACGTCCGTCTTCTCCAGGAGCGGGAAGGTCACGCCGTACGTCGCCGAGCAGAACGTCCCGATCTCCTCCGCCGTACCCGGCTCCTGGCCGCCGAACTGGTTGCACGGCACGCCCAGCACCGTGAAGCCCCGGTCGCCGTACTGCTTCTGGAGCCGCTCCAGGCCCTCGTACTGCGGGGTCAGGCCGCACTTGGAGGCGACGTTGACGACCAGGACGACCTTGCCCTGGTACGCGGCCAGGGTCGTCGGGTCGCCGGACAGGGTGCGCAGCGGGATGTCGTACAGGGACATGCGGGACTCCTCCTCGAAGGGCACTACCAACAGGGTCGATGAAAACATGCCCGCCTGGTAGACAGGCGGGTGTGCACCAGGAACAGCCTCCGCTGGAGACAGAGCCCGTCGCGGCCGGCCCCCGGCCGGTGCGGTGCCGGCTGTGCGGGCGGCCGTTGACCGGTGCCGCCTCACGGCGCACGGGTCTCGGGCCGGCCTGTGACGCCAAGCTGCATCCGGCGGGCCCCGACATCAGGACGCGGCGCCACGAGGTCGAGCAGGACGCACTGCCAGGCCTGTAAGGCTCAGTGGCGGCGGAACAACCCCTCCTGCACCACCGACACCAGCAGCCGGCCCTCCCGGTCGTAGATCCGGCCGCGCGCCAGGCCCCGGCCGCCCGTCGCGATCGGGGACTCCTGGTCGTACAGGAACCACTCGTCCGTACGGAACGGGCGGTGGAACCACATCGCGTGGTCCAGCGACGCCATGTCGAACCCCCGCGGCCCCCACAGCGGTTCGACCGGGATGCGGACCGCGTCCAGCAGGGTCATGTCGGAGGCGTACGTCAGCGCGCACGTGTGGACCAGCGGGTCGTCGCCCAGCGGGCCCACCGCGCGCATCCACACCGCGCTGCGCGGGTCGGCCTCCTTGACCTCCTCCTGCGTCCAGCGCAGCCGGTCGACGTACCGGATGTCGAACGGCTGGCGCCTGGCCATCCGCTCCAGTGCCTCCGGCAGCGCGCCCAGGTGCTCGCGGATCTCGTCCGTGACGGAGGGCAGGTCCTCCGGCGGCGGGAACTCCAGGCGCGGCGGCAGCTGGTGCTCGAAGCCCGCCTCCTCCGGCTGGTGGAAGGAGGCCGTCAGGTTGAAGATCGTCTTGCCGCGCTGGATCGCGGTGACCCGGCGGGTGGTGAACGACCGGCCGTCCCGCACCCGTTCGACCTGGTACACGATCGGCACGCCGGGGATGCCGGGCCGCAGGAAGTACGCGTGCAGCGAGTGCACCGGCCGGTCGCCCTCGGTGGTGCGGCCGGCCGCGACCAGGGCCTGGCCGGCGACCTGCCCGCCGAAGACCCGTTGCAGGGACTCCTGCGGGCTGGCGCCACGGAAGATGTTGACCTCGATCTGCTCCAGGTCGAGCAGGTCGACGAGTCTCTCGGCGGGGTTCGTCATACGAGTCCTCCTACAGCTGGCCGACGTCGGTGACGCGGACGACCGCGCGGCCCTCCTCGTCCGAGGCCGCCAGGTCCACCTCCGCGCTGATGCCCCAGTCATGGTCGCCGTTCGGGTCGGCGAAGGTCTGCCGGACGCGCCACAGGCCGTGCTCCGGCTCCTCCTCGATGGCGAGCAGCTTCGGACCGCGTGCGTCCGGGCCGGTGCCGAGGTCGTCGTACTCGTCCCAGTACGCGTCCATCGCCTCCGCCCACCGCTCCTCGTCCCAGCCGGACTCCGCGTCCATCTCGCCCAGTTCCTGGAGCTGGTCCAGCGCGGCCAGCTCCACGCGGCGGAACAGCGCGTTGCGCACCAGCACCCGGAAGGCGCGGGCGTTGGCCGTGACCGGCTTGACCTGGTCGGCCTTCTCCTGGGCCTCCTCGGCGGTCTCGACCTCCGGGTTGGCCAGCTGCTCCCACTCGTCCAGCAGCGAGGAGTCGACCTGCCGCACCATCTCGCCCAGCCAGGCGATCAGGTCCTGAAGGTCCTCGGTCTTGAGGTCGTCCGGGATGGTGTGGTCCAGCGTCTTGTACGCGGACGCCAGGTACCGCAGCACGATGCCCTCGGTGCGCGCCAGCTCGTAGAACGACGTGAACTCCGTGAAGGACAGCGCCCGCTCGTACATGTCACGGATGACGGACTTCGGCGAGACGGGGTGGTCGCCGACCCACGGGTGCGACTTCTTGTACGTGTTGTACGCGTGCCACAGCAGCTCTTCGAGCGGCTTCGGGTACGAGATGTCCTGGAGCCGCTCCATCCGCTCCTCGTACTCGACGCCGTCCGCCTTCATCGCGCCGACCGCCTCGCCGCGCGCCTTGTTCTGCTGGGCGGCGAGGATCTGGCGCGGGTCGTCCAGCGTCGACTCGACGACCGACACCATGTCCAGGGCGTACGAGGGGGACTCGGGGTCCAGCAGGTCGAACGCCGCGAGCGCGAACGTCGACAGCGGCTGGTTCAGCGCGAAGTCCTGCTGGAGGTCGACGGTGAGCCGGATCGTGCGGCCCTCGGCGTCGGGCGTGTCGAGCTGCTCGACGACCCCGCCGTCCAGCAGCGAGCGGTAGATCGCGATGGCGCGCCGGATGTGCCGCAGCTGGTTCTTGCGCGGCTCGTGGTTGTCCTCCAGGAGTCGGCGCATCGCCCGGAAGGCGTCGCCGGGCCGGGCGATCACCGACAGCAGCATGGTGTGGGTGACACGGAAGCGGGAGGTGAGCGGCTCCGGCTCGGAGGCGATCAGCTTCTCGAAGGTGTTCTCGGTCCAGCCGACGAATCCCTCGGGGGCCTTCTTCCGCACCACCTTGCGGCGCTTCTTCGGGTCGTCGCCCGCCTTGGCGAGGGCCTTCTCGTTCTCGATGACGTGCTCGGGCGCCTGCGCCACCACGAACCCGGCCGTGTCGAAGCCCGCGCGCCCCGCGCGGCCCGCGATCTGGTGGAACTCGCGGGCACGCAGCGTACGCACCCGGTTGCCGTCGTACTTGGTGAGCGCCGTGAACAATACCGTACGAATCGGGACATTGACCCCGACTCCCAGGGTGTCCGTCCCGCAGATCACCTTCAGCAGCCCGGCCTGCGCCAGCTTCTCGACCAGCCGCCGGTACTTGGGCAGCATGCCGGCGTGGTGCACGCCGATGCCGTGCCGCACGTACCGCGAGAGGTTCTTGCCGAACTTGGTGGTGAAGCGGAAGTTGCCGATCAGCTCGGCGATCTTGTCCTTCTCCTCGCGTGAGCACATGTTGATGCTCATCAGCGACTGCGCCCGCTCCACGGCCTGCGCCTGGGTGAAGTGGACGATGTAGACCGGCGCCTGCTTGGTCTCCAGCAGCTCGGTCAGCGTCTCGGTGATGGGCGTGAGCTTGTACTCGTACGAGAGCGGGACCGGCCGGGTTGCCGAGCGGACCACCGAGGTGGGGCGGCCGGTGCGGCGCGTGAGGTCCTTCTCGAACATCGCCACGTCGCCGAGCGTCGCCGACATCAGGACGAACTGCGCCTGCGGCAGTTCCAGCAGCGGGATCTGCCAGGCCCAGCCGCGGTCCGGCTCGGCGTAGAAGTGGAACTCGTCCATCACGACCTGGCCGATGTCCGCGTCCTTGCCGTCACGCAGCGCGATCGACGCCAGCACCTCCGCCGTGCAGCAGATCACGGGCGCGTCGGCGTTCACGGACGCGTCGCCGGTCAGCATGCCCACGTTCTCGGTGCCGAAGAGCTTGCACAGGTCGAAGAACTTCTCCGACACCAGCGCCTTGATCGGCGCGGTGTAGAAGGTCACCTGGTCATGGGCGAGCGCCGTGAAGTGCGCACCTGCCGCGACCAGCGACTTTCCCGATCCGGTCGGTGTGGAGAGGATCACGTTCGCCCCGGATACCACCTCGATCAGCGCCTCCTCCTGGGCGGGGTAGAGGCTGATGCCCTGGGTCTCCGCCCATGACGAGAAGGCCTCGAAGAGGGCATCGGGGTCGGCGTCGGGCGGCAGCTGATCGATAAGGGTCACGCCCCCATCTTGCCTGGCTCACGCCCGGAAGCGGGAACCGGCCGTTCGTGTGAAGATCACGAACGGTACGCTGTCCCGTCAACCGGGGTGCAGGACAAGAACAAACGGGGCGGGGAACGCACATGATGGGACCGGCGCACTCACTATCCGGCGCGGCCGCGTGGCTGGGGGTGGGAGCCGCGACCGCCGCCGCGGGCCACCCGATGCCGTGGCCGGTGCTCGTCGTCGGCGCCCTGATCTGCGCAGGCGCGGCCCTCGCGCCCGACCTCGACCACAAGTCGGCGACCATCTCGCGGGCCTTCGGTCCCGTCTCGCGCGGGGTGTGCGAGATCGTCGACAAGCTGTCGTACGCCGTCTACAAGGCCACCAAGACGCGGGCCGACGCCCGCCGGAGCGGCGGCCACCGCACGCTCACGCACACCTGGGTGTGGGCCGTGCTCTGTGGCGCGGGCGCTTCCGTGCTGGCCGTCACGGGCGGCCGGTGGGCGGTCCTGGCGATCCTCTTCATCCACCTGGTGCTGGCGGTGGAGGGCCTGCTGTGGCGGGCGGCCCGGATGTCCAGCGACGTCCTGGTGTGGCTGCTGGGCGCCACCAGCGCGTGGATCCTGGCGGGCGTCCTGGACAAGCCGGGCAACGGCTCGGACTGGCTGTTCACCGCGCCCGGCCAGGAGTACCTGTGGCTGGGCCTGCCGATCGTGCTGGGCGCCCTCGTCCATGACATCGGCGACGCCCTGACCGTCTCGGGCTGCCCGATCCTGTGGCCGATCCCGGTCGGGGGCAAGCGCTGGTACCCGGTGGGGCCGCCGAAGGGGATGCGGTTCCGGGCGGGCAGCTGGGTGGAGCTGAAGGTGCTGATGCCGGCGTTCATGCTGCTGGGCGGGGTGGGCGGGGCGGCGGCGCTCAATTTCATCTGACCCTCGTCGTCCGGTCTTCCCGTTCGGGTGAACGGAGCGCGAAGCGGTTCCGCGGAACGTGAAGATCCGCTTTCTTCTGATCATGAATTCCCTGCATCTGACACGTCGTCAGTTCTCTGTGGGCGCAGGCTCGGTGGCGGCCGTGGCCGCCCTCCCCGCAAACCCTGCCGCAGCGGCACCGGAGGCGCCGGCGGCCGCACCCCGCTCCACCGCCGACTGGCAGACCTGCCTCGCCGTCGCCCGCGCCCTACTCGTCCTCGACCAGGACAACCGGCCCCTGGTCCCGCGCTACGAGCAGATCCTGCTCGGCGGCGGGCTGCCCAGGGCGGCCGCCGGGCCCAAGAAGATCCTCGTCCTCGGTGCCGGACCGGCCGGCATGGTCGCCGCGGCTCTCCTCAAGCGGGCCGGCCACCACGTCACCGTCGTCGAGGCCAACGGAAACCGCGCCGGCGGCCGCATCAAGACCTTCCGCACCGGCGGCCACGAGCACGCCGCCCAGCCGTTCGCCGATCCCCAGCAGTACGCCGAGGCCGGCGCCATGCGCATCCCCGGCAGCCACCCGCTCGTCATCGGCCTGATCGACAAGCTCGGCATCGAGCGCCGCCCCTTCTACTACGTCGACACCGACCCGGCAGGAAAGCCCCAGTACCGGACCTGGATCCGCGTCAACGGCATCCGGGCCCGCCGCGCCGACTACGCCAAGAACCCGCAGGCGATCAACCGCTCCTTCGGTGTGCCGCAGAAGTACGAGAACGTCCCGGCGGCGGACATCGTGCGCCAGGCCCTCGACCCCGTACGCGACGAGTACAGCACCCGCCGCCCCGACGGCACCCGGGCCGACAAGCAGATGCCCGAACTGCTCGAAGGCTGGGCCCGTGTGATCCAGCGGTTCGGCGACTGGTCCATGTACCGCTTCCTCACCGAGTACGCGGGGCTCGACGAGCGCACGATCGACCTGATCGGAACCCTGGAGAACATGACCTCCAGGCTGCCGCTCTCCTTCCTGCACAGCTTCATCAGCGCGTCCCTGATCAGCCCCGGCACCGCCTTCTACGAGCTGAACGGCGGCACCGCCGTCCTCGCCGATGCGCTCCTGGACCAGGTGCGCGACGACGTCCGCTTCGACCGGCGCGTCACCCGCATCGAGACTCGCGAGGCGGGTGAACGGGTCATCGTCGACACGGTCTCCGAGGGCCGGGGCGGCAAGGTGGTCCGCGAGCGGTTCACGGGTGACGCGGCGATCGTGACCATCCCCTTCTCCGGGCTCCGGCACGTCCAGGTCTCCCCCCAGCTGTCGTACGAGAAGCGCCGCGCCGTATGCGAGGTGCACTACGACAGCGCCACCAAGGTGCTCCTCGAATTCAGCCGCCGCTGGTGGGAGTTCGGCGAGGACGACTGGCGGCGCGAACTGGACGCCATGGAACCCGGGCTGTACGACACGTACCGCAAGGGCCAGGTGCCGCTGGACGGCCGGCGGCTCGGCGAGCACCCCTCCGTACTCCGAGGGAACCTCTCCGAGAACCAGCGCACGCACTACGCGGCCAACGCCTGGGTCTCCCGCGACCAGCCCGAGGCCGCCGAGGTCATCGGCGGCGGCTCGGTCACCGACAACGCCAACCGCTTCATGTTCAACCCGTCCCACCCCGTCCCCGGCAGCGACGGCGGCGTCGTCCTCGCCTCCTACAGCTGGGCGGACGACGCCAGGCGCTGGGACTCCTACGACGACGAGGCCCGGTACGCGCTGGCCCTGCGCGGCATGCAGGAGGTGTACGGGCAGCGGCTGGAGGTCTTCTTCACCGGCGTCGGCCGCACCCAGAGCTGGCACCGCGACCCGTACGCGTACGGTGAGGCGTCCGTCCTGCTGCCCGGCCAGCACACCGAGATTTTCCTGGACATGCGCACCCAGGAAGGCCCGCTCCACTTCGCCGGCTGCCACACCTCGGTCAAACCCGCCTGGATCGAAGGCGCCCTTGAGTCAGCGGTCCGCGCGGCCCTGGAGGTCCACGGCGCCGGCTGACGGGGCACACCGGGCGGCCCGGCGGGGGACCGCTCGCCGGGTCGTCCGGGTGCTTATAGGACACGGCCCGTCCTATAAGGGTCCTAGGGTGAAAAACATGCCTAAGGGGCAAACAGTGACAAATATCCCTACTGTTCGCTCTTCACCCTCACACCGTCCTGGAGGACCTGAGCCATGAAGATCGCCATTCTCGGTACCGGTGCCGGCGCCCGCTGCCACGCCGCGAAGCTCATCGACCTCGGCCACGACGTCACCGTCGGCACCCGCAGTCCGGAGGCGACCCTGGCCCGTAGCGAGCCCGACATGATGGGCACCCCTCCCTTCTCCGCCTTCCTCGCCGAACACCCCGAGCTCACCCTGGCCACGTTCGCCGACGCGGCGGCCGCCGGTGAGCTGGTCATCAACGGCATCGACGGTGCCCACGCGGTCACGGCCCTGACCGCCGGCCCCGCCCCCGCGCTGGCCGGGAAGGTCCTGATCGACTACGCCGTGCCCTACGTCTACCAGCAGGAAGGCGACACCGAGCACCCGTGGCCCACCGCCTGGGGGGTCATGCCGCGCCTGGACCCGGTCGACACCGACAGCCTCGCCGAACGGATCCAGCGCGCCCTGCCCGACACCAAGGTCGTCAAGACGTTCGTCACCCAGGAACAGGCGACCGTCGTGAACCCCGCCGGCATCGCCGGTGGCGACCACACCATGTTCCTCGCCGGCAACGACCCCGACGCGAAGGACGCCGCCCCCTTGACTGCTGCGCGCCTACGGCTGGAAGGACGTGCTCGACCTCGGAGACCTGCACGCCGCGCGCGGTATGGAGATGTACGCCCACCTCCACATGGCCATCGGCCTCGCCCTCGGCGGCGTCGGCAGCCACTTCGGTGTCAAGATCGTCCGCTGAACCGTCCGCCGGCCCCCAGGTGGCGGCGGTAGGCGGCACGGGGGCGCCCCGTTCCTACCCGTGCCAGGACCGCCACAGCGCCGCGTACGCGCCGCCCGCCGCCACCAGGTCGTCATGGCTGCCCAGCTCGCTGATCCGGCCGCCCTCGACGACCGCGATCACGTCCGCGTCGTGGGCCGTGTGGAGCCGGTGCGCGATCGCCACCACCGTACGGCCGTCCAGGACCCGCGCCAGGGACCGCTCCAGGTGGCGGGCGGCGCGCGGGTCCAGGAGGGACGTCGCCTCGTCCAGCACCAGGGTGTGCGGGTCGGCCAGCACCAGGCGGGCCAGTGCGATCTGCTGGGCCTGCGCCGGGGTCAGCGTCAGGCCGCCCGAGCCGACCTCGGTGTCGAGGCCGTCGTCCAGCGCCCGCGCCCACCCGTCCGCGTCGACCGCCCCGAGGGCCGCCCACAGCTCCGCGTCCTCGGCGCCGGTCCGCGCGAGCAGCAGGTTGTCGCGGAGCGTACCGACGAAGACGTGGTGCTCCTGGTTGACCAGCGCCACATGCTCCCGGACGCGCTCGGCGGGCATCCGCGACAGTTCGGCCGCGCCGAGGGTGACCCGCCCGGCGCGCGGTGCGTAGATCCCGGCCAGCAGCCGGCCCAGCGTCGACTTGCCCGCGCCCGACGGGCCCACCAGCGCCACCCGGGTGCCCGGCGGGACGTCCATCGACACCCGGTGCAGTACGTCGACGCCCTCGCGGTAGCCGAAGCGCACCTCCTCCGCCCGCACCTCGCGCCCGTCCGGCCGTACCGCCTCGTCGCCGCTCTCCGGCTCGATGTCCCGGACGCCGACGAGCCGGGCCAGCGACACCTGGGCCACCTGGAGCTCGTCGTACCAGCGCAGGATGATCCCGACGGGGTCGACCAGCATCTGCGCGAGCAGCGCGCCCGTGGTCAGCTGCCCCACGTCCATCCAGTCGTTCAGGACGAACACACCGCCGATCATCAGGACGGCGGCCAGGACCGTGGTGTGCGTGAGGTTGACGACCGGGAAGAGGACCGAGCGCAGGAAGAGCGTGTACCGCTCCCACGCCGTCCACTCCTTGATCCGCCGGTCGGACAGCGCGATCCGCCGCGCGCCCAGCCGGTGCGCCTCGACCGTCCGGCCCGCGTCGACCGTCTCGGCGAGGACGGCGGCGACCGCCGCGTACCCGGCGGCCTCCGAACGGTACGCGGACGGCGCGCGCCGGAAGTACCAGCGGCAGCCCGCGATCAGCAGCGGCGCGGCCACCAGCACGGCGAGGGCCAGCGGTGGCGCCGTCACCGCCAGCCCGCCCATCAGCAGGCTCGCCCACACCACGCCGACGGCGAGCTGCGGCACCGCCTCGCGCATGGCGTTGGCCAGCCGGTCGATGTCCGTGGTGATCCGCGACAGCAGGTCGCCGGTGCCGGCCCGCTCCAGCACGCCCGGCGGCAGCCCCACCGACCGTACGAGGAAGTCCTCGCGCAGGTCGGCCAGCATCTCCTCGCCGAGCATCGCGCCACGCAGCCGCACCAGCCGGACGAACACCGTCTGCACGGCCAGCGCCACCACGAACGCCCCGACGGTCACCGGAAGATGGAGCTCACGCGCGCCCGCCGCGAGCCGGTCGACCAGCGAGCCGAGCAGGTACGGGCCCACCATCGAGGCGACGACCGCGACCGCGTTGACCGCCACGAGCGCGGCGAACGCCGTGCGGTGGCGGCGCAACAGCTCCGTCACGTACGCCCGGACGGTCGCGGCGGTGCCCACCGGCAGCGTGGTCGCGGACTCCGGGGCCGCCGGGTCGTACTCCGGCGGCACCATGCCGATCACGGCGGTCATGCCGACTCCTCGATGTCCACAAGGGCTTCCTCTTCGGTCTCCCGCGTGACCACCGCGCGGTAGCGCTCCTCGGTGGCCAGCAGTTCGCGGTGCGTGCCCACCGCCACCGCCTCGCCCTCATGGACCAGGACCACCCGGTCCGCGAGGTCGAGCAGCAGCGGCGACGAGGCCAGCACCACGGTGGTACGGCCGGTGCGCAGCCGCTGGACGCCCGTCGCGATCCGCGCCTCGGTGTGCGAGTCCACCGCCGACGTCGGCTCGTCCAGCACCAGCACCCCGGGGTCGGTGACCAACGACCGGGCCAGCGCCAGGCGTTGCCGCTGCCCGCCGGACAGCGACCGGCCGCGCTCGGTGATCCGCGTGCGCATCGGGTCGCCGCCGGTGTCCACCGACGCCTGGGCGAGCGCGTCCAGCACGTCACCGCACTGGGCCGCCGCCAGGGCGTCCCCGGCGCTCACCTTCCCCGACGACGGCACGTCCAGCAGCTCGTGCAGGGTGCCGGACAGCAACACCGGGTCCTTGTCCTGTACGAGGACGGCGGAGCGCGCCGCGTCGAGCGGCAGTTCGTCCAGGGGCACCCCGCCGAGCAGGACGGAGACGTGCCCCGCCGGGTCCTCGGACGGGTGGCCGCCGAGCCGGTCGGCGAGCGTCCCGGCGGCGTCCGGGTCGCCGCACACGACGGCGGTGAACAGACCGGCCGGGGCGACCAGCCCGGTCACCGGGTCGTACAGGTCCCCGCCCTGCCGCTCCCGCGCCGCGCCGGTCACCGTGGTCGACGTACGCGTCAGGGACAGCACCCGGGCGGCGCGTTTCGCGGAGGGGCGCGAGAAGGAGTACGCCATGGCGATCTCCTCGAAGTTGCGCAAGGGATGATGCGTGAGCGTGACCGCGCCGTACACGGTGACCAGTTCGCCGACCGACACGCGGCCCTCCAGGGCGAGCTTCGCCCCGTACAGCACCACCACGACCAGCAGCAGTCCCGGCAGCAGCACCTGGATCGCCGCGATCAGGGCCCACATGCGGGCGCTGCGCACGGCGGCGCGGCGCACCTCCTGGGAGGCCTCGCGGTAGCGGCGGAGGAACAGTTCCTCGCCGCCGATGCCGCGCAGGACGCGCAGGCCGGCGACGGTGTCCGAGGCCAGCTCGGTGGCGCGGCCGGCCTTCTCCCGCTGGATGTCCGCGCGCCGGGTGGCGCGGGGGAGCAGCGGCAGGGCGGCGAGCGCCAGGACGGGCACGCCGACGGCGACGACGACGCCGAGGGCGGGCTGGTAGACCACTAGGCCGACGCAGACCAGGACGAGCGTGGTGGCCGCCGCGGCGAACCGCGACAGCGTCTCCACGAACCAGCCGATCTTCTCGACGTCCCCGGTGGAGACGGCGACGACCTCGCCCGCGGCGACCCGCCGGGTCAGCAGCGAGCCCAGCTCGGCCGTCTTGCGTGCCAGCAGCTGCTGGACGCGGGCGGCGGCGGTGATCCAGTTGGTGACGGCGGTGCGGTGCTGCATCGTGTCGCCCACCGCGATGGCCGCGCCGAGCAGGGCGATCAGGGCACCGGCCCACGCCAGGCCACTGCCCGAGCGGTCGATGACGGCCTGCACCGCGAGGCCCACGCCGAGGGGGAGCCCGGCGATGCCGAGGTGCAGCAGCAGGCCCCACAGCAGGGACCTGATCTGACCGCCCAGCTGGTTGCGCCCCAGCCACAGCAGGAAGCGCGCGCCCGACCTGACGTCGGGGTCACCTGGATCGGCGTACGGAAGGTGCTGAATCTTCATGCGGTCCCAGGGATTTCATCGACGGAGGGCGGGGGAAACCGTGCAAGGTTGGCCTTCCGGGCCCGCCGTCGGCAATCGATTTTCCGGTAGGACGGCACAGAACGCGCCAAGGTTCAACAGCGGCCTCTGGCGTCGGAAGGCCGTCCCGCGCTTCACTCCCGACCCATGACACAACGAAAAGTCATGAGCATGCTCATGGGTGGACTGCTGGCGGTCACCGCGCTGTTCACGTCGGCCCCGCCCTCCTCCGCCGCCCCACCCCAGCCCCCGGCCGAGTTCGGCACCGACTGGCACGATCCGGTCACCGCGGCTCCGCCCGTGCCCCGGCCGTCCGGCGCCCCCTCGTGCCGGATGACCCTCGCCGAGGCGCAGTTCCGCGACTTCACGCCCTACAAGGGGACGTACACGCCCCCGGAGGGCTGCGGCGACCGGTGGAGCACGGTGGTGCTGCGGCTCGACGGCAAGGTGAAGGGGCGGCAGTACGACCGGCTGGGCCACCTCGCCATCGGCGGCGTCGAGGTCTTCCGTACGTCCACCCCGCAGCCGTCCCCCGACGGCATCACCTGGTCGGTGGAGACCGACATCACCCGTTACAGCGACACCCTGCGCCGCCCGCAACCGGTGGAGATGCTCATCGGCAACGTCGTCAACGACACGTACACCGGCGTCATCGACGTCACGGTGACGCTGACGTTCTACGCGGGGAACCACGATCCCGCAGACGTGCCCGACCGGGTGATCCCGCTCGGCACCCCGTCCCTGACGACCCCGCGCAACTCCGAACGGATCCTCGCCGAGGTGTACGCCACCGGCTCCGGCGGCGGCTGCGAGGAATACTGGTACATGACCGTCCCGGACGCCGCGCCCTACTCGTGCAAGGCGCCGGGCGGACCGCACCGGGAGGTGCGGATCTCCGTCGACGGTCGGCTCGCCGGGATAGCCGCCCCCTTCCCGACGGTGTGGACCGGTGGCTGGTCCAACCCCTTCCTCTGGTACGTGATCCCCGGCCCCCGCGCCTTCGACGTCAGGCCGGTCCGCTACGACCTCACGCCGTTCGCCGCACTGCTCAACGACGGTCGCCCGCACCGCGTCGAGGTCTCCGTCGCCGGCGTACCGGCCGGGCGGACCGGCTGGTCGACTCCGGCGAACGTGCTCGTCTGGCAGGACGAGGGCCGCGAGGTCGTCACCGGCGCGCTGACCCGCCACGAGGAGAGCGCGCCCGCCAACTCGTCGGTGTACACGCCCGGTCCTGAGCACCGCCTCGACACCGAGGCCGCCCACCGGCTCACCGTCGCCGGTCACCTGAACACCTCGCACGGCCGCGTCACGACGACCGTGACCCGTGCCGTGGCCCACACCTCCGTACACCGCTGGACCGACGGCGAGAGCCGGGACGCGCTGACGGCGACGTGGCGGGACGACGAGACCGTCAGCCGGGGCGGGACCAGCACCCGCACCCACCGCACGTACACCATGGACGGCGAGACGACTCTCGGCGCCGGCGACCGGCTGCGCACCGTGCTGACGCTCGCCGACCGCGCCGGCACCCTGGTCCTCCGGAACGGGAAGCGGACGCGATGGTCACGGCTGGACGACACGTACGCGGGCGACGCGACGTACACCACCGGCGTCCCGCGCGACCAGCGGCACGCCGTCGGCACCAGCGCGGAGCGCTACCGGCTGTACGGCCCCGGCGGCTGCTACGACCGGAGTCTTAAGACGGCGCAGGGGACGGCGACGGAGGACCGCCGCCGCTGCTGACCGCGAGGAGCGGGCCCGGGACCGGGCCCGCTCCCTTCGCTTCTCACGCCGGCTTGACCGAGTCCACTCCCGACCGGGCCTTCGTCCACTCGCCGCGGGTGAAGTCCGGTATCCGCTGCGGCGCGCCCTTCGCCTTGATCGAGGCGTGGCTGAGCGGCACCGGGGCCGTCCAGGTCGCCCCGTCGTACACGTCGAAGTCGGGGACGAGGCCGAGCTGCATGCACTGCATCAGCCGGTACACCATGATGTAGTCCATCCCGCCGTGGCCGCCGGGCGGGTTGGCGTGCTCCTTCCACAGCCAGTGGTCGAACTCCGCCGCGTACGCCGAGAAGTCGGCCCACTGGTCGTCGTCGTGGTCCGGCTCGATGTATATGCGGGCCGGGTAGTCCTCGAAGACGCCCTTCGTGCCGCCCAGGCTGTTGATCCTGCTGTACGGGTGCGGGGTCGACACATCGTGCTCCAGCCGGATCACCCGGCCCTTCGCGGTCTGCACCATGCTGATGGTGCGGTCGCTCTCGATGTACGTCTCCTTCCAGCTCGGGTCGCTCGGCTCCACGTTGGCCTCGCGGTACTCGGCCAGGCCCAGCGCCGGCGTACCGAAGCTGCTGATGCTGACCGCGCGGTCGCCCCGGTTGATGTCCATGTAGTTGGCGACCGGCCCGAAGCCGTGGTTGGGGTAGAGGTCGCCCCGCAGCCGGGTGTGCCACAAGCGGCGCCAGGGGCCTTCGTAGTACGTGGGGGAGAACATCAGGCCCCGCAGGTCGTGGTTGTACGCCCCGGCCCCGTGCAGCAGCTCGCCGAACTTGCCGGCGTGCGCCATGCGCAGCACCCGCATCTCGTTCTTGCCGTAACAGCAGTTCTCCAGCTGCATGCAGTGGCGGCGGGTGCGCTCGGAGAGGTCGACGAGCTCCCACAGCTCGTCCAGGCGCATCGCGAGGGGGCACTCGACGCCGACGTGCTTGCCGTTCAGCATCGCCGTCTTCGCCATGGCGAAGTGGACGTCCCAGGGGGTCGCCACATAGACGAGGTCGACGTCGCCGCGCTCGCAGAGGTTCTCGTAGTCGTTCTCCCCGTTGGCGTAGACGGCGGGCGACGGCTGCCCGGCCCTCACGACCTTGGCCGCGGCCTGCTCGGTCTTGGCCTTCACGGGATCGCAGACGGCGACCACGCGTACGCCGGGGACGGCGAGGAACAGGTCGATCATGCTGCCGCCGCGGTTGCCGAGCCCGACGATCGCGACGCGGACGGTGGAGCGCCGTTCGAAGGGCACGCCGGCCATGGTGTGGCCCTGGCGCGGGGGAGTGGCGGTGGTCTCCGGTGCTTCGTTCTCGGCGGCGGCAGCGGTACCGCCCAGCGCGCCGAGCCCCAGTCCGGCTCCCGCCACCCCGGCGGTGGTCCGCAGTACGGACCGACGGCTGGGCGAGTCCTGGGACCGGTCCTGGTTCCCGGGGGCTGTGTCGTTCATCGAACCTCCAGTGCGTTGTGTGCGCGGCTGGTTCATGAATCCCGGGAAGGACCCTGGCTGTTGGGGTTGGTGATACGCAAGAGGGCAGATTGGACTCTCGTTTCGAGCACATGGACTCTTGGAAGGGGAATGACCGCAGTGGGGCTCACCATTGAGCTTCGCCGTGGGGCGTCGAAGCTCCGGACGGGCCGAACACCCGGGCCGCGTCCGGAGATGGGCGTGCTGGAGTCGTACGTCGTCGACGACGGCGCCGACGAGTTCTGGAGCGCGGTCTCGCGGCTCGGCCGGCACCGTCTGCCGACCCTGGCCGGCCTGGACCCGTACGCGGACACCGCACTGCGCGGTGAGGCAGTGGAGCGGTTGGTGCGGGAGCTGAAGGGCTCCGACCTCGCTCGGCTGTGCGGTGCCGAACGCGAGGTGACGCAACGGCTCGTGGCCTGGGGCGTGCGGTGCCGCGAGGACCGGAACCTGTACCTCGCATTCTCGGGCGACTAGGGCTGACGCCCAGGACGCGGGCCCCCGCGGGGGCTCAGGGGCGGGTCGCCAGGTCCAGTTGGAGGAGCGCGGAGTGGTAGGGGCGGCCCGTGGCGTGCTGCATGCCGAGCTCGCACATGCGGTTCGCGGAGAGGTACGCGTCGAACGTCCGCGCCGTCACCTCGGCCGCCTCCCGGGCCGTCGCCGATTCCGTCAGTTCCGGGTGCAGCATCCCCCGGTCGCCCGCGAAGGCACAGCAGCCGGCGTCGTCCGGGACGACGACCTCATCGGCGCACGCCGCGGCGAGCGCGGGCAGCCGGTCCTCGTCGCCGAGGTGCCGCATCGCGCAGGTGGGGTGGACGACCGCCGAGGCGGCCTTCCGCCGTACCGTCAGGTGCGGCAGCAGGTCGTCGGCGGCCCACACCACCGAGTCGATCACCGTCAGCTCGGCGTGCAGCTCGCGGTGGTGCGCGCTCAGGTACGGCACCACCTCGCGCGCCAGGCCCAGCGCGCAGGAGGAGGCGTCCACGACGAGCGGCAGCCGCCCGCCCGCCGTCCAGCCCCACGCGGCCTCGACGACCCGGTCGGCCATCACGCGCGCGCCCTCCTCGTACCCCTTGGAGTGCCAGATCGTGGCGCAGCACGTGCCCGTCACGTCGTCCGGGATCCACACGGGTTTTCCGGCCCGCGCCGACAGCGCGACCACCGCCTGGGGCAGGGACGGGCCGTCGAACCCGGCCGGCTCGCCGAAGATCCGGTTCACACAGGCCGGGTAGTACACGGCGACAGCGCCCGTCCGCTCCGTGGCGGGCAGGTCGCCGGCGGCCGCGCCGGGGATCTCCGGCAGCCACTCGGGCACCAGGTCGGGCCGTACCGCCTTGCGGAGCAGTCCCGTGACGGACGCCGGCAGCCGGTCGCCGAGCCGCCGCCCGGTGGCGACCGCGAGCCGCGCCGAGGCCTCCACGGCCGCGAAGCGCCGCGCGGCCAGCGCCGCCATCCGCTCCTCGCGCGCCGAGTGCCGGGCGTGCCTCAGCCGCTTCATCAGCGCACCCGTGTCGATGCCCACCGGGCAGGCGAGCGCGCACGTCGAGTCGCCCGCGCAGGTGTCCACGGCCGTATAGCCGTACGCCGTGAGAAGGCTGTCCTCGACGGGCGAACCGGGGCTCTGCCGCATCATTTCGCGGCGCAGCACGATCCGCTGACGGGGCGTCGTCGTCAGGTCCTGGCTCGGGCAGGTCGGCTCGCAGAAACCGCACTCGATGCACGCGTCGGCGACCGCCTCCACCTTGGGCACCGTCTTCAGGCCGCGCAGATGGGCCCGCGGGTCCCGGTCGAGGACGACCCGCGGCGCCAGCACCCCCTCCGGGTCGAAGGCCCGCTTCGTACGCCACATCAGTTCCGTGGCCTTGGGCCCCCACTCCAGCTCCAGGAACGGCGCGATGTTCCGGCCGGTGGCGTGCTCGGCCTTGAGGGAGCCGTCGAACCGCTCGACCGTCAGCTTGCAGAAGGCGTCCATGAAGGCGGCGTAGCGGTCGACGTCGTCGGGGTCGGCCGGGTCGAAGGCCAGCAGGAAGTGCAGGTTGCCATGGGCCGCGTGCCCGGCGACGGCCGCGTCGAAGCCGTGCTCCGCCTGGAGCGCCAGCAGCGCCTCGCACGCCTCGGCCAGCCGCGACGGCGGCACCGCGAAGTCCTCGGTGATCAGCGTCGTACCGGACGGGCGGCTGCCGCCCGCCGCGGCGACGAACGCCTTGCGCGCCTTCCAGTAGCCGCCGATCGTGCGGGCGTCCCGGGTGAACGCGTTGGTCACCGACGCCACGGGCGCCACCAGTTCGACGTCCCCGAGGACGCCTGCCGCCGCCCGTTCGTACGCCTCCAGGGCCGCCGTGTCGGGCGCCCGGAACTCCACCAGCAGAGCTGTGGTCGGCCCGGGCAGCCGCGCCCAGTCGGCGGGCACCCCGTCCACCCGTACCGAGGCCCGCAGGGTGTTGCCGTCCATCAGCTCCACGGCGACCGCCCCGGCCTCGGTGAAGCGCGGCACGGCGGCCGCGGCGGCCGGCAGCGACGGGAAGAACAGCAGCGCCGCCGCGACCTCGCGGTCCAGCGGCAGGGTGTCGAACACGACCTCGGAGAGGAACCCGAACGTGCCCTGCGAGCCGACCATCAGCCCGCGCAGGATCTCGACGGGCGTGGAGCCGTCCAGGTAGGCGTCGAGGCGGTAGCCGTTGGTGTTCTTCAGCTCGTACTTGGCGCGGATACGGGCCGTCAGCTCCGGGTCGGCCTCGATCTCCGCCTTGACGGCGAGCAGCTCCGCGCACAGCTCGGGCTCGGCGCGTGCCAGTTCGTCGTCGGCGGCCGGGCCGGCCGTGTCGACGACCGTGCCGGACGGCAGCACGACGGTGAGGGACGCGACCGTACGGTACGAATTGCGGGCCGTGCCGGCCGTCATCCCGGACGCGTTGTTGGCGACGACTCCGCCGATCGTGCAGGCCACGGCGCTCGCCGGGTCGGGGCCCAGTACCCGGCCGTACCGGGCGAGGCCGGCGTTGGCGCGGGCGACGGTGGTGCCGGGCCGGACCCGGGCACGGGCGCCGCCGTCCAGCACCTCGATCCCCGCCCAGTGCCGGCGCACGTCCACCAGGATGTCCTCGCCCTGCGCCTGACCGTTCAGGCTCGTCCCGGCGGCCCGGAACACCACCTCGCGGCCCTTGTCGTGCGCGTACGACAGGATCGCCGAGATGTCGTCGACGTCCTCGGCGACCACGACGACCTGCGGGACGAAGCGGTAGGGGCTGGCGTCCGACGCGTACCGGACCAGGTCGGAGACCTGCCACAGCACCTTGTCGGGGCCGAAGAGGGCGAGCAGTTCGTCCCGCAGCCGTCCGGGTGAGCCGTGCGCCACCAGGTCCGGTACGCGGTCGGGGGACGGGCCGCGGTGCGTGCCGGGGCGGAGGTCGTCGGGGTTCGGCTCCAGCAGCGGCATGTCATCGGTCCCCTCGACGTCGGGCCTCGCCTCAGCAGCGCCGCTCCGGCACTCCGTCGACCAGAGCGGACAGCAGGCCGCCGAGCACCTCGCGCTGTTCGGCGGTCAATGGAGCCAGGATGTCCTCTGCGGCGGCCCGGCGCGCGCTGCGCAGCTGCCGCAGCGTGTCCCGCCCGGCGTCGGTGAGCTCGATCCGCACCACCCGGCGGTTGGCCGGATCGGGGGCGCGGCGGACCCGGCCGCTCGCCTCCAGACCGTCCACGAGGCTGGTCACCGCGCGGGGCACCACCTCCAGCCGGGCGGCGAGATCCGCCATGCGGGGCGGGTGGTCGTAGTGCGCGACCGTGCGCAGCAGCCGGGACTGGGCGGGCGTGATCGCTATGTCGGCCGACTCCAGCTGCCGCTTCTGGCTGCGGTGGAGGCGCCGGGTCAGCCGGAGCAACTGCTCGGCCAGCAGGCCGTCGGCGTCGGGGGAGTTCATGACAGGAGGATAACAGGACCTTGTTCATTGTGAGGATAGGTAACAATGAGCTATCCTCTCAGATGATCGCCGTACGTCCCTACGGCACTCGACCCCTCGAAGGAGCCCATGCGCATCCACGCAGAGTCCACCTGGACGCCACCGCCTCCCGATCCGGAGCAGCCGCCGGCCCAGATCCGGCGCATCCTCCGGCTCTTCCGTCCCTATCGCGGCCGGCTGGCGGTGGTCGGCCTGCTCGTCGGCGCCTCGTCGCTGGTTTCGGTCGCCTCGCCGTTCCTGCTCCGCGAGATCCTCGACACCGCCATCCCCCAGGGGCGCACGGGCCTGCTCACGCTGCTCGCCCTCGGCATGATCCTCACCGCCGTGGTGACCAGCGTCTTCGGCGTGCTGCAGACGCTGATCTCCACGACGGTCGGCCAGCGCGTCATGCACGACCTGCGCACCGCCGTCTACGCGCAGTTGCAGCGCATGCCGCTCGCGTTCTTCACCCGCACCCGCACCGGTGAGGTCCAGTCCCGCATCGCCAACGACATCGGCGGCATGCAGGCGACGGTCACCTCCACCGCGACGTCCCTGGTGTCCAATCTGACCGCCGTCGTGGCCACCGTCGTCGCCATGCTGGCGCTCGACTGGCGCCTGACGGTCGTCTCGCTGCTCCTGCTGCCGCTGTTCGTGTGGATCAGCCGCCGGGTCGGCCGGGAGCGCAAGATGATCACCACGCAGCGGCAGAAGCAGATGGCCGCCATGGCCGCGACCGTCACCGAGTCGCTCTCCGTCAGCGGCATCCTGCTGGGCCGCACCATGGGCCGCGCGGACTCCCTCACGACGTCCTTCGCCGCCGAGTCCGAGCGCCTCGTCGGCCTCGAAGTGCGCGCCTCGATGGCCGGCCGGTGGCGGATGTCGACCATAGGAATCGTCATGGCCGCCATGCCCGCCCTGATCTACTGGGCGGCCGGTCTGGCGCTCCAGGCGGGCGGTCCCGCCATCTCCATCGGTACGCTCGTCGCGTTCGTCTCGCTCCAGCAGGGCCTGTTCCGGCCCACCGTGAGCCTGCTCTCGACCGGCGTGGAGATCCAGACCTCCCTCGCCCTCTTCCAGCGGATCTTCGAGTACCTGGACCTGCCGGTCGACATCACCGAGCCCGCCGACCCGGTCCGGCTCGACGGGATCCGCGGCGAGGTGCGCTTCGAGGACGTCGATTTCGAGTACGACGCGAAGAGCGGCGAGACGCTCGGCGGTATCGACATCACCGTGCCGGCGGGCGGCAGCCTGGCCGTCGTCGGGCCCACCGGCTCCGGCAAGTCCACGCTCAGCTACCTCGTGCCGAGGCTGTACGACGTCACCGGCGGCCGTGTGACCCTCGACGGCGTCGACATACGCGACCTGGACTTCGACAGCCTCGCCCGAGGGGTGGGCGTGGTCTCCCAGGAGACCTACCTCTTCCACGCCTCCGTCGCCGACAACCTCCGGTTCGCCCGGCCGGACGCGACGGACGAGGAGATCGAGGCGGCCGCCAGGGCGGCCCAGATCCACGACCACATCGCGTCCCTGCCGGACGGGTACGACACCCTGGTCGGCGAGCGCGGCTACCGCTTCTCCGGCGGCGAGAAGCAGCGCCTGGCCATCGCCCGGACCATCCTGCGCGACCCGCCCGTGCTGATCCTCGACGAGGCGACCAGCGCGCTGGACACCCGTACGGAACAGGCCGTGCAGCAGGCGATCGACGCGCTCTCCGCCGGCCGCACCACCATCACCATCGCCCACCGGCTCTCCACCGTCAGGGACGCCGACGAGATCGTCGTCCTGGACGGCGGCCGCATCGCCGAGCGCGGCGGCCATGACGAGCTGATGGAGCGGGGCGGCCGGTATGCCGCACTGGTGCGCGGCGACGCCGAACTGGCCCCGGCCACGTCCTGACCCGGCCGTTCCGACGCGACGGCGCCGCCGCTCCCGTGGGACGGGGGAGCGACGGCGCCTGGGGGAAACGATCGTCAGACGAGCCAGCCGACGAAGTGGATGACGCCGGCGAGCAGGTCGGTGATGACGTTCATGTAGTGCGTTCTCCTTGTGCCTTACGTGCATGTGTGGGACTGCGCAACCGTGGTCTGCAGCCCGTCGCTTGCGCCCCGTAAGCATCATGCGGCGCAGGCGGACGGGTCAGCGAAATCGGCGGCGATCATGCGTTCGGGCGAACATCCGAGCCTGTGTTCGCGCGTTCGCGCGTGGTCTTGGGTGACGGCGAATGCTCGAATTGCCCGGATTTGCGTCATTATCGGGTTAGCGTGCCCGCATGGTGAACGAGTCCCCGCAGTCCCCGCAGCCCCCGCAGGGCGCGCCCCGGCGCAGGCCGCGCATGACCCGCCGGGGCTGGCTGGCCCTGGGCGCCGGCCTGCTCGTCGTCGTGGCCGCCGCGGTGCTGGTGCCGTTGCTCCTGAAGGAGCCCCCGGCCCCGCCGCCCCCGGAGAAGCCGACGATGCTGCTCATCCCGGAGGGCTGGCGGGCGGGCCAGGTGTACGACGCGGCCGACCGGGCGCTCAAGGTGCCGCCCGGCACGACCCGGCAGATCGCCGAGAGCGGCAAGCTGAAGCTGCCGGCCGACGCGCAAGGCAACCCCGAGGGGTTCCTCTTCCCCGCCACGTACCCGGTGTACAAGAAGACGACCCCGCGCGGCCTGCTGGACTACATGGTGAGGACCGCCCATGAACGGTTCCGGGCGGACGGCCTCGGTGCGGGCACCCAGCGCAACGGCGTGAGCCTGTACCAGACGGTGACCATCGCCAGCATCGTGCAGGCGGAGGCGGACACCCCGGAGGACATGGGCAAGGTCGCCCGGGTCGTCCACAACCGGCTCGCCCAGGGCATGGCGCTCCAGATGGACTCGACGCTCAACTACGGGCTGGGGCGCTCCACGCTCGACACGTCACACGCCGACACCAGGATGGACAACCCGTACAACACGTACAACCGCCAGGGCCTGCCGCCCACGCCCATCGCCAACCCCGGCGAGCAGGCCATGCGGGCGGCGGTCGCCCCGCCGCCCGGCGACTGGCTGTACTTCGTCACCGTGCAGCCGGGCGACACGCGCTTCACCGCCGACTACCAGGAGCACCAGCGCAACGTCCGGGAGTTCAACGAGTACCGCGCGTCCGCGCCGAACTGACGTCCGGCGGCCCGGCGTCCGGCGTGGGGGTCAGGCCGTTACCGGGGCACGGTCGCGCTCCAGAAGGCGCCGGATGTCGCGGGCGGCCGCGCGGCCTGCCCTGTTGGCGCCGATCGTCGAGGCCGAGGGGCCGTAACCGACGAGGTGGACGCGCTCGTCGCGTACCGCGCGGGTGTCGTCCACGCGGATGCCGCCGCCGGGTTCGCGCAGCCGCAGGGGCGCCAGGTGGTCGATGGCCGCGCGGAAGCCGGTCGCCCACAGGATGACGTCCGCGTCGACCGCGCCCCGGTCGTCCCACGCCACGCCCGTCGGGGTGATCCGGTCGAACATCGGCAGCCGGTCCAGGATCCCGCGCTCGCGCGCCCGCCGGGTGGCGTCGTTCAGGGGCAGCCCCGTCACGCTCACCACGCTCCGCGGCGGCAGCCCGCGCCGTACCCGCTCCTCCACCAGGGCCACCGCCGCCCGGCCCTCCGCCTCGCCGAAGGGGCCCTCGCGCCAGACGGGCTCACGGCGGGTGACCCACGTCGTGTCCGCGGCCACCTCCGCGATCTCCATCAGGTGCTGCGTCCCCGACGCGCCGCCGCCCACCACGATCACCCGCAGCCCGGCGAACTCCTCCGGCCCCGGATAGTCCGCCGTGTGCAGCTGCCGCCCCCGGAAGGTCTCCTGGCCCGGGTAGCGCGGCCAGAACGGCCGGTCCCAGGTACCGGTCGCGTTGATCAGGGCGCGCGCAGCGTACGTGCCCTCCGAGGTCTCCACCAGGAGCCGGCCGCCCTCGCCGTCCCGGACCGCCGTCACGCCCACGGGCCGGTGCACCCGCAGCCCGAACCGCTCCTCGTACCGCGCGAAGTACTCGCCGATCACCTCCGACGACGGGCGGCCGGCGTCGGCGCCGGTCAGATCCATGCCGGGCAGCGCGTGCATCCCGTGGACGCGGCCGTACGTCAGGGACGGCCAGCGGAACTGCCAGGCGCCGCCCGGGCGCGGGGCGTGGTCGAGGACGACGAAGTCCCGGTCCGGCTCCAGCCCGGTCCGCCGCAGGTGGTACGCGGCGGACAGCCCCGCCTGACCCGCGCCGATCACGACCACGTCCACGAAGTAGTTCATGGTTCTACTAACCGGCGGTCGGCCGTGGATCTTCCCCGGCGCCGCCTACAGGAAGTGCACCCCCTGCGCCAGCGGCAGGTCGTCCCCGTAGTTCACCGTGTTCGTCGCCCGCCGCATGTACGCCCGCCACGCGTCCGACCCCGACTCACGGCCGCCCCCGGTCTCCTTCTCGCCGCCGAACGCCCCGCCGATCTCGGCGCCCGACGTGCCGATGTTGACGTTCGCGATGCCGCAGTCGGAACCGTCGGCGGCCAGGAACCGCTCCGCCTCCCGCTGGTCACGCGTGAAGATGCTCGACGACAGCCCCTGCGGAACGCCGTTGTGCAGGGCGATCGCCTCGTCGAGCGTGCGGTACGTGAGGACGTACAGGACCGGCGCGAAGGTCTCCCGCCGCACCACCTCCGTCTGCGCCGGCATCCGCACCACCGCCGGCCGCACGTACGACGCCTCCGGCGCCTCCTCCGCCAGCACCCGCTCCCCACCGGTCAGCACCTTGCCGCCGTCCGCCTGCGCCTCCTCCAGCGCCTGAGCCATCGCCCGCCGTGCCCGCTCGTCGATCAGCGGCCCGACCAGCGTCCGCGCCTCGAACGGGTCACCGACCGGCAGCTGCCCATAGGCGTGGACCACCTTCTCCACCAGGTGGTCCGCCACGTCCTCGTGGACGATCAGCCGGCGCAGCGTCGTGCACCGCTGCCCCGCCGTGCCCGCCGCCGAGAACACGATGCCCCGCACCGCCAGGTCCAGGTCGGCCGACGGGGTGACCACCGCCGCGTTGTTGCCGCCCAGCTCCAGCAGGCACCGCCCGAACCGCGCGGCCACCCGTGGCGCCACCTCCCGCCCCATCCGCACCGACCCGGTCGCGCTCACCAGCGCCACCCTGGAATCGTCCACCAGCCGCTCGCCCGTCTCCCGCCCGCCGACGACCAGCCGGTGTACGCCGGCGGGGGCGCCCGACTCGGCGGCCGCCCGCGTCAGCAGCGCGTCGCACGCGAGCGCGGTGAGCGGCGTCAGCTCCGAGGGCTTCCAGACCACGGTGTCACCGCAGACCAGCGCGACCGCCGTGTTCCAGGCCCACACCGCGACCGGGAAGTTGAACGCCGAGATCACGCCCACCACACCCAGCGGGTGCCAGGTCTCCGACAGCCGGTGGCCGGGCCGCTCGGACGCCATCGTCCGCCCGTACAGCTGACGCGACAGACCGACCGCGAAGTCGCAGATGTCGATCATCTCCTGCACCTCGCCGAGCGCCTCCGAGCGGATCTTGCCCGCCTCGACGGTGACCAGCTCCGCCAGGTCCTCCTTGTGCGCGCTCATCAGCTCGCCCAGCCGCTTGACCAGCGCTCCCCGCACGGGCGCCGGGACCGTGCGCCACCTGCGGAACGCCTCGGCGGCCGCGCCGACCGCCGCCGCCACGTCGTCGGGGGAGGCGGCCGGCATCCGGCGCAGGACGCCGCCCGTGACCGGCGTACGCGAGACCACCTCGCCCTCGGCGGTGGGCAGTTCGGCGCCGCAGCGCAGCAGCGCGCTCTCGGCGCGGGCGCGGAGCTTGTCGGTGGTCGGCAACGACGGGGTCATGGTGTCTCCTCAAGATCAAGGGCGTGGAGCGTGCGCGCCAGTGAGCGGTCCTGCTGCGCGGCACAGAGGTCGAACGGGTCGTGCACCGGGCGTTCCATGGCCCCCGCCAGCCACTCCTGGTCGTACGCCGCGGCCGCCCGCGCGCCGGCGTCCCGCGTCCCGGCCCGGTCGAGGTTCGACTGGAAGATCCCGGCAGCCGAGCGCGGCAGGAAGTCCTCGTAGACGATCGGGTGCGCGGTGACCCAGCCACCGTCCAGCAGCCCGGCGAGGTCGCGCGGCGGCCGGGCGCCGTCCCTCGGGCGGCCGGCGACGGGCCCGTACGTGAAGAACGCCAGCCGCCGCACGGCCAGTTCGCGCTCGGTGCGCGGGAAGCGGGCCGCCCACACCTCGGCCGGCTCGGTGACCAGCTCGTCGTACAGGGCCCGCCCCGCCCGGGTGAGGGCGATGCCGCGCGCCTCCACCTCGCCGAACCGCACCCGCAGCGACCCGCCGGTCACCCGCCCGTCCGGCTCGCGGAACGCGCGCGGCTCGGCGAGCGCCCGGAACGACGTCTGGCGCAGCAGCACGTCCGGCCCGTCCCAGCGCGGCGGCCCCTGGATCCGGTCGATCATGGCGACGCCCCGGTCCTCCATGCGCCGGTACAGCTCGTCGATGTCCAGGACGCGGGGCGTGAGGTGGTTGATGTGGGTGCTGGTGACCCCACCGATGTCGGCCGCGACGGCGGAGACCTCCTCCAACTCCTCGTACCAGGCCCGGTCCACCGGCCCCGGCGACAGCTCGAACGCCGCGACGGCCAGGGCCAGGAACCGCTCCGCCAGCTCCTCCGGCAGCCCGCCCTCCCGCTCCCCGAGCTCGGCCAGCTCCAGCAGTTCCGGCGGGAACAGCTGCCGCCGCGCCAGGAACTCCTCCAGCCGTGCCTGGAGGTCCGCGTCGAAGAACCGCCGGTCGTCGCACGTCAGCAGCGAGGTGAACACCCGGAACGGGTTGCGCGCCAGCTCCTCGGCCCGGACGGGCCGGAAGGCCGTCGACACGACCGGTACGGCGCTGCCGGCGGCGTCCCGCAGATCGTAGAAGCCCACCGGCTCCATCCCCAGCGCGCCGAACACCCGCGCCACCTGCCGCAGCTCGCGCGGCGTACCGACCCGGATCGCGCCGTGCCGCTCGGCGGTCACCCGTTCGATGCTCCCCAGCCGCTCCGCCGCCGCCCCGCTCTTCCTCAGTACGTCGTCGTTGACCTGCCCCGCCACCTCCAGCAGCGTGGTGTACGCGGGCACTTCGGCGCCGTACATGTCCGAGAGCCGACGGGCGAACGCGGCGCGCAGCCGCCAGGCGGGAACCATAGGAACTCCTCAGATGATGTGCGCCTCCGAGCGCCACCCGGTGGCGGCGCCCTCGAACCGGCCGGCGGAGAGCGGTGCGACGTCGACGAACGGCGCCCTGCCCAGATACAGGTCCCGCACCACCTCGCCGACGGCCGGCGCCTGGAGGAAGCCGTGTCCGGAGAAGCCCGTCGCGTACAGGAACCGGCTGACGCCCGGGGCCTCACCGATCAGCGCGTCGCGGTCGGGTGTCATCTCGTACAGGCCCGCCCAGCCGCCCGTCACCGGCACGTCCACCAGCGCGGGCGCGCGCCGGGCGGCCGCCTCACGGAACAGCTCCAGCCACTCCGTGCCGAACTCCCGCCCGAAACCGGGCTGTTCGCGCGGATCGGACATCCCCAGCACCAGCCCCCCGGCGCCGTCGCCGTGGAAGTACAGCGTGGAGTTGTAGTCGAGGGTGAACGGCACGCGCGGCGGAGCCGGCTCCAGGGGGCCGGTCAGGGCTATCTGCCGGCGCAGCGGCGTGACGGGCAGGTCGACCCCCGCCATCGCGCCGACCGCCCGCGACCAGGCCCCCGCCGCACAGATCACCACCCCGGTACGCACGGTCCCGGCGGTCGTCCGCACCGCGCGCACGGCCCCGCCGGACGTCTCGATCCCGGTGACGGCGCACCGGGTGACGACACCCGCCCCGAGTGCGGCGGCGGCCCGCAGGTAACCGGTGACGGCCGCGCGGGGCAGTGCGTACCCGTCGGCGGGGGAGTGGGCGGCGGCCACGATCGAGGACGGGTCGACGTACGGGCACAGCGCGTGCGCCTCGCGGGGGCTCAGCAGGCGGCTGGGCACGCCGTACGCGTGCTGCACCTCCATGCCGTCCCGGAAGACCGCCACCTCGCCCTCGTCCCCGAGCAGAAACAGGTACCCCACCCCTTCCAGCCCGACCTCCGCCCCGGGCCGCTCCCCGAACGCCCGCCACGCCTCCAGGCTCCGCTGCCCCAGCCGTACATTGACCGGATCCGAGAACTGCGCCCGCACACCGCCGATCGGTTTCCCCGACGACCCGGACGCGGGCGTGTCCCGCTCCACCACCAGCACCCGCCCGGCCCCCGCCTCGGCGAGGTGGAACGCGATGCTCGCCCCGATGACGCCCCCGCCGATGACCACGACGTCGACGGACCCGGGCAGTGACACCTGCGCTGACGCGTCATCCATCACCATGCCCCCATCGTGACGTCCGACGACTCGTCACGTCCACGGCGCCGCGCGCGGGCGCCGCACGGTGACACCATGGGGGCATGAGCGACGCATTCACCACCCGTACGCTGCGCATCACCACCGGCAACAAGGAAACGGTCCACGACCTGACCGGCGCCTGCGCCTCCTTCCTCCGGGAGGCCGCGGCGGGCCGCGACGGCCTGCTGAACGTCTTCACCCCGCACGCCACCACCGGCGTGGCCATCCTCGAAACCGGCGCCGGCAGCGACGACGACCTCCTGGCCGCCCTCCACACCCTCCTCCCCGCCGACGACCGCTGGCAGCACCGCCACGGCAGCCCCGGCCACGGCCGCGACCACGTCCTCCCTGCCCTGGTCCCCCCGCACGCCACGATCCCGGTCGTCGGCGGCGAGATGGCCCTGGGGACCTGGCAGTCGGTCTGCCTGGTCGACACCAACAAGGACAACCCGGACCGCCAGGTGCGGTTGAGCTTCCTGGGCTGATCAGGATCAGTGCCGCCGTGCCATGGGCTGGTCAGCCCGGTGGTTCACGGTTTCCGCCCGGCCGGCCGGCGTAGTCCTCCACCATGGTGGCGATCAGCTCCAGCAGGGCGTCGGCCCGTTGCCGGTCCTCGCGCTGGGCGCGCAGGGTCTCGTCTGTGGCCCGGAGACGGGCCAGGGCGGCCGGCTCGCCGTCCACCACGTCGTCGACGACCGGCGCGGTGACCAGGTCCAGGCACTCGGTGAGCAGCCGACGGCCGGCAGACCCGCCGAGAGGCCGTGGTGCCCGGCCTCCATCCCCGTCATCGCCAGCTCCGAGAAGCCCTTGCCCATCACCGAACCGGTGGCGCCGCCGAGTTCCCCCAGCTGGTCGGTGATCGACCCCACGCCCTGGGTGAACTTGACGACGGACGCCTTGTCGAAGTGCAGGTCCCCGCCGTCACCGCTCATGGCCGCGACCCTCCTTCGCCTCACCGGCGTCGGCGGCGGCCCCGTCCGGAACGATGCCGACGACCGGCGGGAAAACATCGACCCGTCCTCGGTGGCGATGTCGACGGCGAGACCGGCGGGCTCGCCCAGGGACGGCACGACCTCATCCACGATGCGCGCCCAGCAGCGCCGCGTACTCCGTCGGCTGCTCACCGGACGCGCGCCGCTGCGCGAACCGGGCGAGCGCTGCCTCGTCGGTGAACCCGCAGATCCACCGCACCCACCCGAACGCGCCGATCACTGACCGCACTTCAGACGAGGACGCGTGCCATGGGAGAACCGGTTCTCGCGGAGGTCCCCCCGGGCCGAGTGGCCGCGGGGCACGGGCGCCACCGATCGATGCCCCGTTCTGCGGGCCCACGCGAGAAGGACAGCCCGGGCCGTCGGGTACGGTTCCGGCCCGCCGGGTAGGGCCGCTACGGCACGACGTCCCGTACCGGCCTGCCGGACAGGTGGCCGGCGACGTTCTCGACCGCGGCGAGGGCGATGCGGACCACGGTCTCGCGGGTGACGCCGGCGGCGTGCGGGGACAGGACGACGTTCGGGGCCTTGAGCAGGCGCAGGGACGGCGGGGGCGGTTCGGGTTCGAAGACGTCCAGGGCCGCGCCGGCGAGGGCGCCGGACTCCAGGGCCGCCGCGAGGGCGGCCTGGTCGATGAGGGCGCCGCGGGCGGTGTTGATGACGAAGGCGGTCGGCTTGAGGAGGGCCAGGCGCTCGGCGTCCAGCAGGTGGCGGGTGGCGTCGGTGAGCGGGGCGTGCAGGGTGACGTAGTCGGCGGTGCGGAGGAGGTCGTCGAGCGGCAGGTGGCGGGCGCCGCCGAGGCGGGCCTCCGTGTCGGGGGAGGCGCGGCGCCGTCCGGCGTACACGATGCTCATGTCGAACGCCACGGCGCGGCGGGCGACTTCCTCGCCGATCGAGCCGAGGCCGATGACGCCGAGGGTCTTTCCGGCCAGCTCGGTGAGGGAGTGCCGCAACCGGGGCAGCGCCCAGTCGGCGTCGACGAGCGCGGTGTGGGCGGGGACCAGCTGCTTGGCGAGGGCCAGCATGAGCGCGAAGGTGTGCTCGGCGACGGCCTGCTTCTCGGCGCCGCTGGAGCCGATCGTGCACACGGGGATGCCGCGTCGGCGGGCGGCGTCCACGTCGACGTCGTCGTAACCGTGACCGGCGCACTGGACGAGCTCCAGGTGCGGTGCGGCGGCGATGTGCCCGGCGGTGACCGGGGCGAGGGCGGTGATGACGACGTGCGCCTCGCGCAGCGCGACCGGGTCCTCGTCGGTGGTCTCGACGACGGTGACCCGGGCGTGGTCGGGGAAGACCGTGGCGAGCGCGGCGCCGGCGGTGCGGCCGCCCAGGCGGGGCGCGACGACGGCGAGCACGTTCTTCAGGGCGGTCACGGCGGTCATGCGGTCGTCCTCTCCTCGACGAGGTCGTCCGGGCCCGGCGTGGTGGGCGTGGAGTGCCCGGACAGCGCCAGGGTCAGGTCGAGTTCGGCGAGCAGGCAGCGGATGACGTGCTCGACGCCCGCCTGTCCGTCGAGGCCGAGCCCGTACGCGTACGGACGCCCCACCAGCACCGAGTCCGCGCCCAGCGCGAGCGCCTTGAAGATGTCGTCGCCCGTGCGGATGCCGCTGTCGAACAGCACGCTCAGCCGGTCGCCGACCGCCTCGGCGACCCGGGGCAGGGCGTCGGCGGCCGCGACGGAACCGGCCACCTGGCGGCCGCCGTGGTTGGACACCACCACGCCGTCCATGCCCGCCTGCGCGGCGCGCCGGGCGTCGTCCGGGTGCAGGATGCCCTTGAGCACGATCGGACCGTCCCAGTTCTCCCGCAGGAACCCCAGGTCCGGCCACGTCTTGGCGGGGTCGGCGAACATGGAGACGAAGTGCATGACCGCCGCGTTCGGGTCCTCGTGCACGGGCTTGGCCAGCCCCGCCTGGAACGCCGGGTCGGTGAAGTAGTTCGCGGTGCCCACGCCGTGCAGGAACGGCAGGTACGCCTGGTCCAGGTCGCGCGGCCGCCACGCCAGCAGGGGCGTGTCCAGCGTGACGAACAGCGCGGTGAACCCCGCCGCCTTCGCCCGGTCCAGGAAGGACCGCGTGACTTCACGGTCCTTCGCCCAGTACAGCTGGAACCACCGCTCCGCGTCGCCCATCGCCTCCGCGACCTGCTCCATGGGCGTACTGGACGCGGACGACAGGATGTACGGGACGCCGTGCGCGGCGGCGGCCCGCGCCGCGGCGGGTTCCGCGTCCGGGTGCATGATCGACAGCACGCCCACGGGCGCGAGGGCGAGCGGCGCCGGGAGCGCGCGGCCCAGCACCTCGACCGACAGGTCCCGCTCGTGCACGTCCCGCAGCATCCGCGGCACGATCCGCCGCCGCTCCAGCGCCGCCCGGTTGGCGGCCGCCGTGCTGCCGCTGCCCGCGCTGCCCGCCACGTAACCGACCGGGCCGGGGCCCAGGCGCCGCTCGGTGAGCTCCTCCAGGCGCGTCAGATCCGTCGGCAGCCTCGGTACGGCGCCGGTCATGCCGTTCAGGTAGATCTCGTACTGGAAGTCCGCCCAGTGCTTCGCCATGCGTACGTTCCGCCTTCCGCCCCTGGAAACGTGTGTCATCCGGGATCCTGTCGACCGCGCACCCCTCACGTCCACCGTCCGGACGTCCACCTCCACAACGTCGTAGTCGGCGCCGCTCCCTTGTGCACAGCGGCACACGACCCGGCATGCGGCCGCCCCTAGCCTCGCCGGAACAGCACCAAAGAGGGGTGGTACCGGTGAACTGGCTGATCCACGACTACCGTGAAAGCGATCTCGCGGCGGTCGTCCACTTGATCGACACCACGGCCGAGCTCGGACAGGAGTCCGTGTTCTCACTCGCCGAGTGCATCGGCGCGCTGACGTCCCGCCAGCCGGCGGTCGTCGCCGTCCACCAGGGCGCACCCATCGGTGCGGCGCTCGCCTGCGTGGCCGGGGAGCGCGCCTGGGTGATGCGTATCGCCATCTCCCCGGCCTGGCGCGGCCGGGGGCTGGCGAGCGCGCTGCTGGTCGAGCTGGAGCGGCGCCTCGTCGCCGCCCGCGTCGGGCGGATCGCCTACGTCCTGCCCGAGGAGGAACTGGTCGGCGAGGGCCTGCTCAACGCCGGCTACACCCGGCAGCCCGCCGTGGCCTACTTCGAGAAGGTCGAACCACTGCACGGGCCCGCCGCCAACCTCCTGGAGGACCTCGGTGGCAGCTTCCTGCCGGGCGACCTGTGGGCCAAGGTCGCCGGCATGGAGGCGGAGAAGGACCTCATCGAGCGGCGGGTCGTCCTGCCGCTCGCCCAGCCCGAGAGGGCCGCCCGGCACGGCGTACGGCCGCCGCGCGCCATCACCCTGTTCGGGCCGCCCGGCACCGGCAAGACCACCTTCGCCCGCGGCATCGCCTCCCGGCTCGGCTGGCCCTTCGTCGAACTCCTGCCCTCCCGGCTGGCCGACGAGGGCAACCTGGCGGCCGCGCTGCGCAGCGCGTTCGCCCGCATCTCGGAGCTGGAGCGGGTGCTGGTCTTCATCGACGAGGTCGAGGAGATCGCCCCCGTACGCACCGAGCCCGCGCAGCCCGGCGGGATGCACGGCGTCACCAACGAACTGCTCAAGCTGATACCCCGGTTCCGCGAGGGCGACGAACGCCTGCTGGTGTGCGCCACCAACTCCATCCGCTCGCTCGACCCGGCGTTCCTGCGGCCCGGCAGGTTCGACTACCTCATCCCGATCGGTACGCCGGACAAGGCGGCGCGCGCCGCCATCTGGTCCCGGTACACGGACGGCCGGTCGGATGTGGACGTGTCCGTCCTGGTGGCCGCCAGCGACCTGTTCACCCCGGCCGACATCGAGCACGCCGCCCGGATCGCCGCCCAGACGGCCTTCGAGCGGGACCTGGGCGACCGGGACCAGGGGCGGGCACCGGGCGCGAGCACCGAGGACTACCTGGAGGCCATCGCCCAGTGCCGGCCGACCGTGACCCCGGCGATGATCGACCAGTTCGGCGCGGACATCACCGCCCACGCCCGGTTCTGACCGTTACGCGGCCCGGCGGTAGCTGGCGCCGTCCCGGGTCCGGGTCAGCAACCCGCCGACCACCAGGTAGCGGCGCAGTGCCGAGCAGTCCTCGTGCACCGTGCGCAGCGCCTCGTTGACCTCGGGCTCCGTGTAGGACCGGTCCCGCTCGAACAGCGTCTCGGTGAGATGGACGAGCAGCTGCTCGCGGCGGGCCGGCTTGCGCGGGATGGCCGTCAGCCGGCCATGGGAGAAGAGGGCGGCCACACCGCGTGAACCGCTCGATACGTTGTCGGACATGGCGGGAAGCCTCCCGCGCCGGGCTCGAGCGGGGCAACGCATTTTCGACGGGTCCGGCGCCGGCTTGCCCCGTTCGACCTCCTCCGCCGACACCAGGGTGGTCAGGTACGCGTCCAGCCCCGTCCCGCCGAGGACCGCCTCGATCGCGGCGCGCGACGAACCGGACGCGACGGCCATCGGCACGCCCCGCGCGTGCAGCAGCTCCACGAACGCCCGCATCTCGGGGAACACCTCGGTCGCGGCGCGCGCCAGCTCCAGGTAGTGCCGGTTCTTGCCGGCCAGCAGCTCCTCGACCGGCGCGTCGATCCCGTACTCCTCCTTGAGGGCCTCCAGCGTCTCGCGCGTCCCGATGCCGATGAAGTCGGTGTGGCGGTCCCAGCCGAAGTCCGTGACGTCGTAGCGCTCCAGGAGCCGGCGGCCCGCCTCGTAGTAGTTCGGCTCGCTGTCGACCAGCGTGCCGTCGAGATCGAAGATGACCGCGGTGCGGGTGGTGCTCACGGGCCCCGGCTCACTTCTGGCCGGGGGCGGAGGCGGAGGCCCGGCCCACCGCCTCCACCAGCGGCAGCAGCCGGTGCGGCACTCGCTCGCGCAACGCCATCTCCGTACGCGTACGCACCACACCCGGCAGCTGGATCAGCCGCTGGATGACGTCCTCCAGGTGCCCGTTGTCCCGCGCCACGACCCGGGTGAGCAGATCCCCGCCGCCGGTGATCGAGAACGCCTCGACGATCTCGGGGATGGCGGCGAGCGCGTCGCCCACCTCGTCCAGGTGCCCCTGGGTGACCTCGATGTGCACGAACGCGAGCACCGGGTGCCCGAGCGCGGCGGGGGAGAGCACCGGCCCCGTACCGGTGATCACCCCGTCCCGCTCCAGCCGGTCCAGCCGTGCCTGCAGGGTGCCGCGCGCGATGCCCAGGATCCGCGCGTATTCGCGCACGCTGGTGCGCGGCTGCTCGAGCAGCAGCCGCAGGATGCGGGTGTCCAGCTCGTCCACCGCCATGGTCCGTCGGCCCCCTCGTGGTACGGCAATTCCTCCGTATCACCGTACCAATGGCCCACCCTGTGCTCCCTTGCCCCGCAGCCACGACGGCGACCACCAGTTGGCGCGACCGGCCAGGCGCATCACGGCGGGGACCAGCAGGCCGCGTACGACGGTCGCGTCCAGGATGGCGGCCAGTGCCAGCCCCACCCCGACCGCCTTCAGGAAGACGAGGCCCGACGTCGCCAGCGCCACCATCACCACGGCCAGGATGAGGGCCGACCAGGTGAAGAGCCGGGCGGTACGGTCCAGTCCCCGGGCGACCGCCGTCACCGTGTCCGCCCCCGCCCGGTGCTCCTCCACCATGCGGGACAGCAGCATGCACTCGTAGTCCATGGACAGGCCGAAGGCGACGCAGAACGTCACCACCGGCAGCTGCACGTCGAGGGAACCCGTCGCCACGAAGTCCCCCACCAGCCACCGCAGATGGCCCTGCTGGAAGAGGAACACCAGGGCGCCGAAGGTCGCACAGAGGCTGAGCGTGTTCAGGACGAGCGCCTTGACGGCCAGCACGGGCCGCCGGGTCAGCCCCAGGACCAGGGCGAACATGGACGCGCCCACCAGTGTCAGGGCCAGTCCGAGGCGCTCGCCGATCGCCCCTCGTACATCGGCGACCTTCGCGCCGAACCCGCCCACCCAGGCGCGGGTGGGTGCCGGCACGTCCCTGATCGCCTCGACGCGGTCGGCGGTGGCCGGATCGCCCGGCTCGCCGACCGTGGCGACCGACAGGTACGCGCCACGCGGTGACCCGAAGCGGCCCGACGACGACGAGGAGGGGCGGGCGACGAGCCGCCCCTGGCGGTACGTTCCGGTCGCCGTGTCCACCCGCGCCACCCCGTCCACGGCGGAGACGCGCCGCGCGTAGCGGTCCAGCTCCACGGCTCGGGATCGGGCGTCGAGGCCGGGCAGGGCGATGCCGGTCGCACCGACCGGTGAGTCGGGGAAGTCCTGGCGCAGTGCCGCGCCCACACCCCCGGCGGCGGTGCCCGCGGGCAGCACCCGGTCGTCGGACATCGCGAACCGTACGTCCGTGAACGGGACGGCCAGCAGCACCAGCAGGCAGGTGACCGGGATCCCCGTCGCCAGCGGCCGCCGCATCACCGCCAGGGCGATGCGCCCCCAGCCACCCGTCGCCGCCGCTGTCGCCCGGTCCGCCGGGGAGCGGCGGCGCCACCGGGCGAACACGTCCAGGCGTTCGAGCCGGTCGCCGAGCAGCGCGAGTACCGCCGGGAGGACGACCAGACTGCCGACGGCGGCCATGACGGTGACCGCTACGCCCGCGTACCCGAGCGAGCGCAGCAGCGGGTGCGGGAAGACCAGCAGGGCGGCCATGCTGCACGCCACGGTGGCGGCCGAGAAGGCCACCGCCCGGCCGGCGGTGCGCAGCGCCGTGTGCAGGGCCTGGGCGGTCACCGCGCCGTTCGCCCGCTCCTCGCGGTACCGGCTGACCAGGAACAGGCTGTAGTCGATCGCGAGGGCGAAGGCCAGGGCGGTGCCGATGTTGAGCGCGTACACCGAGATCTCGGTGACGTCGGTGAGCCTGCGCAGCAGCGCGGTGGTGCCGAGCGCGGCGAACACCCCGACGAGCACGGGCAGCGCGGCGGCCACCAGCGAGCCGAACACCAGCAGCAGGAGCGTCGCGGTGACCGGCAGGGCGACCAGCTCGCTCACCCGGGCGTCGCGGGACGCCTGCCGGGCCACCTCCACGCGTGTGGCCGCCTCGCCCCCGGCCGTCACCTCCAGCGGCCCGAACCGTCCGGTCACCTCCGGCACCACGCGCTCGGCGGTCCTGCCCCGCTCCCGGTCACCACCCCGCAGCCACGCCAGCACCAGCGCGCCCCGCCCGTCCCGCGCCCGAAGGGCGGCGGCTGGCCCGGTCGTGGGGCTGGTGGTGGGACCGGTGACGGGACCGGTCGCGGCGTCCGCCTCCGGACCGGTCTCCCGACCCGTTGCCGGGCCCGGCTGCCGACTGTTCTCCCGGCCGGCCTCCCGGCCCGGCGTCCCGCCAGGCGTCCAGTACGACTGGATCCGGGCGACCCCCGGGTCGGCGGCCAGGCGCCGCTCCACCAGGCGGGCGGCTGTGACGGCGGCGGGGGCGTCCACGCCACGACGGCCGGGGGCCTCCGTACGGGCGAGCAGTACGAGGTCCGGCCTCCCTGCCCGGAAATCCCGCCGGAGGATCTCCTCCGCGCGCAGCGACTCGGCCCCGGGCGGCACGATGCCACCCGAGGACAGCCGGTCGGCCACATCGCGCCCCACCAGTCCCGACAGGGCCATCAGCACGAGCGCGAGTACGGATACGAGACGCCGGTGCCGTACGGCGAAGGGGACGGGTGAGCCGACGGCCACTCTGTCCCCGCTCAGCGGTGGCTTCGGCGTCGGCTCCGTCGTGGTCGGCATGTGCACTCCCCTGGCACGGTCCTGATGGTCGGCTCGCTTCCCTCTCTTCATCGACCGGGGCCGCGCCCCACCTTGAGCTGGCCCATTGGCCCGATCCATACATCCGGGCCGACCGCCCACCTGGTCCAATGGCCCAGTCGTGTGGGAATGAGTTGAGCCATCGGGCCGGAAGATGGTGTCATGGGGGTGTCGATGGCGCTGCGGATTCCGCGGCGCCTTTTTCATGCGTGTACGTCGTAAACGTCGAAGGGGCGGGAAACTGTGCTGAAGAGGGTGTTCGTGGCTCCGGATCCGGGGCGGCTGCGACTGCGCAGCGCCGCCCGGGCCGTCCTCGGCATCAGCGTGGCGGTCGCTGTGTGCGGGCTGGCCGGGCTCTCTCTCGCGGCGGCCATCACCGGCGGTCTCGCCGCGCTCCTCGCGCTCTTCACCGTCACGGACGCCACCGTTCGCAAGCAGGCCGTCACCACCGCCCTGCTGCCCGCCGTCGGGTTCCCGGTGCTCGCCCTCGCCGCCGTCCTGCACGACCACCCCGTGGGGCGGGACGTGGCCTTCCTGGCCGTCATGGGCGCCGGGGTCTACGCCCGCCGCTGGGGGCCGCGCGGACACTCCCTGGGCGTGTTCGCGTTCATGACGTTCTTCGTGACGCAGTTCCTGCACACCCTGCCCGGCCAGCTCCCCGAGCTGTACGCCGCCGTCGCCCTGTCCCTGCTCTCCTCCTCGGCGGTCCGCTTCGGCCTGTGGTGCTACGAGCGGCGCATGACTCCGCCCGCCGTCCAGGTGCCGGACCAGGGCCGGGGGCTGGCCCGCACCACCACGCGCCAGGCGGTCCAGGCGACCGTCGGCGGTGCCGTGGCGCTGGTGATCGGCCAGGCGCTGTCCGGGGAGCGCTGGTACTGGGCCGTCGGCGCCACCTGGTGGATCTTCGTCAACACCGCCTCGCGCGGTGAGACGCTCGTACGCGGCTTCCGCAGGGTGCTCGGCACGCTCATCGGCATCGCCGTCGGCCTGGTGGTCGTCGTCCCCCTGGGGGGTGCCGCCGTCCCCACCGCTGTCCTGGTCGGGGTCTGCGTCTTCGGCATCTTCTACACGGCCGCCGTCTCCTACACCTGGATGATGCTGTCCGTGACGCTGATGGCGGGGGCGCTCTACGGCCTCCTGGGGGTCCTGGACCCGGCCCTGCTCGCCCTGCGCGCCATGGAGACCGGTGTTGGCGCACTCGGAGCGGTGCTGGCCGTGCTCTTCGTGCTGCCCATCACCACCCACGCCACGACGGACGCCTGGATCCAGCGCGCCCTGCGCTGCGTGCACGTCTGCACCGCGGAGGCCGCCGCCCGCCTGTCCGGAACCCCGGGCGCCGACCCCTCCCCGCACGTCGCCGAACTGGAGGCCCTCCTCGGCCGCGTACGGCTCTCCCTGGCGCCGCTCGTGCACCCGCTGAGCCCGCTGCGCGCCCGCAAGGGCCGCGCCCGTCAGGTGCTGGCGCTGCTCGACGCCTGCGCCCGCGAGGTACGGGGCCTGGCCTCCATCGCTGCGGACCCGGAGGCGTCCCACGACGCCCGGCTGGCCGCCGCGTGCTGGCGCGTGGAGGCGGCCGTCGAAGCGCTCACGACGCCGGAGAAGGCGCGGGAGGCCCGTACGGCTCCCGTCGACGCGCAGCACGCCACCGTGCTGGAGCCCGCGCTGGCCCACCTGCACAGCCTGGAGCGGGCGCTCACCGAGCTCGCCACGCCCCTGCGCACCTCCCCGCGCGAACCGCTGATCGGCGCGTGACCCCGAACCCCGAGACCCCTTGGTCTAGACCTGCTAGCGTCGGGTGCGCACGGGGCCGGCAGGCGGAGAGGGGCAGCGCGGTGGCGGACGAGGCACGGCAGAGCGGCGGTCGGGCCTACATCGGCTCGTTCACCTCGGCGGGCGGACGCGGCGTCGTCGCGGCCGCCGTGGACCGGACGACGGGCGCGCTGACCGTGACGGGCGCGTCCGACGCGGTCGCGGACCCGTCCTTCCTGGTGGCCGCGCCCGGCGGCGACCTGCTGTACGCGGCCGGCGAGACCGAGGAGGGCACCGTCGCCGCCTTCGACGTCACGGGGCCCGCGCCCCGGCTGCTCGGCGCCCCCACCCCGGTGGGCGGTGCGCACCCGACCCACCTGGCGCTCGCCCACGGACACGTCCTCACCGCCAACTACGGCTCCGGCAGCGTGAGCGCCCTGCCGCTGGCCCCGGACGGCGCGCCGAAGCCCGCCGCCCGGGTGCTGCGGCACCGGGGCGGCGGCCCGCACCCGGACCGGCAGGCCGGCCCGCACGCCCACCAGGTGGTACCCGCCCCCGGCGGCCGCTGGCTGCTGGCCGTGGACCTCGGGACCGACTCCGTACACGTCTGCGCCCTCGACCCCTCGACGGGCGAACCGACACCGCACGGCGAGACCGCGCTGCGCCCGGGCAGCGGCCCGCGCCACCTCGCCTTCCACCCGTCCGCCAGCCACGTCTACGTCCTCGCCGAACTCGCCCCCACGCTCACCGTCTGCCGCTGGAACCCCGCCACGGGCACCCTCGCACCCGTGGCCGAGACGGCCGTCCTGCCGATGGAGCCGGACACGGAGGCCGTGAGCCACCCCTCCGGCATCGTCGCGTCGCCCGACGGGCGGTTCCTGTGGGCGGCGGTGCGCGGTGACGACACCATCGCCGTCCTGGCGCTCGACGACACCCGGGAACGGCCCCGCCCGGTCGCCACCGTCCCGTGCGGCGGGCACTGGCCCCGGGACCTCGCCCTGCACCCGGAGGGGCGGCGGCTGTACGTGGCCAACGAGCGCTCCGGCGACGTCACCTGGTTCGACATCGACCCCGCGACGGGAGTGCCGAGCCGGGCGGGCGCCATCGAGGCCACGGCGGCGTCCTGCGTGGCCTTCGCCTGAGACGTACGGCAACGGAAAGGGCCCGCACCGGACGTCTGTCCGCGCGGGCCCCCCCGTACGACTCGTGCCGGTCAGCGAACCGGAGCCCCCGACGGCTGCGGCGCGATGCCCAGCGCCGTCGTGTACTGCGACAGCACCAGCTTGCCGACCGCCGGGTACGCGCCCAGCGGCTCGGCCACCGGGCAGTCCGCCGCCTTCGCGGCGTCGTCCAGGAGGCCCTCGGCCAGCTCCGGGCCGATCAGGTACGGCGCGAGCGCCAGCTGCGCCGAGCCGGAGCCGCGCAGCTGCTCGGCGACGGCCGCAACCGAGCCCTCCTGGTCCAGTCCCGCCGCCATCACCGGGACGGCCAGCCGCGCGGCCAGCAGCATGCCGGTGATCCCGGCCGCCTGCACGGCCTCCTCGCCGCCCACCGTGGCAAGGACGATGCCGTCGGCCGCCGTGGCGACCGTGAACAGCCGCGCCCGGTCGGCGCGGGCCAGCCCCGCCTCGGACAGGCGCACGTGCAGCGCCTCCGCGAGCAGCGGGTGCGGACCCAGTACGTCGGTCAGCTCGGCGGCCGCGCCGCTGTCCGCGACGGCCTGCCGTATGCGGTCCGTCTGGGCGCTGTCGGGACCCGCGAGGAGCGGAACCACCACGGCGGCCGGACCCTCGGGCTCGGCGACCTCACGGCCGGCGGCCCTGGCGAACTCGTACCGCTCGACACGCAGCGCGGCGGCCCGCTCCAGGACGGCCGAAAGCGTGGGGTGCTCGGAGTTGTCGCCGTCCACGAAACCGATCGCGGCCTCCAGGCCGGGCAGCTCGGAACGAGCGATGCTCACGACCTCTTCCGCCAGGCTGCGGACAGCGGCGGAAGGGGCACCGGGAACGGCGAGAACGAGCGCGGGCGCGCCCTCGGGGGCCGCCACGGGTTCAGGGCGACGGTGCCGCCCGGACTGTCGGGGTCGCGGCATTCGTACAGGCAGGCCGGAAGCGGGCCCAGTGGGGGAGCTCATGGCCCGGCATGCTACTGGCTTTACCTGTTCCGACGCTTGGGGAGGGCCCGGTCGGGCGCCCTCTGTCCGGCTATGTCCCATGCGTACGTGACTCATGGATGATGTCCAGCATGCCCGGCTCGCGAGGCAGCCGGAGCGTGTCCGTGGCGAGGGCCGCCGCGACGGCGAGCGAGCCGGCCAGCGGGTCCCCGGCGGCGGTCACCGTCCGCGCGTACGGGAGCTGCTCCGCCAGCTCGGCACGCAGGGGTACGAGGAGCGGGTCGCCCATCTGGAACAGGCCACCGGTCAGGGCCACTTCCGGCCGGTCCTCCGGGCTGTCCTCCGGGCCGTCCTCCTCCTCCGGGCCGTCTTCCGGGCTCTTCTCCGGGCCGTCGCCGACCGGGCAGACGGCGGCCGCCGCCTCGGCGATGTGCCGGGCGGCCAGCGCCAGGATGCCGGCCGACACCGGGTCGCCGCCCGTGGCGCACCGGGCCACATCGGGCGCGAACGAGGCGAGCACGGCGGGCCGGTCGGCGCGCGGGTAGAGCCGGCCCGGCAGCGTCGCCGGGGGCCCGAACACCGCCTCGACGCGCTCCAGCAGCGCCGCCGAGCCGCCGCGCCGCCCGTCGTGGGCGCGCATGGCCGCCTCCAGCCCGGCGCGGCCGATCCACGCCCCGCTGCCGCAGTCGCCCAGCAGGTGCCCCCAGCCGTCCGCGCGGCGCCAGCCGGACAGGTCCGTGCCGAGCGCGATCAGGCCGGTGCCCGCCGCGACGACCGCCCCGGGCCGCTGCCCGAGCGCCCCGGCGTACGCGGTGACCGCGTCGGCGGCCAGCGCGAGCCGGCCCGCCCCGAGCGAGCGCCGCAGCGCCTCCGGCAGCGTGGCGCGCAGCTCGTCGCCGAGCGTCGCCATCCCGGCCGCCCCGACCGCCACCGCCGCGAGCCGGCCGGCCCCGGCGCGCCCGAGCAGCCCCTCGGCGGCGGGCACCAGCCGCTCCAGCAGATGCCCCGCGTCGATCCCGCCCGCCCCGGTACGCACCGGCTCCCCGAACACCACGCTCTCGACGTCACGTACACCGCCCTCGGTACCGGCCTCGTCGGCGCCGCCGTGGCGCAGTACGGTCGCGAGCGCGATCCGCAGCCCCGACCCGCCGGAGTCGACCCCCAGCACCCACGCGCCGGCGCTCATGCGGCGCTCCTCGGCCGCCCGCCCCGCGGCTGCTCCAGGGCGCCGCACCGTTCCGGTCCGTCCACGGGACGCTTCATGGAAGCCACCGTATTGCCCGGACCGCGGGATCAGTGGGCAGGATCGACGTGAGCGGCTTGCTCGGACGTTCGGAGCGCACGTGGTAGGCCGGTAGGGTGACGTGCCGTGGCAGCACGACCGTTGAAAGAAATCGTCGAGCCGGGGTGGGCGGACGCCCTCGCGCCGGTGGCCGAACGCATCGCCGGGATGGGCGACTTCCTCCGTACGGAGATCGCCGCCGGGCGCACCTATCTGCCGGCCGGACCGCATGTGCTGCGGGCGTTCCAGCAGCCGTTCCACGAGGTGCGGGTCCTGATCGTCGGACAGGACCCGTACCCGACGCCGGGCCATGCGGTGGGGCTGAGCTTCTCCGTGGCGCCCGAGGTGCGGCCGTTGCCGGGCAGTCTGGAGAACATCTTCCGGGAGATGAACTCCGACCTGGGGCTGCCCCGGCCGTCCAACGGAGACCTGACGCCGTGGACCCGGCAGGGGGTGCTGCTGCTCAACAGGGCGCTGACCACGGCGCCGCGCAAGCCGGCCGCGCACCGTGGCAAGGGGTGGGAGGAGGTGACCGAGCAGGCCATCAAGGCGCTCGTGGCGCGCGGCAAGCCGCTGGTGTCCGTGCTGTGGGGACGGGACGCACGCAATCTCCGTCCGTTGCTCGGCGACCTTCCGGCGATCGAGTCGGCGCATCCGTCCCCCATGTCCGCCGACCGGGGCTTCTTCGGCTCGCGGCCGTTCAGCCGTACGAACGAGCTGCTGGCCCGGCAGGGCGCGCAGCCGATCGACTGGCGGCTGCCGTAACGCGGCCACTCGACGGTGATTCGCGGCCGCCGTAACGCGGCCGCTGGGCGGTTGGGCATGCGGCCGTCCAAGGGGGGTCTGTGGCGCGTTTCCCGTCTCCCCGGTCTAGTCGCCGATGCGCACCAGCGCCAGGGTGATGTTGTCGGGGCCTCCGGCCTCCATGGCGGCCTTCCACAGCTCGAAGGCGGCTCTGCCGTCGTCGTGGAACCGCAGCAGGCCCTCCAACTCGTCGTCCGGCACCGGATCGGTCAGCCCGTCGCTGCAGATCAGGACGCGATCGCCGGTGGTGAGCGGGGAGGCCGTCACATGGGGCGTCACGGCGCTGAAGGCATAGCCGCCGCCGAGCGTCTGCGTGACGGCCGACGTGGTACGCCGCCCCGGGGCCGGTGGTGGGCTGTCGTCGACGCTCACCTGGCGAAGCCCGTCCTGACCTGCCTCGTAGACCTTGCTGTCGCCCACGTTGAACGTCAGCAGCGCCTCCGCCAGCACAACGGCTCCCGCGACCGTGGTTCCCATGGTGGCCAGCTCCGGATGGCCCTCAGCGGCCGAGTACACCGCGTGGTTGCAGTCGTCCAGGGCGTCACGGACGGCCTCCTCGCCACTCAGGGAAGGGCCCAGCGAGGCGAGCCGACGGACGACCAGTGAACTGGCCACCTCGCCGGCCGGCTGCCCGCCCAGCCCGTCGGCGACCGCCACGACAAGCGGGGGGCCGAGGGGGAACACCAGCGACTGGGGACTCATCGTCTCGGTGCCGCACAGCGTCCACGGCCCGACGACGAGGCTGTCCTCGTTGCCATGGCGGAGCAGCCCGGCATGGCTCAGGGCCGTCACAGCTGTGTACCGCACGGGAATCGACCGCCTCTCCACAACGGCAGGCGTGCCTCTCATCCCCATTGTGACGCCCGTACAGGGGCGCGTGCCGGTCACCTGCGCCACCATGGACCGTACGAGGGAAGGTGGTGACGGTGTGCTCCCGACCCACATACCCGAGGTCGTACGCGAACTGACCCGGCGCGCGGACCCGCAGCGCCTGCGCCAGGACGTCGAGTTCCTCGCCGACCGCCCGCGCAGCCGGACGCGCGCGCCCGAGGCCATGCTGCGGGCAGAGGCTTATGTGACGACCGAACTGACCGCGGCGGGCTGGCGGACCTGGCGGCAGCCGTTCGACGTATGGTGGCGCCTCGGCTCCACCGACCGCCGCGGTCACCAGGCGCTGCCGCTCGAATTCCGCCTCCACCCGCGGCTGACCGGTGCGAACCTGCTGGCTGAACCCCCGGTGGGCCCTCACCGCCCCATCGTGGTCGTCGGCGCCCACCTGGACACCGTCGACGGCAGCCCGGGCGCCGACGACAATGCCTCGGGAGTGGCCGCACTGCTGGAGACGGCGCGGCTCCTCGGCGGGCTGCCCGGGGCGCCTGACGTCACGTTCATGGTCTTCGACATGGAGGAACTGGGCCTGATCGGTTCCCGGTTCGCGGCTCAGTGGATCCGCCGCAACCGCAACGTCATGGGCATGATCTGCCTGGAGTCCGTCGGGTACTTCACGACCGAGCCCGGAAGTCAGCAGATGCCGATGGGCTTCGGCACGGCCTTCCCCCGCGTGGCCGCCGAGGTCCGCTCGGCTGGGCTGCGCGGCGACTTCACCCTCGTGGTCCACCGCCGCTCGACGCGGGCGGCGGCCGCCCTCTGGCGCGGTGCCGCGCAGGCCACGGAGCCCGTGCTGTCCTGCGTCGCCCTGTGCGACCCGCGTCCGCTGGGCCCGCTGGGCGCGCTCGCCGGCCTCGTGGTGCCCCCGCTGGCCCATCTCGACCGCAGCGACCACGCGGCCTTCTGGAACACGGGGACTCCGGCCCTGATGCTCACCGACACGGCGAACTTCCGTAACCCCCACTACCACCAGCCGACCGACACCCCCGGCAGTCTCGACTACCGGCGGCTGGCGGCCATCGCCGTCGCTACGGCCGCCACTGCCGCGTCCTGGCCGGACCGGAAACGAACGAAGCTGCCGTCACCTCATGTGCGTGAATGACTTCGCCACGTGACAGGCGCAGGTCGGCGCCGGACGGCGTGCTGACGGGCGCGGCGCGTTCCTCACGCCACCGCGTGGACGGGTGTCGGGTGCGGGCCCTGTCCGACGATCACGACCCGCACCTCGTGGAACGGCTGCTGGAACGCCCGCAGCCGATGCGGTCCGGCGGCAGCCGGTCGTCCAGGGTCGTGCTGCCACGGCCGTCACTCTGCCGGCGCACCAGCCCCGCCCCTCACCCGATCACCGCCGCCCGCACGCACAGCACATCCGGCAGGTGGGAGGCCAGCAACCGCCAGCTGTCGCCCTCGTCGGCGCTCGCGTACACCTCGCCGTTGCGGTTGCCGAAGTAGACGCCGGCCGGGTCCGCGTCGTCCGTGCACATCGCGTCGCGCAGCACCGTGCCGTAGTGATCGCCCTCCGGCAGGCCGGCCGTCAGGGCTTCCCAACTGCCGCCCGCGTCACTCGTCCGGTAGACGCGGCACCGCCGCTGGGCCGGCACCCGGTCGGAGTCGGCCGTGATGGGGAAGACGTACGCCACATCGGCGCGGTGCGGGTGGGCGGCCGCCGCGAAGCCGAAGTCGGAGGGCAGCCCCGCGCCGATGTCGGTCCACTTGGCGCCCGCGTCGTCGCTGCGGTACACCCCCCAGTGGTTCTGCAGGTACAGCCGGTCCGGATCGCCCGCGTCCTGGGCGATCTTGTGCACGCACTGCCCGAAGACCGGGTTGGGGTCCGGCAGGAAGACCGCCGACACGCCCTGGTTGGACGGCGACCAGGTCGCGCCGCCGTCGCGGGTGCGGAACACCCCGGCCGCCGACACCGCGACCGTCACGGCGTCCGGGTCTCTCGGGTCCGTGACCACCGTGTGGAGCCCTTCACCGCCGCCGCCCGGCACCCACTGCGACCGGGTCGGGTGCTCCCACAGCGGCCGGACCAGCTCGAAGGTCTCCCCGCCGTCCTCGGAGCGGAACAGCGCGGCGGGCTCGGTGCCCGCGTACACCACGCCGGGCGCCGCCGGCCCGGCCGGGTGCAGCTGCCACAACCGCTCCAGCGAAGCCCCGGTGTCCTTGGGGAACTTGACGGCCGGCTGCGCCGGCTCCGTCCACGTCGCCCCCAGGTCGTCCGAGTGGAACACCGAGGGGCCCCAGTGCGCGCTGTCCCCGCCGGCCAGCAGCCGGGGCACGGTGCGGCGCATGTCGATACCGATCGCGTACACGGCCTGCGCGTTGAAGTGCGGGCCCTCGAACTCCCACCGGCCGCCGCGCCTGCGGCCGATGAACAGTCCCTTGCGGGTCCCTACGGTCAGTAGCACGTCGGTCATCGCCGACACCTCCTGGACGCCTTTGTCGCGGATACGGGCCAGTCTGCACCCACCCACTGACAGTGGCGGCCGGACGCGGCGTACGCCCAGGTCAGACCGAGCGGTGGTACTGATCCGGCACGTGCACGTCACCGCCGAGCTCACGGGCCGCGTGCCGCGCCCAGGACGGGTTGCGCAGCAGCTCGCGGCCCAGCAGCACCGCGTCCGCCTCGCCGTTGGCGACGATCTTCTCCGCCTGCTCGGCCTCGGTGATCAGCCCGACGGCGGCGACCGGCAGCCCGGTCTCCTCCTTCACCCGCGCGGCGAACGGCACCTGGTAGCCCGGGCCGACGGGGATACGGACGCGCGGGGCGTTGCCGCCGGTCGACACGTCGAGCAGGTCGACGCCGTGCTCCTTGAGCAGCGCGGCGAAGCGGACCGTGTCGTCGCCCGTCCAGCAGGCCGTCCCCTCCAGCCAGTCGGTGGCCGAGATCCGGAAGAACAGCGGCAGCTCCTCGGGCCACACCTCCCGTACCGCGTCGACGACCTCCAGGGCGAAGCGCGTCCGGTTCTCGAAGGAGCCGCCGTACTCGTCGGTGCGGTGATTGCTGTACGGGGAGAGGAACTCGCCGATCAGGTAACCGTGCGCCCCGTGGATCTCGACGACCTGGAAGCCCGCGTCCAGCGCGCGGCGCGCAGCGGCCGTGAACTGCCCGGCGACCTCGTGTATCTGGTCCCGCGTCAGCTCGTCCGGCACGGGGTGACCGTCGTCGAAGGGCAGCGGGCTGGGGGCGACCGGCTGCCAGCCGTGCGCCTCGGCACCCACGGGGGCGCCGCCCTTCCAGGGCTGGTCGGTCGAGGCCTTGCGGCCCGCGTGGGCGATCTGGATGCCGGGGACGGTGCCCTGGCCCTTGAGGAAACCGGTGATCCGGCGCAGCGCCTCGACCTGGGTGTCGTTCCAGATCCCGAGGTCGTACGGGCTGATCCGGCCCTCGGGGGACACGGCGGTCGCCTCCAGCAGGATCAGCCCGGTGCCGCCGGCGGCGCGGGCCGCGTAGTGGGCGAAGTGCCAGTCGTGCGCCACGCCCGCGTCCGGGCCGAACGCCTCGGCGCTGTACTGGCACATCGGGGCCATCCAGACGCGGTTGGGGACGGTCAGCGACCGGAGGGTGCGGGGCTCGAACAGTGCGCTCACGGCGGACTTCATTCAGGGCGGAACCGGTGGGGTACGACTCGTACGATAACCATCGTAGTACGGGAACTGTCAAACTACGAGGGACCTCGTACAATGGGGAACCCACCCGATGCCTCTGGAGCCGCCGTGACCACCGCGACCAGCCCGCGCGAGCTCGCGCACCCCGCGCGCGACGAGATCCGCCTCGAAGGCGTGCTCCACGCGCTCTCCGACCCCATGCGGCTGCGCGTCGTCCGCGAACTGGCTGCGGCCGGTTCCGAGGTGGCCTGCTCGTACATCGAACTGCCGGTCGCCAAGTCGACCAGCACCCACCACTTCCGCGTGCTGCGCGAGAGCGGCGTCATCCGCCAGACCTACCGCGGCACCGCCAAGATGAACGGCCTCCGCCGCACCGACCTGGACGCACTCTTCCCCGGCCTCCTGGAGGCCGTCCTCGCCGCCGCCGAAGGCCAGGCCGCCCGCCTGGGCACCCCGTAACAGCCCGTAACAGCCCGTAACCGCCCGTAACCGCCCCGCGGCCGGCCACCCGCGACAGGGCGGCGGCTCAGCTCTGGCCGGCAGCCGTCAGGAGGCCCTGCCAGTCGGGGATCTTGACCGGGCCGCGGCCCAGGGTGCGGCCGAGGGCCGCCTCCGCCTGTTCGATGGACAGCCAGCCCGGCCACTCCACCGGCCGATGGCCCCACGCGCGCAGGGCGGCGAGCGGGTCGTCCGCCACCGTCCGCCGGGCCAGGGCCGGGGCGTCCGCCAGCAGGGAGCCGGCCGTCTCCTTGGCGCACGGCCGGTTGGTGCCGATCACGCCGGTGGGACCGCGCTTGATCCACCCCGCGACGTACTCGCCCGCAGAGGGCACCCCGTCCCGCAGCACCCGCCCCGACGCGTGCGGCACCGTCCCGCGCGTCGCGTCGAACGGCAGCCCGTCCAGGGGCACCCCGCGGTAACCGACCGCCCGCAGCACCAGCTGCGCCTCGACGTCCTCGTACGCACCGGTCCCGCGCACCCCGCCCGCACCGTCCGGAACGGTGCGCTCGAAACGTACCCCCGCCGCCCTGCCGCCCCGCTCCAGCACCTCCACCGGCCGCAGGAAGAACCGCACCCGGATCACCCGCTCCCGCGGCTCCCATCCGGTGGCCTCCGCCCAGGCGCGCACCACCTCCACATTGCGCCGGTTGACCGCCGGGAGGCCCGCCGGGTCCGCGTACGCCGGGTCCAGGGCCAGGTCCGCGGGGTCCACCTCGACCCGCGCCTGGGGCATCGCGCCCAGTTCGCGCAGCTCCTTGGTGGTGAACTTGGCCTGCGACGGGCCCCGCCTGCCCACCATGTGCACCTCCCGCACCCGGCTCGCGGCCAGCGCGCCCAGCGCCGCCTCCGGTACGTCGGTGGGATGCAGCTCCTCGGGGCCGCGCGCCAGGATCCGTGCGACGTCCACGGCCACGTTCCCGACGCCGATCACCACGGCCGACCGGGCGCCCAGCACGAAGCCGTTGGCGGCGGCGTCCGGGTGCGCGCTGTACCAGGACACGAAGTCGGTGGCCGAGCAGCTCCCGGGCAGGTCCTCGCCCGGTACGCCCAGACGGCGGTCCCGCGCCGCGCCGACGCAGTAGACGACCGCGTGGTAGAGCTCCAGCAGCCGCTCGGGCGTCAGCCCGCCCCTGCCGACCTCGACATTGCCGATGAAGCCGACGCGCTCGTGCTCCAGGACCGTCCGGAGGTTGTTCTGCAACGACTTGATCTTCTCGTGGTCCGGTGCGACCCCGTAGCGCACGAGCCCGTACGGGCACGGCAGCCGGTCCAGGACGTGCACCCGCACGTCCGGTACCGCGGTCTGCTCGACCAGGGACTGGGCGGTGTAGACCCCACTGGGCCCGGAACCGACGACGGCGACACGAAGCACGGCTGCGCTCCTTCCCGCTGGGACTCCCAGCATCGCACCGCCGCGCCCACGGGGGGAGGTGCGGTACGTACGGACGTGCGCCGACGGAGTGCCGGGGGGCCACCACCATCGTTCCCAGGACACCGTCACATGGAGCGCATACGGTTGATCTCGGCCGTCTGCTGGGCGATCACGTCGTTGGCCATCTCCTCCACCTGGACGTTGTTCCCCTCCGACAGCACCTCGCCGGCCATGGTGACCGCGCCCTGGTGATGGGTGATCATCAGCTTCAGGAACAGCTCGTCGAAGGCCTCGCCACGCGCGTCGCGCAACTGGGCCAACTGGGCGTCCGTCGCCATACCGGGCATCGTGCCGTGGTCATGGCCCGTGTGCGGCCTGGGTCCACCGTTGTTTTTCAGCCATCCCCGCATCGCGTCGATTTCTGGCTGCTGCGCCGCTGCTATGCGCGCGGCCACCTGCTTCACCTGCGTCGATGCCGCCTGCTTCGCGGCGAGCGCGGTCATCTCCAGGGCCTGGCCATGGTGGACGATCATCATCTGCGCGTAGCTGAAGTCCGCCGAGTTGGGCGTGTCGGGCGGGACGGCCTCGCGCGCCTCCTCCGGCGAGAGCGTACGCGCGGGTTCGCCCGGCTTTCCGGGCGCGACCACCGCCGGGCCGCCCTTCCCGGCCGCCGCCTGGGGCTGAGGTCCGTCCTCCGTTCTGGCGGGTGCGGACTCGCATGCCGCCAGGGCGAGTACGGCGGTCAGGGCGGCCGCCGCCGCGACACCTGCGCTGCGCTTCGACACGAGGACCCTCCAGAGGCGCGTCATGAAGTCTCTGTTGCCATCTATTGAGATGTGCATGCAAAGGAAGATACTGCCGGGGTCCATGACCCGTTCACCTCCGAACGGCGACAAGGGAGGACGACACAGTGACCTCGTTGCGCACCACTCACGTGCGACGCAGACGTCTGGGCGTGGCCACCGCCGCGGCCGGTCTCCTCGCGACACTCCTGACGGCCGGCCCCGCGGCCGCCGTACCCGACCCCGGAGACGCTCCCGCCCCACAGGGCACGGTCTCCTCACAGCAGCAGGCGGAAGCCCTCGCGGCCATCCGTTCCGGTGAGACTCCCGGCGTGGACGAGATCGTCCACAGCGACAACATCACGCACGTCGCCAACGTCCCGCGCGATGCCTTCACCGGCATCAACTCGGACCTCGCCTTCCAGGGCCGTTACGCCTTCGCCGGCAACTACGACGGCTTCCGCATCTTCGACATCAGCGACCCCGCGTCGCCCACGACCGTCGCCCAGGTCCTCTGCCCCGGTTCCCAGAACGACGTATCCGTCTCCGGCAACCTCCTCTTCCTCTCCACCGACTCCTCGCGCAGCGACAACTCCTGCACCAGCACTACGCAGCCCGCGACCGAGAAGTCCTCCTGGGAGGGCATGAAGATCTTCGACATCAGCGACAAGCGGAACCCCAAGTACGTCGCCGCCGTCGAGACCGCCTGTGGCTCGCACACGCACACCCTCGTCCCGGAGCGCAGGAACGTCTACGTCTACGTCTCCTCGTACTCGCCGAACGCCGCCTTCCCCGACTGCCGGCCACCGCACGACGGCATCTCGGTCATCAAGGTGCCGCGCAAGGCCCCCGAGAAGGCCGCGGTCGTGAACTTCCCCGTCCTCTTCCCGGGCGAGGGCCCCGACGGCGGCGGCAACCCCGGCGCGCCCACCAACCCGGGCGTCTCCAAGACCACCGGCTGCCACGACATCACCGTGCTGCCCTCCAAGGACCTGGCGGCCGGCGCCTGCATGGGCGACGGCATCCTCATGAACATCGAGGACCCGGAGAACCCGAGAGTCATCGACCGCGTCCAGGACAACGTCAACTTCGCCTTCTGGCACTCCGCGACCTTCAACCAGAAGGCCGACAAGGTCGTCTTCACCGACGAGCTGGGCGGCGGCTCCGCCGCCACCTGCAACGAGCGCACCGGCCCCCACCGCGGCGCGGACGGCATCTACGACATCGTCGGCAAGGGCGACAAGCGCAAGCTCGTCTTCCGCAGCTACTTCAAGATCGACCGCCACCAGGCGGACACCGAGAACTGCGTCGCCCACAACGGCTCCCTCATCCCGGTCAAGGGCAAGGACCTCATGGTCCAGGCCTGGTACCAGGGCGGCGTCTCGGTATGGGACTTCACCGACTCCGCCAAGCCCAGGGAGATCGCCTACTTCGAGCGCGGACCGCTCACCACGGACACGATCATGAGCGGCGGCTCCTGGTCCGCCTACTACTACAACGGTCACATCTACTCGAACGACGAACGCAAGGGCTTCGACGTCCTCAGGCTCGACGACCGTCGTACGGATGCGGCGAAGCGCGTGCGGATGGACGAGCTCAACGTCCAGACCCAGCCGGACTACTTCGACGACTTCGACGACGACAACGACGACAACGACGACGACTGAGCCGGCCCCGTGGGCGTTCCGCCGGGCGGCCCGTCGTCCGGCGGGACGCCCAGCTCCCAGTCCAGCCCGTACCGCTGGAACAGCTCGGCGCGCAGCCGCGCCCGCGGCATCGGCGCACCCGGCAGCAGCACCGCGAACACCGCCCCCATCAGCAGCGCCCGCAGCAACGGATAATCCGCGTCCACGTCCCGCACCCCGTACCGGTCCACCGTGTCCCGCAACAGGGACGCCAGCCGCTGCTGCTCCGGACACTGCACGAACCCCTCCGCCTGGAGGATCCCGGCCATGTGCGTACGCATCAGCTTGGGCTGCTCCACCGCGAGGCCCAGGATCGCGTCGATGGCTCGCGCCAGCCGCTCGCGCCCGTCCTCGCTGCGCGGCTCGCGCTCCAGCGCCGCCTCCAGGGTCAGGTGCATCAGCCGGTGCACCGCCGACTGGAGCAACTGCCGCTTGCCGGGGAAGTAGTACGAGACCAGCCCACGCGCCGAACCGGCCCGGTCCGCGATGTCCGCCAGGGTCGTCGCCTCGTACCCCCGCTCGGAGACCAGCTCCACCGTCGCCTGCAGCAGCCGCTCCCGCGAACGCCGCCGCAGCTCTTCATTGACCGATGCGCTGCGCGGGGACATGCTTTAACTCCTGCGTTGACTGGCTCGCAGCCAATATACTCAGAGGCGTGCCGACCGGACCGGGCGACGCGGGGGATCGTCCGGTCCGGGACGGCCTGTATCGACGCGTGCGGCCGACCGGCGGGTATGGCCGCCGACGCACGCGGTCAACCGAGCAGTTCCAGCACCGGACGGAGGCCATCGGGCCGCTCCTCGGCCGGCAGATGGTCCACGAAGTGCACGGCGCAGCCCAGGCTGGCCGCCCCGCCGTCCGCATATCGGCTGTCACCGACCATCAGCACATCACCCGGCTCCTGCCCGAGCGCCTCGCACGCCACCCGGAACAGCCGGGTGTCCGGCTTCTGGACACCATGTTCGTACGACAGGACGTAGGTGTCCACGAAGCGGTCCAGGCCGTGCGCGCGGAACACCGGCCGCAGGTCCCAGCCGATGTTGCTGACCACCGCGACCCCGAGGCCCCGCTCGCGCAGCGCCCCCAGGACCTCGGCCGCGTCCGGGTACGGCCGCCAGGCGGCGGGTGTCATGTGGCGGTCGTAGAGCGCGTCGTACAGCCCCGGAGCGGGCAGCTCCACCTGTCGGGCGAGACCGGTGTACGCGGCGCGATGGCGTTCCGTGGTCATGTCGCGGGTCGCCCACAGCTCGGCCAGCCGCTCCGGTACGCGTCGCGGAGCCGCCCCGCCGGGCAGGGCCCCGGCCGCCTCCAGCTCCCGCGCCCACCGGGCGACGGCCCCCGGGGCGGCCGCCGAGCCCTGGATGCCTGCCGCGTCCAGGACGGCGCGCAGCCAGACGTCGGTGGGCTCGACGCGGAAGAGGGTTCCGGAGAAGTCGAAGAGCACGCTCTTGATCGTCATGCGGTGATCCTTGCCCGCTCAGCCGCGGCGCGACAAGACCGTCCGCTCGTACGTCAGGACGGCGACGGCCGCCAGACACACCCCCAGCAGCCAGCCGCCCACCACGTCCGACGCCCAGTGCACGCCCAGGTACAGCCGGGTCAGCCCCACGCCCACCACGGAGACGGCACCGACGACCAGGGCGGCGGCCCGCAGGCGCCGGCCCGCGCCGAACCGGGTCAGCAGCCACAGCAGCAGCCCGCAGGTGAACGCCGCCGTCATCGCGTGACCCGAGGGGAACGCCGCGAAGTGCGCCGAGTCGACCGGATCCGGCCACCGCGGCCGGTCGCGGCCCACCACCGCCTTCAGCAGGTGCTGCACGGCCGCACCGAACACGCTCGCCGCCCCCGCCCACACGGCCAGGAGCCGCTCCCGGCGCCACCACAACCACACCACGGCCACCGCGACCAGCACGCGCATCGTCCACGGATCCCACACCCAGTCGCTGAGGATCCGGTTGGTCACAGTGAGCCCCGGAGAGCGTACGGCCGAGTCGTGCAGCCGGTCCGCCACCACCCGGTCGAACGAGACCAGCGGCCCCCACTCGGCGGCGACGAGCACCAGCAGCACGGCCACGAGGGCGCCCGTCGACAGGGCGACGGCGGAGGTGGAGACGGAGACGGAAGGAGAGCGTGTGGGGGAGGGCATGGGATGATCCTCCCCGACCTCCGCCCGGCTATCCCCTGCCGGCCCTCCGGCTACCCCAGGGCCCTCAGCGCCGGCTACCCCAGGGCCCTCAGCGCCGGTACGAACGCCACCAGCAGTGGCACCACCGGTACGAGCGCGGCGGCGGCCGTCAGGCGCACGCGCCGCCCGGCCGTGAGGCGGGGCGCGGCCGTCAGGAGGCGGTTCACCCGGTGCGGCAGCTGGGCGTCCGGGGTGGGACACGGGCCGAACACCCCGCGGTGCTCGTTCAGTTCCACCAGCGCGAGCGCGATCGTCAGCCGCCCGTACCGCCTGGACGCCACATCGTCCGCGGCCAGCTCCACGAGCCGGTGCATCTGGTCCCGGAAGGCGCCGAACACCGGGATCTGCGGGAACCCGGTCGCCAGCGCCGTGGAGCAGTGCAACAGCCAGTCGTGCCGCGCCCGCGCGTGCCCCTGCTCATGGGCGAGCACCGCATCTAGCTGACGCCCCTTCAGGCGGCGCAACGCGGCCGTGGTGACGACCAGCCGGGGTGCCGTCCCCGGCAGCCACCAGGCGTCCGGCCGCTCGCCCTCCAGGAGCACCAGCGGCTCCGCCCCGGGCTCCTCGCCCGGCAACAGCGGTGAACGTACGAGGAGTTCGGCGTGCCGCCGCCGGTGCCGCGCCCGGGCCCGGCGTACCTCCCGGGTGAGCATCGCGCCCGTCCACAGACCGCCGCACGCCAGCAGCACCGCCAGCACGGCGGACCACGGGCCGTGCGCGCCCAGCTCGTAGGCCTCGACCACCGCGCGCGGCGCGGGGGCGAACACATGGCCCCGTACCGCCTGCCAGGCGGCCGCCGCGCTGAACGTCATCGACAGCGCGAAGCACAGCAGAACGGCCGCCACCACGCACTGCCACACCCACAGCGCCACGACCGGCTCGCGCTCCGGCCAGTCGACCCGCGCCAGCAGACGCGGTGCCGCTACGGCGGTGAGAAGGCCGAGCCCGAGCAGCGCGAGGGAGACCAGCATGCCCTCACCATAGGAGCGGGGGACTCCCCACCGGTATGGCCTGGGACGTCAAGTGACGCACACCACGGAATCCGAAGCACCCGCGCTACGGATTCCAGCGCGGCGCCGGCCCCTCGCCGAACGGGCCCGAGCGCGACGAGGTGTCCAGCCGCCGCCCGGGCGGAGCCGACGTGGACGGACGGGGGACCGGAATGGATTGAGCTGACGTCAAAACGTAATAAGAACACGTCTCCGCCGCCGGTAAGATCATTTTGCACATTCTTACGCCCGCGAGAGATGCCAGGAATGAACATGAGACTGCGAAGGGCCCTTCCCGTTGCCGCCGTATTGCCGGCCTTGCTGGCGATATCCGCATGCAGCGGCGAATCGGCGGACTCCGGCGAGAACAAGCCGAAGGCGAGCGCGAAAAGCACGTCGGGCGCGGACGCCAAGGAGGAGGCCGAAGCGAAGCGTCTGGGGGCCCTGGACAGCAAGGCACTCGAAAAGGTGGTCCTCACCGGAAAGGCCGCCGGATTCGACGCCAAGAAGATCGCGAAGGCGGAGGTCGAGGCCGGCCGCAACATGGAGGCCGACAACAAGACCTGCCAGCCCCTCGCGAGCCTCATCGGCGGCTTCACCCACATCAAGCCGGTCAGCGCGGCGCACCGCTCGCTCCAGCCCGTCGAGGCGACCAACGCCACTGTGGGTTCCATGTGGCTCGTCTCCCACTCCGAGGAGAACGCCGTCCGGGTGATGAAGGACCTCCGCGCGGCCGTCACCGCGTGTCCCAAGGGCTTCAAGACGCTGGGCCTCACCTACGGCAAGGTCGCGGGCCTCACGGCGCCGAAGCTGGGCGACGAGGCCGTCGCCTACCGGATCACCGGCGACATCGGCAAGCAGAAGGTGCCCATGACGTACACGGTCGTGCGCAGCGGCGGGGTGATCGCGGCGTTCTACGGTGTGAACATGCTGGACGCGAAGAAGTCCGCGATCCCGGAGCCGGTCGTCAAGGCGCAGCTGGAGAAGATCGGGAGCACGAAGGGCTGAGGCCGCTCCCCGTACGAAGGAGAAGCCGCTCCCGTACGAACGAGAAGTTGCTCCCCGTACGAACGAGAAGGGGGCCGTCCCCGTGCGAGTCACCGGGGACGGCCCCCTTCCGCGTGCTCTCAGGAGGCCCGGATCGCCTCCGTGATCTCCGCGCCGGTGTGGGCGACGACGAGCGGCCACTCGTCCCTCATCGCGGGGGCCAGGCGCTCTCGGTCCTCGTCCCGCAGGAGGATCAGCGGCCCGCCCGGAACGATGAGCACGGCGTCGAGCCGCCGCAGCAGCTCGGCGAGGAGGTTCATGATCCCCTCCCCTCCGAAGCGGTTGACGGTGATATTGGTGGGGCTGCTGAGGTAGACGTCAGCCCCTTCCCCTGCCCCGGTGCTCACCTGCAGGAAGTTCAACCCGGGGTCCCGTGCCACCACATGGGGGGCGAGGACCTCGTGTGCGGCGCTCATGTCCAGGGGTGCCGGCTCGCCGTTCTCGAACCGGCACACGAAGATGTCAAAACTCATGGTCTCTCCGTATCACGGACGGGCGTCGGCGACCCCGGGAGGCCCGGGGTCGCCGACGACTCGGCTACGGGGCGGCGGGCGGCTCGAAGATCACCTTGATGTGCGCGAGCTCAGGATTCGCCGCGAACAGCTTCTTGGCCTCCAGATAAGGCGCCTCTTCGGCGATGTACCAACTGATGGGAGTACCCGGAGGAGCCCCACGGACCTGCCTCAGAGCCTGCGGCACCCAGTCATCCGCAATGAGCGTCGGCCGGATACCCATCAGAAACGCGTACGTGGGTCCCTTGGCCTCCTGCAGAACACCCGCTTTGTAACCGTCGATCGCCACCACCCCGGTGTCGTTCGGCGTGTTCCTGAGCTGGTATCCCAACCCAGCGGGGATTCCGGTGATCTGGAATTCGTAGGCGACGGCCTTTGCCGACTTGTTCTCGTTGGTGAACACCCAGAAACCGGGCCCTCCCGTCTCGAACCAGCACCCCGGATCGGGCGAGGTACTGGAGGTGGAGTAGGCGGCGAACGAGTAGGCGCGGGGGGTGACGTCGTCGACCTTCTGGCAGGCCTTCTGCAGCCGCTGGATCACCTTGGCGGCAATACCGGCGAGCGCGCCCTCGGCCAGGCCCAGCGAGCGCAGCGCCAGCCAGGCGTCGGTGAAGCCGACGCCTGTCTTGATGGCGGCGTCCATCGCCGTCACCGCGGCCTTCGCCGACTTGAACAGCGCGCCGGCGACGAACCAGCCCGCAGCCCACGCGCAGTCGCCCCAGCTGCCCGACGCGCCGCCCGGTGTGATCTTCTGGGCGCACCCGATGAAGTCGCCGAGCAGGACGTCGATCGGGTCGATGCCCGAGTTGAACTCGACCATCGTGAGGGTGTAGCTGAGCCGCTCGGTCTTGGCCTCCGCCACCTCGGGGCCGAGGTAGACGGTGTCCGCGTCCGGGCAGCCACCCGTATAGGTTTCCGGCGAGGCCAGGCACATGAAGAGGTCGACGTGCGACTTGTACGTGATGTCGGCCGTGACCGTGCAGTCGCCGAAGTGGATGATCGGGTTGCAGTTGTCCTTGACGACGTTCTTCGGTTCGCCGATGTACTCGATGTGGTCGAGGACGGCCCACACCCCGCCGATCCCGGTGGTGACACCCTCCGAGATCTGCTGGTCGTTGCCCGCCGTCTCCGTGCGGTCCGCGGCCTGCTGGGCCTCCGCCGCCGCGTCCCACGCTCCGACGGCGGCCTTTTCCGCCGCCGTCGCGTCGGCCTCCGCCTGGGTGGCGGTGTCGCGGGCACTGGCGGCGTCGGCCTCCGCCTGGGTGGCGGCGGCGCGGGCGCTGGCCGCGTCCTTCTCCGCCTCGGTGGCCGCGTTGTCGGCCGCGGCGGCGTCCTGTTCGGCGTCGCTCGCCGCCCACCAGGCCTTCATCGCATCATCGCCCGCCGACTGGGCGTAGCCGTCGGCCCGGTTCGCCGAGGCCTGGGCGGCCTTGGCGTCCGCCGCGGCCTGGGTGGCCGAGGCCTGGGCGCGCTGGTACGCCTTGGCGGCACGGAGGGCGTCGGCTGCTGCCGCCGAGGCGGCCTGCGCCGCGAGCTTCATGTCCGCGGCGGCCTGCTCGGCCAGAGCCTTCGCCTCGGCGGAGAACCCTTCCGCCATGGACGCGGTGGCGGCGGCCGCCGCCGCCTGCTGCTGTGAGACCGTCAGGGACTGCTGGCCCGTCAGCACCGCGAACGCGGCGGAGCTGTCGACCTCCTGATACGGGCCGCCGAGGGCGATCGCCTCGTTGGCCGGCTTGATCACCGCTGCCGCGGAGTCCCGGGCCGCGAGCGAGGCCTGCACGGCCGCGTGAGCCTTGCCGGCCGTGATCGCCGCCCAGGACGCGGTCTGCAGCGCCTCGGTACGCGCGGCAGCCGCCTCCGTCTTGGCGACCTTGGCCGCCGCGGAGGCCTTCTCCGACTGCTCCTTGGCGCCCTTGGCGTCGGCCGCAGCCGCCTGGGAGGCGTCGATGGCCTCGGCCGCAGCAGCGTGCGCCGCGGCCGCCGAACCGGCCGCGACCAGGTAGGACGCCCAGGTGTCGTCAGCCGCCGCCTTGGCACGGGCCGCGGAGCCCTGGGCCTGGGTGGCCGCCGTGCGGGCGTTGGTGGCCGCGGCGGTGGCCGCGTTGGCAGCCGCGCGGGCGTTGGTGGCCGCCGTGGTCGCCGTGTTCGCGGCGGCACGGGCGTCGTTCGCCGCGGCCCGGGCGGCCTCGGCCGCGTCCGTACCGTCGACGGCGGCGGCATGGGCCTCCAGGGCCGCCGCCTTCGCGTTCAACGAGTCCCGCCGCTGCTCGGCCTCCAAAGCCTTGTCGCGGGCGGCGACCGCATCGCGTTCCGCCTGCTCGGCGTCGCCCCTGCGGGCCGCCGCCGTGGACCCCGCGGCCTCGGCCGAGAGTCGGGCGTCACCGGCGATCCGGCCCTGCGCGACCGCGTCGGCCTCGTGGGCCTTGGCCTTGTCCCGCTCGCTCTCCGCGGTGGCCCGGTAGGCCGCCGCGTTGGCACGCTCCAGCTCGGCGACGGCGCGCGACGCCTGGGCGTCGGCCGCGGCCTGACGGGCCTGCTCCTCCTCGGCGAGGGCGGTCTCCTTGGCCTTCTTGGCCGTCGCGGCGTTCGCCGCGGCCGAGGCCGCGTAGGCGTCGGCGCTGTCCGCCGCGGCCTTCGCCTGGGCGGCGGCCTCCTGGGCGGCGATACGGCGGAACTCGGTTTTCAGCGCGTGCGCCTGGGTCTGCGCCAGGGCGAGCAGCGCCTCGGACGTCGCGACCGTGGCGTTCGCCGCGTTCAGCGCCGTCTCGGTCGCCTTCGCGGCGGCCGTGGCCGCGGCGCCCGAGGCGCGGGTGACCTGGACCGACTGCTGGGCGTACATCAGGCCACGGCCCCGCGGCACCTCGGCGGCATCCGCGACGGCCCAGGCGTCCTGCTGGGCCGTGACCGCGCGCTGGGCGGCGGTGTTGGCCAGACCGGCCTGCTCCTTGGCGGTCGTGACCAGGGCCTGGACCTTGCCGCGGGCCTTCGCCAGGTCCGTCTTGGCCCGGTCGAACAGGGCCTGCTTCGGCTTGAGGATGTGGTCCGGGTCGTTCTTGAGCTGGTCGTGCCAGTACTTCTGCCAACGCAGGATCTGGTCGGCGAGCCACGCCTGCCCGATCGCCTCCACCATGGTGTCGGCGGCGGCCCGCGTGGCGGCGGCGGCGTCGGCCTCCGCCTGCATGATGACCGCGCGCGGGGCGGCCTGGGCGGCGTACTCCGCCTCCCACTCGGCCGAGGCCTGCGAGACGGCCTCGCTCAGGGCGTTGCGCGGGTCCACCGGGTCCTGGTGGTTGCACGTGGCCCACGCCTGCTTGAGGTTCTCGACCTCGATGCGGAATGCCGCGGAGCCCTCGGCGACCTTCCCGGCGGGGAAGCCGCCGTGCCGCAGGTAGGTGGCGATGTCGGTGGAGGTGGTGCCGCCGGTGAACCGGGTGTTGGTCAGGCTGGAGTCCCGCAGCATGGCGTCGGCGGCCCAGTCGTGCCAGCTGTCCTTGCCGCGGTTCTGCTCGGTGATCTCCCGGGCCTTGGCGATCGCCTCCGGGCCGGCGTTGGTGTGCGCGTCCCAGCCGAGACGATCTGCCAGCTTCGCCTGCGCCGCGAGCGTGAAGCCGAGGACCTCGGCGCCGAACTCCGGTGCGTGCAGCGTGATGCCGTCGTCGAACGAGCTCATCGCGTACGGGCGGTTGGCGTCTTCCAGAAGGGCCTCACGGGCCGCGACCGCGTCCATGTAGGCGGTGCTCGCCTGCCGGTCCAGGTCACGGGCTTGCCCCAGCGGCATGAGCCCGAGCCAGCCGATGTCGCCGATGACGGCGTGCAGCTGGCCGTTGGTGCCGCTGAGACCCTCGATGGCCTTGGCCTTCATCTTGGCGCCGCCCGCGTGCAGGGCGACTCCCGCGACGCAGCGCTCCAGGCGCGGGGTGCTGCGGACGTCACTGATGACGGCGGTCAGCTCGTTGAGCCGGCGCAGGGCGTGGTCGGCGTCGACGAAGATCTTCCGCATGCCGGTGGAGACCTTCTCGATCGCCTCCGCGAGCGCGGGCATACGGCCCACGATCACGGCGGACGACGGGATGTCGACCAGCTCCCAGAGGCACTCCTCCACGTCCGACGCGGCCAGGCACTCCTTGACCCTGGCCGGGTCGAGCTGCGCGAAGAGGATCTGTCCGCCGTTGGCGCCGGCCCACTCGACGACGTTCACGGAGACGGCGGCGATGCCGTTCCGGTAGTCGTCGACGCAGGCCTGGCCGCAGGCGTCGAGGAGGATCTTCTCCTCGCGCCCGCCGAGCTTCGGCCAGTTGTCCGCGCCGCCCTTGATGGGCGTGGTGCCCTCGGCGAGGGCCGCCTTGTGCGCGGCCTCGTTCTTCTCACGTTGTTCCTGCTCGGCCTTCTTCGCGGCCTCCTCGGCGGCGGTGCTGTGACCCGTCGCGTCGGACGCCTTGCCCTCCGCGGCCTTGGCCTCCTGCTCCGCCTCGGCCGCCTTGCGCGCGGCTTCCGCGGCGGCCTCGGCGGAGCGTCCCGCCTTTCCGTTCGCCTCGGCGGCGTGCCGCTCGGCGTCGGTGGCCTCGCGGTCGGCCTCCAGGGCCGCGCTGCTGGCCGCGTCCGCGGTGATACGGGCGCTGAGGGCGTCGTTCCCGGCCTGCTCGGCGTGGCCGGAGGCGGTGTCGGCCGCGGTCTTCGCGGCCGTCCGCGCAGCAGCGGCCTCGGCCGCGGACGCCTGGGCGCGGGCCACGGCCGCGACGGCACGGGCCGAGTCGGCCGCGGCGCGGGCCGCGGCCTCGGCGGCGAGCTTCGCGTCGCCGGTCGCCTGCGCGGCGGCCTGCCGCGCGGCCTCGGCGGCCTCCGCCGCCTCGCTGGCCTTGGCCTCGGCCGCCGCCGCCTGCTGCTCGGCGATCGTCTTCGACGACTGGCCGACGAGCACGGCGAACGCTGCCGAACTGTCCTTCTCCTGGTACGGGCTGCCCATGGTGACGGCCTCGGCGGAGGCGGCGACCGCCTCCTTGGCGCTGTCGCGAGCGGCGAGCGCGGCCTGGCCGGCGGCGTAGGCGCGGCCGACGACGGTCGCGGCCGACTTCACCGCCTCGGCCGCGCTCGTCCCTGCGGCGACCGCCTCCTGCACGGCCTTCTTGGCGAGCGCGGTGGCGTTCTCGGAGGCGGTGGCGGCGTTGTCGGCGCGGAGCGCCGCGTCCTGGGACGCGTCGAGCGCGGCAGCGGCGGCGGCGCGCGCCGTGGAGGCCGCGCCGGCGGAGGCGTAGTACGCCGACCACGCGCTGTTCGCGCCGGCCTGGGCCCGCTTGGCGGCGCCCTCCGCCGTGGTGGCGGCGGCGCGGGCGGTGACGGCGGCCGTGGTGGCCTCGTCCGCGGCGGCCTGGGCGGCGGTCGCGGCCTCAGCGGCCTGGTTGGCGGCCGTACGGGCGGTGTTGGCGGCGGCACGGGTTTCGGCGGCGGCGGCCGTGCCCTCGGCGGCGGAGGCCGCTGCTTCGAGAGCGGCGGCGCGGGCCGCTGTGGCCTGCCTCGCCTGGAGGGCGGCGATCGCCTTCTCTCGCGCGGTCTGCGCGGCCTTCGCCTTCTCGTCGGCGACCTTGCGCTTCGCCGTCGCGTCGCTGGTCGCGCTCCCGGCGGCCGTATCGGCGTTCTTCGCGGTGGTCTGCTGGGCGGCGGCCCGCTGCTCGGCCTCCTCCGCCTTGGCACGCTCGGTGGCGGCCTTGGCCCGGGAGGCGACGGCGGTGGCCTGCTCCGCCTGGGCCTTGGCGCGCTCGGTGGCGGCCGTGGCGGCGGCGGTCCTGGCCTTGTCCCGCTTCTGCTCGGCCGTGGTCTGCGCGCTCCTGGCCGCGGTCGCGCTGGTGGCGGCGGCCGTGGCGCCGGCCTCGGCGCTGTCGGCTGCGGCCTTGGCCTGGGAGGCGGCCTCCTCGGCGGCGACGCGGCGGAACTCCGTGTTGATCGCGTGCGACTGCGTCTGGGCCTTGGCGAGCAGCGCGTCGCTGTCGGCGATCGTGGCGTTGGCGGCGGCGAGCGCGGTCTCGGTCGCCTTCGCGGCTGCCGCCGCGGCGGCGGAGGACGCGCGGGCGACCTGGACCGACTGCTGGGCGTACATCAGCCCGCGGCCGCGCGGCACGTGGGTGGTGTCGGCGACGGCCCAGGCCTCCTGCTGCGCGGTCGCGGCCCTCTGCGCCGCGGTGGCCGCCGTGGTGGCCTGCTCCTTGGCCTGGGTGGCCAGGGAAGCCACGTGCGAGCGGATCTTGGCGAGGTCCGCGTCGGCCTGCTCGTACATCGCCTGGTCGGGCTTGTCGAAGACGGGATCGGGGTCGGTGGCGAGCTCGTCCTGCCAGTACTTGCGCCAGGTCAGGATCTGGTCGGCGAGCCAGGCCTGGCCGAGGGCCTCGATCAGGTGGTCGGCCGCGGCGCGGGTGGCGCCGGCGGCGTCGGCCTCCGCCTGGATGATCGTGGCGCGCTGGGCGGCCTGTCCGGTGTACTCCAGCTCCCACTCGGCCATCGCGGCCATGACCGGATCGTTGAGCTTGCGCCGGGGGTCGATCGGGTTCTGGTAATCACAGGCGGCCCAGGCCTGCTTGAGGTCCTCGACCTCGACGCGGTACTCGGCGGAGTCCTTGGCGGGCGCCTCGACGGCGAAGCCGCCGCGCCGCAGGTAGGACGCGATGTCACTGGAGGTCGTACCGCCCGAGTACCGGGTCTCGTCGACCGAGCCCGGGTACAGCATGGCGTCGGCGGCCCAGTCGTGCCAGCTGTCCTTGCCGCGGTTCTGCTCGGTGATCTCGTGGGCCTTGGCGACGGCCTCCGGGCTGGCGTTGCTGTGGCCGTCCCAGCCGAGGCGCCAGGCCAGTTCCCTCTGGACGACGAAGGTGAAGCCGAGCACGTTCTTGCCGAAGTCCGGCGCGTGCACCTGCATGTCGTCGCTGGCCCAGGCCGAGTCCCAGTAGGGCTTGTTGGCGGCTTCGAGGCCTTCCTTGCGGGCCCTGATCGTGTCGCCGAAGACGTTGGCCGCCTCCTCGTCGGCGGTGGAGGCCTGGCCCAGCGGGCCGAAGCCGATCCAGCCGATGTTCCCGACGGTCTCGCGGAGTTGCTCGACGGTGCCGGTGAGGCCCTCGACGGCCTTGGCCTTCATGTTCGGACCGCCGACGTGCAGCGCCACGCCGGCGATACAGCGGTCGAGGCGCCGACTCTCGCCGACGCTGTTACGTATGAAGGTGGTGTCGTCCTCTTCGGGCACCGTGTCTGCCGCGGCGGGCACGGCCTGGATCACACCCAGCAGGACGGCGGCGGCGGTTGTGAGCGCCGTCGCGCTGATGGCTCCGGTCAGTGTGTCCCGTATGCGACGCCGGCGTCTGCCGACGTCTCTGAGCATTGACATGTTCTGCCTGGCAATCTCTCGGCCGGTCGGCAGCTTCAGTCATGGGCATGACAGCTGAACGGCTCGCCGTCCAGACCGCACCATCCCTCCGCACGGCATGTGCCAGCGCGCTCGCCTCTCCCACGAACTGGCGCTGCCGCTTTACGCCGTGACGATGTCACACCCGGGATCCACAAGAAAAGATCAAATAATCTTCACCAAGGCCGCACGGAATCACAGCAGCGGACAAATTGATCCGCCGCTTGATCATCTTGTTACCCGGCGTAAGGAACCCCTCAGGCCTCTGGAACCGACAAGAGGAAAAGGGCGGGTCGACTCACGGCACGAACGGGTCCGCACCCGTCACACGGCCACCAGCATCGCCACCATGGCCAGGCCCATCGACACACGGCAGGCCAGAGCCACCTCCGGACCCGTCCCCCAACCGCCGCCCCCCACCGGCCCGAACGCCCCCACAGCCACCGGCACCAGTCGCAGACCCGATCGCAAGACGTACACGGTGTAGTACGCCAGCAGCAGGCCCGTCACCAGTGGCACTCCGCCCGCCGCACCGTGCGCCGTGTGCGCCCCTCCGCCGCCCCCGGCCATCGTCACCGCCATGTAGACCATGGCCAGCGAGCCCACCAGGTGGTGCACATGGTGGCCGGCGCCGCGCCGGGCCGACCACAGCGCGCGTACCGACGCGGCGCCGAACACCACCGCGTACACCGCCCACGCCCACTCCGGCGGCGCCACCACCGCCGCGGGCACCGCCATCGCGGCCATCCCGAAACCCATCACCGCCTCGTCCACCGCCGCCCGGCGCTCGGCGCCGCTACAGCTCCTCATCCGCGCCAGGCAGTACGCACCGGCCGTCACGCACAGTGCCACCAGCAGCCAGCCGGACATCGCAGGTCCGTGCACGACGTACCTCCCCCTCGACGAGACGGCTCCTGGGACGATGCCCGGACCGGCGAGGGCGCACGCGAGCGCAGGGGCGTACAGGGGGAGCGTGAACAGGGCGCGTTAGGCTCGGTGGCGGACCGCCAGCCTCAAGGAGAGCCATGGACACCGCAGCGCCCCGGAGCGCGGACGAACTGACCTACCGCGACGCCACCGAGGCCGACGTACCGGCGCTCGTCGAGCTGGTCGAGTCGGCATACCGGGGCGACTCCAGCAGGGTCGGCTGGACCACCGAGGCGGACATCCTCCAGGGGCAGCGCACGGACCCCGACGGCGTCCGCGAGGTCATCGCCACGCCCGGCTCCCGCCTCCTTGTCGTGGAGCGGGGCTGCGAGCCGATCGCCTGCTGCCAGCTCGAACACCGCGGGAACGCCGCGTACTTCGGGATGTTCGCGGTCCGTCCCGGTCTCCAGGGCGGGGGTCTCGGCCGGCGCGTCATGGCGGAGGCGGAGCGGCTCGCCGTCGCCGAGTGGGGCGTACGCGAAATGCACATGACGGTGATCTCGGTACGGGACGAGCTGATCGCCTGGTACGAGCGGCGCGGCTACCGCCGTACGGGACGGATGACGCCGTTCCCGTACGGCGACGAGCGATTCGGCGTGCCGCAGCGCGACGACCTCCAGTTCGAGCTGCTGGTCAAGGACCTGGCCTAGGAGGCGGGTTCTGGGCGTGTCCTGGGCGGCGGGTTCCAGGCGGGCCCTGGGCGCGGGCCCCGGGCGCGGCCCCTGGGCACGGGCCCCGAGCCCGGACCCTAGGCGGCGGGCGGTGGCCCGCCCAGTTCGTCTCCCAGGGACGAGCCCGGCTCACGCGGCGTCCCCGGCGGCCGGTCCATCGCTCCCGGCTTGCCCACTGTGCCGGCTCCGCCGGGCGGCGCGCCCTGCCTGTCCGCCTCACGCGGCTCGTCCGTGTGGAACGCCAACCGGCCGTCGCCGACCGTGACGCGCACGTGCGCGCCCGCCGGCAGGCGGCCGTCCAGCAGCAGGCGGGACAGCCGGTTGTCGACCTCGCGCTGGATGGTCCGCCGCAGCGGGCGCGCCCCGTACTCCGGCTGGTGGCCGCGCTGCGCGATCCAGTCGACGGCGTCCGGGTCGAACTCGACCGTGATGTGCTGCGCGCGCATCCGCCGCCGCGTCTCCTCCAGCAGCAGATCGGTGATCCGGCGCAGCTGGTCCTCGTCGAGGCGCCGGAAGATGACGATCTCGTCGATACGGTTGAGGAACTCGGGGCGGAAGTGCTCGCGCAGCGGCCGCAGCGCCCGCTCCCGCATCGCCTCGCCCTCCGCACCACTGCCCGTGGCGCCGAAGCCGACCAGGCCACGGCCGGTACCGATCGCCTCGGAGCCGAGGTTGCTGGTCATCACGATGACCGTGTTCTTGAAGTCGACCGTACGGCCCTGCGAGTCGGTCAGCCGCCCGTCGTCCAGCACCTGGAGCAGGATGTTGAACACGTCCGGGTGAGCCTTTTCCACCTCGTCCAGCAGGAGCAGCGAGTACGGGTGACGGCGCACCGCCTCCGTGAGCTGCCCGGCCTCCTCGTGCCCCACGTACCCGGGCGGGGCGCCGACCAGCCGGCTGACGGTGTGCCGCTCCTGGAACTCGCTCATGTCCAGGCGCACCATCCGCTCGTCGCTGCCGAACAGCGCGTCCGCCAGCGCCCGCGCGAGCTCCGTCTTGCCCACCCCGGTCGGGCCGAGGAACAGGAAGCTGCCGATCGGGCGCCGTGGGTCGGCGAGGCCCGCGCGGGAGCGCAGCACCGCCTCGGCGACGGCCGTCACGGCCTCGTCCTGGCCGATCACCCGCTGCCGCAGGTGCTCCTCCAGGCCCAGGAGCCGGTCCTTCTCCTCCTGGGTGAGGCTGCTGACCGGGATGCCGGTCTGCCTGCTGACGACCTCCGCGATGTCCTCCGCGGTGACCTCGACGGCCGGCCCGTCACCGGCCGGCTGTGCGACGCGCCCCGCCTTGATCCGCTCGGTGATCTCCTGGATGCGGTCGCGCAGCTCCATCGCCTTCTCGTACTGCTCGGCGGCCACCGCCTGGTCCTTGTCCCGGGCCAGCTGCTCCGCCTGCCGCTCCAGCGCCCGTACGTCGGTGTTCGTGTGCGTGCGCAGCCGCACCCGGGCGCCCGCCTGGTCGATCAGGTCGATGGCCTTGTCGGGCAGGAACCGCTCGGTGAGGTACCGGTCGGACAGCTCGACGGCGGCCAGCAGCGCCTCGTCGGTGTAGCGGACCTGGTGGTGGGCCTCGTAGCGGTCCTGGAGGCCGCGCAGGATCTCCAGCGCGTCCTCCGGGCTCGGCTCGGGCACCAGGATCGGCTGGAACCGGCGGGCGAGCGCCGCGTCCTTCTCGATGTAGCGGCGGTACTCCTCCATGGTCGTCGCGCCGATGACGTGCAGCTCGCCCCGGGCGAGGGCGGGCTTGAGCATGTTGCCCGCGTCCATGGAGCCGCTGTCGCCGCCGCCGCTGCCCGCGCCCGCACCGACGACCGTGTGCAGCTCGTCGATGAAGACGATCAGCTCGCCGGAGTGGGTGCGGATCTCCTCGATGATGTTGTTCAGCCGCTCCTCGAAGTCGCCCCGGTAGCGGGTGCCGGCGACGACGCCGGACAGGTCCAGCGCGACGACCCGGCGGTCGCGCAGCGTGTCCGGTACGTCGTGCTCGGCGATGCGCTGGGCCAGCCCCTCGACGATGGCCGTCTTGCCGACACCGGCATCACCGATCAGTACGGGGTTGTTCTTGCCGCGCCGGGACAGCACCTCCACGGTCTGCTCGATCTCCAGGTCCCGGCCGATCACCGGGTCGATACGGCCCGCCTTGGCCATGTCGGTCAGGTCGCGGCCGTACTTGTCCAGCGTCGGGGTGCCGCGCTGCGGCGCGGGCCGCTGGTCGGCTTCACCCACCCACGGGCCCTGCCCGCCGCGCCCGGCGCCGGAGCCCTGCACGGAGCCCGGGTCGAACTTGGCCGCGTTCAGGATCCGCCCCGCCGCCGAATCCGGATTGGAGGCGAGCGCCGCGAGCACGTGCTCGGGACCGATGTACGACGCGCCCGTGTGCCGCGCCAGGTCGTGGGCGTCGAGCAGCGCCCGCTTGACGGCGGGCGTGACGGCGATCCGGGACTGCGGCGGGCCCTCGCCGGCCGTCCGGTCGATCTCCTCGGCCAGGGCGTCCGGATCGGCGCCCGCGCGGGCGATCAGGTCACGGGTGGGCTCGGTGGCCAGGGCCGCCCGCAACAGGTGCTCGGTCTCCAGGTCCGTGCTGCCGTGTTCGGCCGCGTACGAGGCGGCGTCGCCGACCATCCGGCGCGCGGGCTCGCTCATGAGGCGCCCTATGTCGATGTACCGGGGGATGGGCCGCCCACCCGCGGGCGACGATCCCGCCCCGCTCCCGAAGAAGCGGGCCAGAAACTCGCTGAACGGGTCGGAGCCGTAACCCTCCGGACCCATGAAACCGCTGCTCATATGCGTCCGTTCCGGTGTCCGGGAATGGCCGGGACACGCTGTACGAGAAGACCTGCTGGATCCAGGTCGCGGGTTCCCGAGCGCATTCCGGTTACACCTGTGACGAACGGGACACACCGGCTCCGCCCGGCACGGGCCGCCGGACGGAGCCGTATGAGCAGAACCGGGTCCGTCAGGCCGTGAAGCGGCCCGTACGCCGGATCTCAGGGTGATCCGTGGTCGCGCCGTCCAGCTCCAGGGCGCGGACGAGCCGCAGGTGCTGGGGCGTGTTGACCACCCAGCCGATGACCCGCAGCCCCGCCGCGCGCGCCCGCTCCGTGGTCTCCAGCGTGAGCCGGCGGATGTTCAGCGCGAGCGTGGCGGCGCCCACGGCGCGCGCTCGCGCCACGATGTCGTCGCCCCAGTGGCTCGCGATGAGCACCGTCCGCACTCCCGGCACCAGCCGGGCGATCTCGGCGACCGCCTCGTCGTGGAAGGACGACACCTCCACCCGCCCGGCCAGGTCGCGCCGGTGCATCACCTCGGCCAGCGCCCGGGCGGCCGCCACGTCCTTGATCTCCGCCTGGAGCGGTGTCCGCACCGCGTCCAGGACCTCCTCGAACACCGGGATGCGCTCGCCGAGCCCGGCGTCGAGCTCCCGCAGCTCGGCGAGGGTCCTGTCGGCGATGGGCCCGGTGCCGTCGGTCGTCCGGTCCACGTCGGCGTCGTGCATGACGACGAGCGCGCCGTCCTTGCTCAGGTGCAGGTCCAGTTCGATGACGTCCATGCCCGCGTGCTCCGCGCGGACGAAGGACCGCAGGGTGTTCTCCGGTTCGACACCCATGACTCCGCGATGACCGATGGTGAGGAAACTCAAGATCTTCTCGCTTCCGTCGACGGCGGTTGCCGCGCGGTGCCGTGCCACCCGCGGCACCGTCGCAGCCTAACGATCCATGCCCGATACGGAACCCGTCCCGCGCGGGGAAGGGGAGTGATCCGGCCCGGGCGCGGCGACGCCCAGGACGAAGCCGGTGAGGAGGGCGGCGACCAGGACGGCGCGGATGCTCATGGCGTACGGCTCCGGGAGGATCGGATGAGGAAGGAGGACCCCGTCCGTCGTACCGGTGCCGCCCGGCGCGCCGCGAGCTCTTTCACCCGTGCGTGGGCGCGCCTTTGAGGTGTTGACGGAGGTGTACGCGCCGACCGCCGACTGGCGACGCCGCTCGGTGGATGCCGCTGCATCACTCACCCCGGACAGGAAAAACAGCGGCCAGGGTGGGGGTCGGCAGGATAATTTCTTCCTGCTCCCCTTGTGGCGGAGAACCACCCATGGATACGGTGCCTTGACGCGAGGTTCTCCCGTGGAGGAAGTGTGATGACGGAAATTCTTGTGCAGGACGTTGCCGGCGGGGACATGTCCGCCGACGCCAGGCAGGACGCCAGGGTGGTCGAGCACCCGGCGTGGCCCGAGCTCAAGAATGCCGTGGAAGAGATCCGCCCCTGGCAGTCGGCGGACGGTTCCATCGACTTCGACGCCGAGGGCGCGCCCTCCCGGGCGGTCGTCGACACCACCCTCGACCGGGTCGTCGCCGCCGTCGAGCAGCTCTCCCCGCTGCTGCCGCACGACACCGCGTACCACCAGGCGCTCGTCGCCGACCTGCGCACGTGGGCCGACAGCGGCTTCGCGGTGCCGGACTTCCTGGACTCGCTGCTGGCCTTCCAGCCCGCCGCCAACCGGGTCGACGGCCTCCAGCACCTGGTGCTGTTCCCGATGTACACGCAGAACGGCAACCCGGACCGCAACCTGGAAGCGGTCGTGCTGCGCATGGTCTGGCCGGAGTGGCTCGCCGAGCTGGAGGCCACCCGCTACGACAACCCGCTCTTCTGCGGCATCACCTTCGAGGACTTCACCTCCGGGTACGACACCAACTCGGCCGTCCTCTTCCCGGAGACCATCGCCGTGCGCGAGGCCCCCGAGCGCTTCAGCTGGGGCGGCATCTTCTGCGACCGCGAGGCCGCCCGCTTCCGCCGCGTCACCGAGGCGGCCGTGGACATCCTCGGCCTCGACCTGCCCGACGACATCCGCGAGATGCTCGGCGACCAGGAGCGCTGCGAGAAGGCCTTCGTGCTCTGGGACATGGTCCACGACCGCACCCACAGCCACGGCGACCTGCCGTTCGACCCCTTCATGATCAAGCAGCGCCAGCCGTTCTGGATGTACGGCCTGGAGGAGCTGCGCTGCGACCTCACCGCCTTCAAGGAGGCCGTGAAGCTGGACGCCGAGGGCAACCCGCACGGCCGTGACGTCCAGTACGCGGTGCTGTTCGACCGGATGTTCCGCTTCCCGGTCACCGGCGACCGCAACCGCAACTACGACGGCCTCGGCGGCCAGCTCCTCTTCGCGTACCTGCACAAGCACGACGTGCTGCGCTGGACCGACAACACGCTGAAGATCGACTGGCAGCGCGCCCCGCAGGTCACCAACCAGCTGTGCGGCGAGATCGAGCAGCTGTACCGCGACGGCATCGACCGCCCGAAGCTGGTCCACTGGTTCGCCGCGTACGACCTGGTCTCCACCTACCTCGCCCCGCACCCCGGCTCGCGCTGGGCCAAGGGCCCCGACGCCCTCGACCTGAGCCTGCCGCCCCGCAAGCTCGTCGACGACGTGCTTCCGGACGAGTTTCCGCTGAGCATGTTCTATGAGGCCCTCTCCAAGAAGCTGAAGAATGTGATTGCCTCCACCAAGGGGATCACCGCCAAGGGCATCACCGCCGAGCAGGCCGGCGAGAAGGCCACCGAGAGGGTCGCCGCGTGAGCTCTCGTACGGAGGAGACGACGACCATGAACGGCAAGGGCAACGGAAACGGCGGCCCGCTCGAGGGCGCCGTCGTCGCGGTGGCCGGAGCGGCGGGCGCGGCCGGCCGCGCCGCCCTGCTGCGCCTCGCGGAGGCCGGCGCGACCGTGGTCGCCTCCGACGCGGACCCGGCGCGGCTCGCCGAGGCGGTCGACGCGGCCCGGTACGCGCACGGCGGGGCGACCGTCATCGGTGACACCGTCGACCTGCTCGACCTCGGCGCGGCCCGTGAGTGGGCCGACAAGACCGAGAAGGAGTTCGGCCGGGTGGACGGCCTGGTCCACCTGGTCGGCGGCTGGCGCGGCAGCGCCACCTTCGCCGAGACCGACCTCGCCGACTGGACCCTGCTGGAGAAGCTGCTGATCCGTACGGTCCAGCACACCTCGCTCGCCTTCCACGACGGGCTGCTGCGCAGTGACCGCGGCCGCTACGTTCTGGTCAGCGCGGCGGGCGCCAGCAAGCCGACCGCCGGGAACGCCGCGTACGCCGCCTCCAAGGCCGCGGCCGAGGCGTGGACGCTCGCGCTCGGCGACGCCTTCCGCAAGGCGGGCGGCGAGGAGGGGCCGAAGGCCGCGGCTACGATCCTGATCGTGAAGGCTCTGGTGCACGACGCCATGCGCGCCGAGCGCCCGAACGCGAAGTTCGCGGGCTTCACGGACGTCAAGGATCTGGCCGACGAGATCGCCGGCATCTGGGACAAGCCCGCCCCGGAAGTGAATGGACAGCGCCTGTGGCTGACCCCCAAGCCGTGACACCCAGCACCACCCGGACAGATGCGCGGCGCCGTCACGACCCGAACGTACGGGGCTTCGCCAGCGACAACTACGCGGGCGCCCACCCCGAGATCCTCGCCGCCCTCGCCCTCGCCAACGGAGGCCACCAGGTCTCCTACGGCGAGGACGTGTACACCGAGCACCTCCAGCGGGTGATGCACAGCCACTTCGGCCCGACCGCCGAGGCCTACCCGGTGTTCAACGGCACCGGTGCCAACGTCACCGCCCTCCAGGCGCTGACCGACCGCTGGGGCGCGGTCATCTGTGCCGAGACCGCGCACATCAACGTGGACGAGGGCGGCGCGCCGGAGCGCATGGCCGGGCTGAAGCTGCTGACCGTCCCGACCCCGGACGGCAAGCTGACGCCCGAGCTGATCGACCGGCAGGCGTTCGGCTGGGACGACGAGCACCGCGCCATGCCGCAGGTCGTCTCGATCACCCAGAACACCGAGCTGGGCACCGTCTACACGGTCGACGAGATCCGCGCCATCGTCGAGCACGTCCACGGCCTGGGCATGAAGGTGCACCTCGACGGTGCCCGGATAGCCAACGCGGCCGCCTCGCTGAACGTACCGATGCGGGCGTTCACCAACGCGGTCGGCGTGGACGTCCTGTCGTTCGGCGGGACGAAGAACGGCATGCTCATGGGCGAGTGCGTGGTCGTGCTCAACCCGGACGCGGTGAGCCATATGAAGCACCTGCGCAAGATGTCGATGCAGCTCGCCTCCAAGATGCGTTTCGTGTCGGTGCAGTTCGAGGCGCTGCTCGCCAAGGACTTGTGGCTGCGCAACGCCCGGCACGCCAACGCGATGGCGCAGCGGCTCGCGGAGGGCGTGCGCGCCGTGGACGGCGTGGAGATCCTCTACCCGGTCCAGGCGAACGCGGTGTTCGCGCGGCTGCCGCACGAGGTGACGCGGCGGCTGCAGGAGCGGTTCCGGTTCTACTTCTGGGACGAGGCGGCCGGCGATGTGCGCTGGATGTGCTCCTTCGACACCACGGAGGACGACGTGGACGCGTTCGTCCTGGCGCTGAAGGGAGAGATGGCGCACTGACTGTGCCTGCATAGGTATGCGGTCGACCGGAAATTGATTGACTCCGATCGGCCGCATCCCTATGGTCAACGCTCATGGAACTGATCCAGCAAGTCCCTGAACTGTCGGCGTATCTGGCGGCAGATGAGGTCATCGACCATGAGCACCCGCGCGTCCGCGAGGTCGTGAACCGGCTCGCTGCCGAGCATGGTGACGCATACTCATACGCAAAGGCCGCCTTCGAGTTCGTACGCGACACCATTCCGCATTCGATGGACGCCGACGATCCACGCGTCACCTGGCGCGCCTCCGACGTACTGGAGCAGCGCACCGGGATCTGTTACGCCAAGGCTCACGCGCTGGCGGCGCTGCTGCGCGCCCGGTCCATCCCCACCGCCCTGTGCTATCAGCGGTTCGAGGTGGTGCACGGTCTGGTCGCGGTGAAGTTGCCGGGTCGGGGTGGGTGGGTGCGGCAGGATCCGCGCGGCAACAAGCCGGGCGTGGACGCGCAGTTCAGGGCCGACCGTGAGCAGCTGGCGTTCCCCGTACGGCCTGAGTCCGATGACGTGGACCACCCGCTGCTGTACGCCGCACCGCATCCGGCGTGTCTGGGCGCCCTGAAGGCCGCCCGGGACCGGCCCCACCTGGACAGGACGCTCCCCACGGGCCTGTAGAAGCCGAACCAGTTCCGCCCGCCGGGGGCGGGTGGCCGTTGCCCGGGGTGGCGGCGCCCCGCGCCGTCGGCTCAGCCGGAGGCAGATGGCCCGTGTCCGGGGTGGCGGCGTATCGGCGCGGGGGCTCGCCCGGGGTGGCGGGCGGTGTCCGGGACGGTCGGTGGCGTCCGGTGTGGCGGCGTGCCCCCGGGTCACCCCGGCCGGGCGGGCCGTGGCCGGGGTGGTCGCGTGCGTCGGTGCGGCGGTCCAGCCCCGTCGGGGGCCGGGATGCCGGTCAGCCGGCTTCGCGGACCTGGGCCGGGGTCGGGGCGGTGCCCCCGAGGTGTGCCGGGACCCACCAGGTGTCGCTCGCGTCCTTGGGGCGTACGGGGTAGGCGCGCTGCGCCGCTTCGAGCAGCTCCTGCACCCGCTCGCGCAGCCGCCGGGTGATCGCGCCCGCGTACTGGTCGGTCGGCGCCTCCACCGGCTCGCCCACCCGGATCGTCACCGGGATGTGGCTGCGCTTGAAGTTGCGCGGCCGCCCCTTGGTCCACAGCCGCTGGGTGCCCCACAGGGCCATCGGGATCAGCGGTACGCCGGCCTCCTGCGCCAGTCGCGCGGCGCCCGACTTGAAGCTCTTGAGCGTGAACGACTGCGAGATGGTCGCCTCGGGGAAGACTCCGATGATCTCGCCCGCGCGCAGGGACTCCAGCGCGTGGTGGTAGGCCGCCTCGCCCTGCTCGCGGTCGACCGGGATGTGCTTCATACCGCGCATCAGCGGACCGGAGATCTTGTGCCGGAACACCGAGTCCTTGGCCATGAACCGGACCAGGCGCTTCTGCGGCAGCGCCGCCAGGCCGGAGAAGATGAAGTCCAGATAGCTGATGTGGTTGCTGACCAGCACCGCCCCGCCGGTGCGCGGGATGTTCTCCGAACCCTGAGTGTCGATCTTCAGGTCGAGCGCCTTGAACATCGTGAGGGCGGCGCCGATGACCGGCCGATAGACGAGTTCTGCCATCTGGAAGAAGACCCTTCTTCAATCCCTGGGGAGGCTTCTCCCCCAGAAGTTACGCAGCCGTAGGTATCCGGCATTGGGCCGATCGTGCACCATGTGCGCCGTACAGGCCAGTCCTGACGACTCCGGACAGCGAGATTCTCATCACGTCACGTCCGCCGGTGAGGCGTTTCAAGGGCGTGCCGGGAATCTCGCGCGCCTCCGGCGCGCTGCACCTTGACGGCGTCATCACGGAAGAGAACGCGGGAGAGAACGGGAGACCGGGGTGCAGGTGCACGGAAGAGCGCTCGGTGCGGGCGAGCTGGGTGCGGAGCTGGGGGAGCGGGCGACGCTCGTGCAGTTCTCCAGCGCCTTCTGCCAGCCGTGCCGCGCGACCCGGCGCACCCTGGCGGAGGTCGCGGCGATGGTCGACGGCGTGGTCCACGTCGAGATCGACGCCGAGCTCCACCTCGGCCTCGTACGCGAGCTGGAGATCGTGAAGACCCCCACCGTGCTGGTGCTCGACCGCGAGGGCCGGATCGTCCGCAAGGCGGTCGGACAGCCCCGCAAGGCCGACGTCATCGTCGCGCTCGGACACGCCATGTGACGAGCCGTGACGCATCTCCCACTTCCCGGGACGCCCTTGACTGTGCATGCCATCCCTCGTCAGGCTGACGCCGTGACCCAGGAACTCCTTCTTCATGGGCGGGCCACTGCCGACCTGGCCCGCGACGCGAGCGCGCGCTGTCCGGGTGTCTGAGCAACCACGGATCACCTCCCCGCGCCATCCGCAGAAGGACCCTTCCATGACGGTCTCGCCCGACCTCGCCACTTCCCATGCCGCTGGAACTGCCCGTGCCGCCGGGGCGTCCCGTGCCGCCGGGGCTTCCCGGCCCGCCACGCCCGACCTGCTCCGCTCCGTCTTCCGGCGGCACGCGGCGGGCGTCGCCGTGATCACCGCACAGGGGGAGCGGCCCGTCGGCTTCACCGCCACCTCACTCACCTCGGTCTCCGCCGAACCCCCGATGATCTCGTTCGGCGTAGGGACCTCCTCCTCCAGCTGGCCCGTCCTCGCCGAGGCCGACCACGTCGGCGTCCACATCCTCGGCGAGCACCAGCGGGACCTGGCGGCCACCTTCGCCCGCAGTGGCGCGGACCGCTTCGGCGCGCCGACCCGCTGGCGTGCGGGCCCGGAGGGCGTACCGGTGCTCGACGGCGTACTCGCCTGGCTGGTGTGCCGGGTCGTCGCCCGTGTCCCGGCCGGTGACCACCGCCTCATGGTGGCCGAGGTCGTCGCCGGTGACCCGGACGGCGCGGGCCGTCCGCTGCTGTACCACGAGGGCCGCTTCAACGCTCTGCGCGACTGAGCCGGCGGCCGGGAGATTCCGGTTACGGAGCGTTGGCAAGGTCACAGTTCAAAGCGCTTGCTTACCGGGAAAGCAATGGGTGTACTGACGAGTAATATTTCGTGAGGGGCGTCCACCGCCCCAAGCGGAAACCGTCCCATCAGGCGCCTATGCTGCGTGCAACAAGGCAGCCCAGTTATGACGATGTGTAGGAGAGCCGGCGTGAGCTTGAGGATCGTTGTCTGTGTGAAGTACGTGCCCGACGCCACCGGCGACCGGCACTTCGCCGATGACCTGACCGTCGACCGCGACGACGTCGACGGCCTGCTGTCGGAGCTGGACGAGTACGCGGTCGAGCAGGCGCTGCAGATCGCCGACGACGCCGACGACGCGGAGATCACCGTGCTGACCGTCGGCCCCGAGGACGCCAAGGACGCGCTGCGCAAGGCGCTGTCCATGGGCGCCGACAAGGCCGTCCACGTCGAGGACGACGACCTGCACGGCTCGGACGTCATGGCCACCTCGCTGGTGCTCGCCAAGGCGATCGAGAAGACCGGTTACGACCTGGTCATCTGCGGCATGGCGTCCACCGACGGCACCATGGGCGTCCTGCCGGCGATCCTCGCCGAGCGCCTGGGCGTCCCGCAGGTCACCCTCCTGTCGGAGGTCTCCGTCGAGGACGGCACCGTCAAGGGCCGCCGTGACGGCGACACCGCGTCCGAGGCGCTGGAGGCGTCCCTGCCGGCCGTCGTGTCCGTGACGGACCAGTCGGGCGAGGCCCGCTACCCGTCCTTCAAGGGCATCATGGCCGCCAAGAAGAAGCCGGTGGAGTCCCTGGACCTGGAGGACCTGGAGATCGACGCCGACGAGGTCGGCCTCGAGGGCTCCTGGACCACGGTCGACTCGGCGGCGGAGCGTCCGGCCCGCACGGCCGGCACGATCGTCAAGGACGAGGGCGAGGGCGGCAAGCAGCTGGCCGAGTACCTCGCGAGCCAGAAGTTCATCTAGTTGCCGGGGGTCCGGGGGTTGCCCCCGGGCCAGCACAGCATCTGAGGCTCGCGCGAGCCACTCACCGCCCCCAGACTCTTCGCATCGCAGGAGATTGAAGTCCCATGGCTGAAGTTCTCGTCTACGTCGACCACGTGGACGGCGCCGTCCGCAAGCCCACCCTGGAGCTGCTGACCCTCGCCCGCCGCATCGGCGAGCCGGTCGCCGTCGCCCTCGGCTCCGGCGCCGAGGCCACCGCCGCCACGCTCGCCGAGCACGGCGCGGTCAAGGTGCTCACCGCCGATGCCCCCGAGTTCGGCGACTACCTCGTCGTACCGAAGGTGGACGCGCTCCAGGCCGCGTACGAGGCCGTATCGCCCGCCGCCGTGCTCGTCCCGTCCTCCGCCGAGGGCAAGGAGATCGCGGCCCGCCTGGCGGTCCGCATCGGCTCCGGCATCATCACCGACGCCGTCGACCTCGAGGCCGGCGACGAGGGCCCGGTGGCCACGCAGTCCGCGTTCGCCGCCTCCTTCACCACCAAGTCCCGTGTCTCCAAGGGCACCCCGGTCATCACGGTCAAGCCGAACTCGGCCCCCGTGGAGGCCGCCCCGGCCGCCGGCGCCGTCGAGGCCCTGTCCGTCTCGTTCTCCGAGAAGGCCACCGGCACCAAGGTCGTCTCCCGCACGCCGCGCGAGTCGACCGGCCGCCCCGAGCTGACCGAGGCCGCGATCGTGGTCTCCGGCGGCCGCGGTGTCAACGGCGCCGAGAACTTCGCGATCATCGAGGCCCTCGCCGACTCCCTCGGTGCCGCCGTCGGCGCCTCGCGCGCCGCCGTGGACGCCGGCTGGTACCCGCACTCCAACCAGGTCGGCCAGACCGGCAAGTCGGTCTCCCCGCAGCTGTACATCGCCTCCGGCATCTCCGGCGCGATCCAGCACCGCGCGGGCATGCAGACCTCGAAGACCATCGTGGCCATCAACAAGGACGCCGAGGCCCCGATCTTCGACCTCGTCGACTACGGCGTGGTCGGCGACCTCTTCCAGGTCGTGCCGCAGCTGACCGAGGAGATCAAGTCCCGCAAGGGCTGACCTGCGACGTCTCTCCGCCCCCGGGGCCGTGCGGTGAACTCCACCGCGCGGCCCCGCGCCGTTGGGGTGACCATTGACGCATGTCACGACCACCCATTAACTTCACCATACGGATTGTTGATTCCGTGTAGTGGAAATCTGGAGGGTGTGGGAATGGGTCAGCAGGAGAAGGTGGCAACGAGCCTCGCCGGCGCGGTCAGCGAGGGCATCAGCGCCTCCCTCGTCTCGGTCGACGAGGAGCTCGCGCGCCGCTACCCGGGCGACCCCGGCACCCGCCAGCCGGTCCACACCGTGTACGTGCCCGGCGACGCCTTCGACGCCGGAACCATCCGCTCCTGGGGCGACCAGGCCCTCGCCATGCTCGACGAGCACGCCCCCGACGCCGCCTCCCTCGCCGCCGTCCTCGGCCTCTCGGAGGAGCTCGCCGACGACGTCCACGCGCGCGTACGGGCCAAGCTGGAGCGCGAGCCCATCGAGGACCTCCGCGTCGACTTCGAGGACGGGTACGGCGGCAAGGACGAGGACAGCGACGCCGCCCGCGCCGCCCGCCTGATCTCCGAGGCGTACGCGCAGGGCACGGCCGCCCCGTACATGGGCATCCGCATGAAGTGCATGGAGGCCGCCGTACGCGACCGGGGCATCCGCACCACCGACATCTTCCTCACCGGCCTGATGGAGGCCGGCGGCCTGCCCGACGGCCTCGTCCTCACCCTCCCCAAGGTCACCTACGCCGAGCAGGTCAGCGCCTTCGTACGGCTCCTGGAGGCCTTCGAGAAGGCCCACGGCCTCGACGCCGGCCGCCTCGGCTTCGAGATCCAGATCGAGACCAGCCAGGCCATCCTCGCGCCCGACGGCACCGCCACCGTCGCCCGCATGATCGACGCCGCCGAGGGCCGCGCCACCGGCCTGCACTACGGCACCTTCGACTACAGCGCCTGCCTGGGCGTCTCCGCCGCCTACCAGGCCAGCGACCACCCGGCCGCCGACCACGCCAAGGCGATCATGCAGGTCGCCGCCGCCGGCACCGGCGTACGCGTCTCCGACGGCTCCACCAACGTCCTGCCGGTCGGCACCACCGAGAAGGTCCACGACGCCTGGCGCCTGCACTACGGCCTCACCCGCCGCGCCCTGGCCCGCGCCTACTACCAGGGCTGGGACATGCACCCCGGCCACCTGCCGACCCGGTACGCCGCCGTCTTCGCCTTCTACCGGGAAGGCTTCGAGCAGGCCGCAGCCCGCCTGGCCGCGTACGCCAACCACGCCGGCGGCGACGTCATGGACGAGCCCGCCACCGCCAAGGCCCTCAGCTCCTACCTGCTGCGCGGCATCGACTGCGGCGCCCTCGACACCGACGAGGTCGCCCGCCTCACCGGACTGACCCGCGCGGACCTCGACGGCTTCGCCGCCCCGCGCCGCGGCGACCTGACGGCCACCGCCCAATAAGCCCAGCGCCTGCGGGCGCTGTCACAGCTGCCCCGTACTCTGTACGCGTTCGGACGGGAACACGACACAGGGAACGGGGCAGCGGTGTCTTCGGGGGAGAACGAACTGATCGCCGGGCGCTACCGGGTGATCCGGCAGCTCGGCCGCGGCGGCATGGGCGTCGTCTGGCGCGCCGTCGACGAGGTCCTCGGCCGCGAGGTGGCGCTCAAGGAACTCCGTACGTACACGGACTCCTCCGGCCACGAGCTGGCCGACCTGCGGCTGCGGATGCAGCGCGAGGCTCGGGCCGCCGCGCGGGTGCGCCACCCCGGGGTCATCTCCGTCCACGACGTCGCCGACCACCAGGGCCGCCCGGTCATCGTCATGGAGCTCATCGACGGGCCCTCCCTGGACGACGTCCTCGCCGAGCGCGGCGTCATGGACCCGCGCGAGGCCGCCGCCATCGGCGCCAAGGTGCTGGAGGCGCTCGACGCCGCGCATGCGGTCGGCGTGCTCCACCGCGACGTCAAGCCCGGCAACGTGCTGCTGGACCGCGGGGGCCGGGTCGTCCTCACCGACTTCGGCATCGCCGCCATGGACGACCCCGGTGACGGCTCCACCACCCACCTCACGCGCAGCGGCGAGATCGTCGGCTCGCTCGACTACCTGGCCCCCGAGCGGGCGCAGGGCCAGGAGCCGGCCCCGGCGTCCGACATCTGGGCGCTGGGCGCCACGCTGTACGCGGCGGTCGAGGGCGCCTCGCCCTTCCGGCGTACGTCGACGTGGTCGACGCTCACCGCGATCGTCGCCGACCCGCTGCCCGAACCGCGGCGGGCGGGCGCCCTCGGACCCGTACTGCGGCAGCTGATGGACAAGGACCCGGCGCGGCGGCCGGACGCGGCGAGTGCGGCGCGGCTCCTGGCGGAGGTCGCGGAGGGGCGTGAACCCGGGCCCGCTGCTCCCGGCTACGTACCGACCGAGCGGACCGTCCTGCCGCACCAGCCGCAGGGCTTCGGCCCGGCGGCGCCGGTCGCTTCGGCCGCTCCAGCGGCTCCGCCGGCCCAGGCGGTTCCCGGAGCCCCCGTAGGGCGGCGCAAGAGCCGCGCCAGGGTCCTCGTCGCGGTGGCGGCGGTGGCCGTTCTGCTGGCCGGGGGAGGCGTGACGTACGCCTTCATGGGCGGCGACAAGGTGCCGACCGGTCAGGAACTGGCCGGTCGGCAGGGCGACCGCAGCGGGAGCCCGGAGCCGGGCCGCCCGCTCGTCCCCGTCCCCTCCGCGTCACGCGCGACGCCCACCGCCAAGCCGTCCGCCTCCGCGCCGGCGCCCTTGAAGTCCTCCACGGCGGCGGACAAGCCGCGCGCCTCCGCCCCGGCCGCCGGCGGCGGCACGGACGGAGGCGCTTCCACCGGAACCGGCGGCGCATCGGGCACGACGGGATCGGGCTCCGGACCGGGCTCGGGCTCCGGCTCCGGCTCCGGATCGGGGTCCACCGGCGGTGGTTCCGGTACGGGCGGCGGCTCCACGACAACGACCGGCGGCGGGGGCGAGCCCGCGCCCGTCTGCCACTCCATAGGCGGCGGCAAGTACAACTGCCAGGTCTGGCGCACCGCGAAGTCCTACCGGGCCGACGGCAGCGAGGCCGGCATCCTCAACGCGGGCACCAACTACTTCTACTGCCAGGCGAACCTCGGCCGCCGGGAGACCCACGGCGAGTGGACCAACGTCTGGTGGGGCCGGACCGACGACGACAGCGGCAACACCGGTGTGTACGTCAGCGACGTCTACATCCAGGGCGGCGACAACGACCAGCCGGTGCCCGGACTCCCCGTCTGCTGACCCTTCCTCAGGAGGACGGCGGGATCTCGCCCGAGCCGCGCGGGATCAGCACCGTGTCCAGGACGGTCCGCGCCGGGGCGTCGTCGAAGCCGTCCAGCCGCCGGAACAGCCGCTCCGCCGCCGTGCGCCCCAGCGCGGCGGCGTCCTGCGCGATCACCGTGATGCCCAGCAGGTCGGCGAGCTCGATGTCGTCGAAGCCGACGAACGCCACCGGCCGGTCCCGCCCGGCCAGTTCCCGTACGACGGTCACCGTCACCCGGTTGTTGCCCGCGAAGACCGCCGTCACCGGTTCCGGGCCGGAGAGCATCGCGGCCGTGGCCTCCCGTACCCGCTCCGGTTCCGTCGAGCCCAGCGACACCCAGGCGTCGTCCACCGCCAGGTCGGCGTCCTCCATCGCCGCGCGGTAGCCCCGCAGCCGCTCCACGGCGGTGTGGATGCGCGGCTGGTCGCCGATGAAACCGATCCGGCGGTGCCCGTGCGCGATCAGGTGCGCGGCGCCCGCGCGGGCACCGCCGAAGCTGTCGGACAGCACCACGTCCGCGTCGATCCGCCCGGCCGGGCGGTCCACGAAGACCGTGGCGACGCCCGCCCGGATCTCCGGCTCCAGGTATCGGTGGTCGGTACCGGCGGGGATCACGATCAGCCCGTCGACGCGGCGGGCGCACAGTGCCAGGGCCAGCTCCTGCTCTCGGTCCGGGTCCTCGGCGCTTGAACCGTTGATGAGCAGCGCGCCGTGCGCCCGGGCGACCTCCTCGACGGCGCGGCTGAGCGGGCCGTAGAACGGGTCGGCGAGGTCCTCCAGGACCAGGCCGATGGAGGCCGTACGGCCCTTGCGCAGCACCCGCGCGCTGTCGTTGCGGCGGAAGCCGAGCGCCTCGATGGCCTCCTGGACGCGGCGCTCGGTGTCGGGCGTGACGCCCGCCTCGCCGTTGACCACGCGGGAGACGGTCTTGAGCCCGACGCCCGCGCGGGCGGCCACGTCCTTCATGGTCGGCCGGTTGCCGTAGCGGTGGGCGGGGTGGCGGGCGGTCTCGGCCACAGTGCGCTGTCCTGTCGTTCGTCGTCCGGCGTGCGGGTGGGTGTGCAAGGCTGTGGCGTCGAGCATAGGGCCTGGACAACGTTGTCAGGGCAGGGGAGACTGAGGTGGACGGTTCTTGAACCGCTCTTGAACGAGGCCGCGAAACCGCTGGTCCGCCAGTCGTTCGTGGGCCTTTACGCTCTCACCGGGGGATCCGACACCGATGCATTCCGACCTCGTCGCCGCGCTGGACATAGGCGGCACCAAGATCGCCGGCGCGCTGGTGGACGGCAGCGGCGGCATTCTGCTGCGGGTGCAGCGGCCGACCCCGGCGCGCGAGGACGGCGAGACGGTGATGGGCGCCGTCGAGGCGGTCCTCGCCGAGCTCGCGGCGTCACCGCTGTGGCCGGGCGTCGGCGCCGTCGGCATCGGCAGCGCGGGCCCGGTGGACGCCTCGGCGGGCACGGTCAGCCCCGTCAACGTACCCGGGTGGCGCGGTTATCCCCTCGTCGAGCGGGTACGGCGGGCCACCGGCGGCTGCCTGCCCGTGGAGCTGGTCGGCGACGGCGTGGCGATGACGGCGGCCGAGCACTGGCAGGGCGCCGCCCGCGGCTACGACAACGCGCTGTGCCTGGTGGTCTCCACCGGCGTCGGCGGCGGGCTGGTGCTGGGCGGCCGCCTGCACACCGGTCCGACCGGCAACGCCGGTCACATCGGCCACATCAGCGTCGACCTGGACGGCGACCCGTGCCCGTGCGGGGCGCGCGGCTGCGTCGAGCGGATCGCCAGCGGCCCCAACATCGCCCGCCGCGCCCTGGAGAACGGCTGGCGCCCCGGGCCCGACGGCGACACCACGGCCGCCGCGGTGGCTGCCTCGGCCCGCGCCGGGGACCCGGTCGCCACCGCGTCCTTCGAACGCGCCGCCCAGGCGCTGGCGGCCGGGATAGCCGCCACCGCGACGCTGGTCGAGATCGACATCGCGGTGATCGGCGGCGGAGTCGCGGGCGCCGGCGACGTCCTGTTCGCCCCGCTGCGGCGGTCCCTGCGCGACTACGCCACGCTCTCCTTCGTCCAGCGCCTCACCGTCGCCCCGGCCCTCACCGGCACGGACGCCGGCCTCCTCGGCGCCGCCGCCGCGGCCACCCCGCCCACCCGCAACCGCGCGGCGGCCACCTCCACCGTCTGACGCGCCGGGACGCCGCCCCCGACGTGCACGGGTGCCGGGGAGCCCGACGGCCTTACAGCCCCACGGGCCGACGGGGCTGAGCGAATGCAGGGCCGCCGGGCCGGGCGGGCGTCCATGGGGCCCAGGGGCCGATGGGGCCGACGGGCAGACGGGCCCGGCGGAGTGCGGGGCCGCCGGCCGTCCCGTGCCGGGCGGCGCTCATGAGGTCCCGCACGGGCCGATGGAGCGCGTCAGTGTGTGGGGGCCGGGACCCGGGGCTTCGGGGGGCGGGGCTGGGGGACGATCACGAGGAACGCGTCCGCGTCGATGTCCATGACGACCTCCGCCGCCAGGCCCTCGTCCCGGCGTGCCCGGGCGAACTCCTCCGCCGGCCACGAGCCACGCGGACCTCCCGCCGGAAACCTCTCCAGCACCGTGCGTGTCATTGCGCACCCCCTGTCCCTCGCCTGCTCCAACGACACCCCGCCCGGGAGTGTTACGGCTCGCGCAGGCATCTCTTCGTACAGTGAGACGTTTCCGTTGCCCCGCCCGAGGTCGTGAAAGCGCAACAGCCCGGCCACAGTTCCGTGCGCGATCAGCCACCCGCATACCCCGGCGGGTTTCCGTGGCAGGGTGTTGCGGGCAAGCCACTGGGGGCTACGGAGGAGGGGGAACCGTGATCGTCTGGATCAACGGTGCGTTCGGTGCCGGCAAGACCAGTGCCGCGCGCGAGCTGATCGATCTGATCCCGAACAGCACCGTCTACGACCCCGAGATCATCGGTGGGGCGCTGCGTTACCTGCTGCCGCAGAAGCGGCTCGCCGAGGTGGCCGACTACCAGGACCTGCCGATGTGGCGGCGCATGGTCGTGGACGCCGCCGCCGCGATGCTCGCCGAGGTCGGCGGGGTGCTGGTGGTGCCGATGACGCTGCTGCGCCAGGAGTACCGCGACGAGATCTTCGGCGGGCTCGCCTCCCGTCGCATCGCCGTACACCATGTGCTTCTGACGCCGGATGAAACGATACTGCGCGGACGTATCGCCGCTCGCGAGGACCTCGAGGACGACCCGGAGGGCAACGAGCGGGTCCGGCAATGGGCGTACGACCACATCGAGCCGTACCGCGCGGCGCTCGGCGGCTGGCTGGCCACAGACGCCCACGCCGTCGACAACAGCCGCCTCACCCCGTCCGAGACCGCCCGGGCCATCGCCGAGGCGGTACGCAGCGGGGCGGCCGGCGCGTGCGGGATCGTGCAGACGCCGGAGCCGACCGGCGAGACCCTCGCCGCCGGGGTCCTCCTCTTCGACGAGCAGGACCGCGTGCTGCTCGTCGACCCCACCTACAAGCCCGGCTGGGAGTTCCCCGGCGGGGTCGTCGAACGCGGCGAACCGCCCGCCCGCGCCGGGATGCGGGAGGTCGCCGAGGAGATAGGGCTCGAACTGGACGCCGTGCCCAGGCTCCTGCTCGTCGACTGGGAACCGCCCCGGCCGCCCGGCTACGGCGGCCTCCGGTTCCTCTTCGACGGCGGCCGGCTCACCGCCGCCCAGGCCCGGCGCGTCCTGCTGCCGGGCGCCGAGCTGCGCGGCTGGCGGTTCGTCACCGAGGGCGAGGCGTCCGGGATGCTGCCCCCGGTCCGTTACGAACGGCTCCGCTGGGCCCTGCGCGCCCGCGAACGCGGCACCGTGCTGAACCTCGAGGCCGGCGTTCCGGTCGGCTGAGGCGCGCACGCCACGGTCTCGCGTGGAGCGGTGGTGGCTCCCTACGGCCGTACGGTCGTGGCGACGGCGGCGTCCCGGTCCGCCGCCGCCCGCAGCACCGCCGCCGCGTCCCGCGTCAGCGGGTCCCCGTGGCCGAAACACACCGTCTCCGGTGCCAGCGCGGCCAGCCGCCGCATCGACGCCTCGGCCCGCTCCCGGTCCACGTGGAACACGCCCAGCGCCACCTGCCCGACCGACGCCACCGTGTCGCCGGTGAACAGCACGCCGTGGCGCGGCAGGTGGACCGCGATCGAACCGTCCGTGTGACCCGGCGTGTGCACCACCCGCGCCCCGTCGCCGAAACCCAGCTCGTCCCCGTCCCCCAGCTCGCGGTCCACCCGCGTCGGCGGCGCCACCGGAACCGTCAGCCCGTGCTCGTACAGCGGCACCTCCCAGTCGAGCAGGACGGGGTCGGGGACCGGCGCCTCGCCGCGGACGACCGGCGCGTCCAGGGCGTGCGCCAGCACCTCGGCCCCGTACCGTTCGGCCAGCTCACCCGCCGCACCCACATGGTCGCGGTGGCCGTGGGTGAGCACGATGCGGCGCAGGTTCTCCGGGCGGAGGCGCCGGCTCCGTACCGCCGCCTCGATCTGCGGCGCCGCGCCCGCCCACCCCGCGTCGATCAGGGTCAGGTCGTCGCCGTCCCCGTCGCACCACAGATACGCCTGGCCGATCGGGAAACGGAGCATGAGCAGCCGGGGCGGCCGTACGTCGATGACATCCACGTTCATGGTCATGCCGCGAACGTACGCACCGGCGCCCGTCCGCCGCCGCCCCCTCTGCCGTGAGCAGATCCGCTCTCGGCTCAACCCCGCCCGGAAGCCGCGTAGTTCGCCAGGAACAGCGCCTCCGCGACCGACATGCGCTCCAGCTCGTCCGGCGACACGCTCTCGTTCACCGCGTGGATCTGCGCCTCCGGCTCGCTCAGACCGATCAGCAGGATCTCGGTGTCCGGGTAGAGCGCCGCCAGCGTGTTGCACAGCGGGATCGACCCGCCCATACCCGCGACCTGCATCTCCTGACCCGGGTACGCCGCCCGCAGCGCCTCCGCCATCGACGTGTACGCCGGGCTCGTGACGTCCGCGCGGAACGGCTGGCCCTGTCCCACCTGCTCCACCGACACCCGCGCGCCCCACGGCGTGTGCGCCTCCAGGTGCGCGGTCAGCAGCTTCGTCGCCTCGGCGGCGTCCTGGCCCGGCGGCACCCGCAGGCTGATCAGAGCGCGGGCGCCGGCCTGGACGGACGGCGTGGCGCCGACGACCGGCGGGCAGTCGATGCCCATGACCGTGACGGCCGGGCGCGCCCACAGCCGGTCGCCGACCGAGCCATGACCGATCAGCCCCACCCCGTCGAGCACCTTGGCGTCCCCGCGGAAGTCCTCCTCCGGGTACTGCAGGCCCTGCCACTCACCCTCGGCCACCAGCCCGTCGACCGTGGTCGAACCGTCCTCGCCCCGCAGCGAGTCCAGTACGCGGATGAGCGCCGCCAGCGCGTCCGGCGCGGCCCCGCCGAACAGCCCCGAGTGCAGGTTGCCCTGCAGCGTGTCCACCGTGACCCGCACCATCGTCATCCCGCGCAGCGTCGCCGTGACGGTCGGCAGACCCGCCCGGAAGTTCCCGGCGTCACCGATCACGATCGCGTCCGCGGCGAGCAGCTCGGGGTGCGCCTCCGCGTACCGCTCCAGGCCGCCCGTACCCTGCTCCTCCGAACCCTCGACGATCACCTTGACGCCGACCGGTATCCCGCCGTTCGCCTTGAGGGCGCGCAGCGCGAGCAGGTGCATGATGAAGCCGCCCTTGCAGTCGGCGGCACCCCGCCCGTACCAGCGGCCGTCCTCCCGCTCGGTCAGCTCGAACGGCGGGGTGACCCAGCCGGCCAGGTCGAGCGGCGGCTGCACGTCGTAGTGCGCGTACAGCAGCACCGTCGGCGCGCCCTCGGGTCCAGGGAGGTAGCCGTACACCGACTGCGAACCGTCCGGGGTGTCGAGCACCGACACGTCCTGGAAGTCCTCCGCCCGCAGCGCGTCCGCCACCCAGGCCGCCGCGGCCCGGCACTCGCTCGGCGGGAACTGAGCCGGGTCCGCCACCGACTGGAACGCCACCAGTTCCGCGAGCTCCGCCTTCGCGCGGGGCATCAGGGAGGCGACGGTCTCGGCGATCGGCGGGATCGGCCGGGTCGGGTGGGCGGTCATGGGCACGCTCCTGGTGGGTGCGACGTGAGGACTGACGTGGTGTGTCATGTGCGTACGGCGAACGCGAGTCCGATCCTCCCACAACGGGTGTCGGCGGCCCGCGCCGTAGGATGCGATCACAAGCATGGGCCATGGGTCGCGTCGGGATCAGGAGCAGAAGCACATCGTGAGCAGCGAGAACGCAGACGCCGGTAACGAGAACTCCGCGCCGGTGTGGGATGTCGTCGTGGTCGGCGCGGGGCCGGCGGGAGCGTCCGCGGCCTACGCGGCGGCCGTCGCGGGCCGCCGGGTGCTGGTGCTGGAGAAGGCGGAACTGCCGCGCTACAAGACGTGCGGCGGCGGCATCATCGGCCCGTCGCGCGACGCCCTGCCGCCGGGCTTCGAACTGCCGTTGCGCGACCGTGTGCACGCCGTCACGTTCTCCCTGAACGGCCGTTTCGCCCGGACGCGGCGCTCGAAGCGGATGCTCTTCGGGCTGCTCAACCGGCCCGAGTTCGACGCGGGCCTGGTCGAGCAGGCGCAGAAGGCGGGCGCCGAACTGCGTACGGGCGTGACGGTGTCGCGCGTGGAGCAGCACGGCACGGCGGTGCCGGACCGGCGTACGGTCGCGGTCGTGCTGGCCGACGGCGAGGTCGTGCTCGCGCGGGCGGTCGTCGGCGCGGACGGCAGTGCCAGCCGGATAGGCGCGCATGTCGGGGTCAAGCTGGACCAGGTCGACCTCGGCCTGGAGGCGGAGATCCCGGTTCCGCAGACGGTCGCGGAGGACTGGGCGGGGCGGGTGCTCATCGACTGGGGGCCGATGCCGGGCAGTTACGGGTGGGTGTTCCCCAAGGGCGACACGCTGACCGTGGGCGTGATCTCGGCGCGGGGCGAGGGGTCGGCCACGAAGCGGTACTTGGAGGACTTCATCGCCCGGCTCGGGCTCGCCGGGTTCGAGCCCGCCATCTCGTCGGGGCACCTGACGCGGTGCCGCAGCGACGACTCGCCACTGTCGCGCGGGCGGGTGCTGGTGTGCGGCGACGCGGCCGGGCTGCTGGAGCCGTGGACCCGCGAGGGCATCTCCTTCGCGCTGCGTTCCGGGCGGCTGGCGGGGGAGTGGGCGGTACGGATCGCCGAGGCGAACGACGCCGTGGACGCGCGGCGCCAGGCGCTGAACTACGCGTTCGCCATCAAGGCGGGGCTGGGCGTGGAGATGGCGGTCGGGCGGCGGATGCTCGCCCTGTTCGAGAAGCGGCCGGGGCTGCTTCACGCGACGATCACCGGCTTCCGCCCGGCGTGGCGGGCGTTCACGGACATCACCCGCGGGGTCACGACCCTGGGGGGCCTCGTCCGCAGCTCGTCCGTCGCCCGCCGGGCACTGGATGCCCTGGACCGCCGCCTGTAGGGCCTGCCGCCCCCGCCCACTGGACCGCTTCGAGCGCGCCGGCGGCTGGGCGGCCGGCTGGGCGGCGACCGGGCGGATGGGTGCCTGGGCGGCCGGGCGGTTGGGTGGCTGGCGGGAGGCCCGCAGACCACTGGTTCACCGGCGCCGGCCGCGGGGGCGGTCGGCGGTGGCTCGCCGGCCCCCGACCCAGGCCGCTGGGCTCGCAGGCCGCCGGTCTCGCGCCCGGACGCCGGCCCGCAGGCTCGCCCCGCAAGGCCGCCGGCTCGCCCCAAGGCCGTAGGACGCAGGCCGCCGCCCTCGCCGCCAGGCGCCGGCTGCACGCTTG